>CAMXOP010000044.1 GCA_947245665.1 uncultured Clostridiaceae bacterium
GTTATTTTTTTATGTATTTTATCTATTTTACTTTTTATTTTTTCTATAAATTCATTTCTATAAATATATATCTTTTCTCCATATTCTGCTAATTTTTCATCCCAAATATCTAACATTTCTTCTTTTTTATTATTTTCTTTTATTTGTTTTAAATAATTATTTCTTTGTTCTAATGTTTTATTATACATATTTAATATATGAATATAGTTTGGTCTTAATTGTCCTATCATAATATCTAAAAAACGTCTTCTTTTTTGAGGTCCATCTCTTAGTATATTTATATCGTCTGGTGTGAATATTACTGTATTTATTTTTCCTAATAATTCACTTAATTTTTTTATTTTTATTCCATTTATATAAATATTTTTTTTATTACTTAGATCAATTTTTATTTTCCCATTTCTATCACTTTTTTCATATTCAATATATACAGAAGCAATATCTTTATTAAACTTAATTAATTCAATTTCTTTATTAGTTCTAAAAGATTTTCCAATTGAACATAAAAATATAGATTCTATAATATTTGTTTTTCCTTGTGCATTATCTCCATAAAAAATATTTATATTTGGTGCTAATTTTATTTCTTGTTCATCATAATTTCTGAAATTTGATAATTTTATTTTATTAATGTACATATTTTTAGAGGTTGGAAGTTGAATTATTCTTTATACACATATTATTAATTAATTGTGGATAATTACTTTTATTATACATTTCTTTTTATTGGTAATTTTTATTACCAATTATTCAAAGGATTTTCTCAAATATTATCAATTATTATTTTTAATTAATTATATTGAGATTTATTAAAATCTCTCTTATATTAACCTTCCAACTTCCAACCTCCTTTCTAATCTTTTAGTCTAATTGGTAATATCATATATATATAATCTCCATCATCAACTGGCCTTATTATACATGGTGAAATACTTGTTCCAAAATCTATATTTATTTCTTCATCATCTATTGCACGTAAGGCATCTAAGAAATATTTTGGATTAAATCCTGCTTCTAAGTTCTGTCCTTCTGTTGAAACATACATTTCCTCTTTTGCATCTCCTGTTTGGTTTGTACAAGAAATTGTTACTTTTCCTATATCTATTGATACTTTTACAGGATACTTCTTTTCTTTTTCTATACTAGATGATGATATTAAACTAACTCTTTCAAAACTATTTTGAATATTATTTCTATTTACTCTTACTCTTGTTTCCCAATTTTCTGGAATTACACTTGAATAATTTAAAAATTCTCCATCTAACAATCTAGTAACTAATTTACAATTTTCCATTTCAAATAATGCTTGATTTTTTGCTACTCCTATTTTTATATTATCAAATGAATCTAATATTATTTTATTAACCTCGTTTAAAGTTCTTCCTGGAATAACTGCTGTAAAATCATTACTATTATTTTGTAAAAATTTTGATTTCCATGCTAATCTAAAACCATCTACTGCAACTACATTTAATTTATTATTTTTTATTTCAAATAAACACCCTGTAAATATTGGTCTATTTTCTTCTGTACTTACTGCAAATATTGTTTTTCTTATCATTTCTTTTAATGAATTTTGTTCTATAGAAATTGAATTTTCAACATTTATCTGTGGTAATTCTGGAAATTCATCTGGATTCATTGTTGCCAATTTATATAATGAACCTTCACATTCTATTACTAATAAATTTTGTTCATTTAATGATATATTTATATCTGTATCTGGAAGTTTTCTTATTATTTCACTAAACATTATGGCATTTACTACTGTTGCTCCTTGTTCTTGTATATTAGCATCTATTATATATTCTATACCTATTTCTAAATCATAGGTTGTTAATTTTACTTCTTTATCATTTGTTTGAATTAGTATACCTTCTAATATAGGCATTGTTGTTTTTGAAGCTACCGCTTTTGTTACGGAATTAATAGCTTTAAGTATTTTTTCCTTTTCACAAACTATTTTCATTTTCAATCAAACTCCTTTATATATATTTAATAATTATAGTAGTAGTAGTAGTAGGTACTGTGGATTCTGTGGATAAGTATGTTAATACTTTATTTCCCCATATTTTTTCATGTTGATAACCTAGTGGATAAAATGTAAAGTTATAAACATCTTAAAATTAAAATTGTGAATAACTTATTTATTAACATGTTATATACACAAAATTCACATATAACTGTGGATATCTAATGCGGCTCTTCCGTAAGAAGAATTACAAATTGTTTTTCCAAACAGTCATTTTTCCAAACAATATTTTTTAAAATTTAAAGTTTTTGTTTATATTAAAACTATTTATCTGCTAATATGATGTTTTTAACACTATCCACAATTAACTTTGTATTTTTATTTTCTTGTATTTCTTTTTCTATTTTGTTACATGCATGAAGTACTGTTGTATGATCTCTATTTCCAAAATCTTTACCTATTTGAGGTAATGAAAGTTGAGGAATATTTCTACATAAATACATTGCTATTTGCCTTGGAAATACTACATCTGCTGATCTTTTGTTCCCACTTAAATCTTTAGCATCTATATTAAAATATTTAGCTACTGTTTCTTGTATATAAGCTGAAGAAATAATTTTCTCTTTAGATGTAACTATTTCATTAATAGCCCATTCTGCCATTTCCATAGTTATAGGACTATTAATTAAAGAACCTCTTGCTATTAATTTATTTAAAGCACCTTCTAGTTCCCTAATATTACTATCAATTCTAGTAGCTATTGTAGCTAATATATCATCATCTATTAATATATTATCTAATTGAGCTTTTTTCTTAAGTATAGCAAGACGAGTTTCATAATCTGCACTAGATATATCAGCAATTAATCCCCATTCAAACCTAGATTTTAACCTTTCTTCTAATAAATTAATATCTTTAGGTGGTCTATCACTAGAAATAATAATTTGTTTTCCATTTTCATGTAAAGTATTAAATGTATGGAAAAATTCTTCTTGACTACTTTCTTTTCCAGCAATAAATTGTATATCATCAATTAAAAGTACATCAATATTTCTATATTTATTTCTAAATTGCTCAGTTTTATTATCTCTAATAGCATTTACTAATTGATTTGTAAATTTTTCAGAAGTAACATATAAAATATTAGAATTTCTGTTATTTCTTAAAATTTCATTACCTATTGAATGCATTAAGTGAGTTTTTCCAAGTCCAACACCACCATATATAAAAAGTGGATTATATGCTGTAGCTGGTGCTTCTGCTACTGCTAAAGAAGCAGCATGTGCAAAACGGTTGTTATTTCCTACAACAAATGACTCAAAAGTATATTTTGGATTTAATGATTCATTACTAGGTATTACAGTAGTATTATTATAAGTACTTAGAGAAGCTTGACTTGATGCGTTTTTATTTCTATCTTCTAAAGAAATAATAGTAATACTACATTCTTTATTAGTCAAAAATTTGAAAGTATTAACTAATAGGTCGTGATACTTAGCATCCAATATATCTTTTGTAAAAGTTGTTGGAGTAGTAAGTATAATATTTCCGCCCATCAATACTTTCAATTTCTAAATTTTTAATCCAAGTATCAAAAGAAATACTGCTTATTTCTTCTTTCAATAACTCTTTAGCTTTTGTAAGAAGTTCATTCAATTCTTGCTGCATATAAGCTCAATCCTTCCAAATAAAATTAAGAAATAAAGTTATCCACAAAATTATCCACAAGTGTGAATAATTACGCATATAATAACTTTATGACTTTAATAGTAAAAAAACTTCTTTTTTCCCTATTTTTCTATATAATATAAAAATAAAATAAAATAGTCAAGGAAAATAAAAAAAATAATTAAATTTTAGTCTTAGTATTGACATAAGAGTGTTTTTAATATATAATAAGAAAGCTTATTGAGCAAGAAAATTATTTAAAGAAACAATCCAATTATGGTATAAATAAATACAGGAGGTGCTAAAAATGAAAAGAACTTATCAACCAAAAAAGAGACAAACACAAAAAGAACATGGTTTTATGAAAAGAATGAAAACTAGAGCAGGAAGAATGGTATTAAAAGCAAGACGTGCAAAAGGAAGAAAAAAAATTAGTGCATAATAATTGGGCCACGTATAAATAAAATATGTGGTCTTTTTTGTAATTTTATTAATAGAGTATCCTTTTGTAAATAGGAGGAATTTTATGAGAAGAATAGATACTTTAAAGAAAAATTATGAATTTAAAAATGTACTAAATAAGGGTAAATTTTATAGAGGTAGATATGTAACTATCTATATAAATAAAAATAAAGAAGAAAAAAATAAAATAGGTATAGCAATTAGTAAAAAACTAGGAAAAGCTAATAAAAGGAATAGATTAAAAAGATTAATAAGAGAAAGTTATCGCTTACAGAAAGATAATTTAAAAAAAGGATATAATTTAGTGTTTATATGGAATAGACAAGCAGATATATTAAATAATACATATAAAAATGTAAGTAAAGATATTGAAAAATTATTTAATAAAGCAGGAATAATAAAATGAAAAAAATCTTAATTTTTTTAATAAAAATATATAAAAGAACTATATCTCCAATTTTAGATTTTTCAGGAATAAAATGTAAATATTATCCTACATGTTCTGAATATATGATTCAAGCTATAGAAAAGTATGGGATAGTAAAAGGATGTTTTTTAGGAATAAAAAGAATTTTAAAGTGTAATCCATTTACTAAAGGTGGATATGATCCTTTAAAATGAAATGAAAGGAATGAAATAAATGGGATTTATATCTGAATTATTTGGCTATGTATTAAATGCTTTATATAATTTAATTAACAATTATGGTATTTCAATTATAATTTTTTCAGTATTATTAAGAATAATATTAATACCAATAACAATAAAACAACAAAAAACAATGAAAAAATCTAACGAAATGCAACAAGAAATGAAAAATATTCAAGCAAAATATAAAAATAATCCTGAAAAATTAAATCAAGAGACAATAGATTTATATAAAAGAGAAGGATTAAGCCCTTTTAGTGGTTGTTTAAGTGCTATTTTACAATTAATTATAATACTTTCAGTATTTTGGCTTGTAAGTCAACCACTTACATATATGAAAAAAGTACAAAACTCAGAAATATATAATGAATATAAAACAAGAATAGAGGAAAGTAGTACAACTAAATCAACATACAAAGAAATATCAATAATAAATGCAATAGAATCTGATTATAAAGAGTTATCAGATAAATTAGAGAATGAAAATATTGAAAATAGAGAAGAACTAGAAAATAGAAAAAACCAATTAGAAGAATTAAGAATAAATATGCAATTTTTAAGTCTTGATTTAAGTAAAGTTCCTACACAAAGCTTAAATGATTGGAAGGTATATATAATTCCAATATTATATGTAATAACATCATTTATATCAATTAGAATAACAACAAAAACACAAAAATCTAAAAATGCAGAAAAATCTGAAGAACTAGAAAGTATGGAACAAATGAATAAATCAATGTCATATATGATGCCAATAATGTCTATATCAATAGCAGTAATAGCACCTTTAGGTCTTGCTTTATATTGGTTAGTAAGCAATATATTAATGATTGTAGAAAGATTAATTATAAATAAATATATGGACTCTAAGGAGGAGAAGGAAAATGTCTAATAGTGTTATTTCCGAAGGAAAAACAACAGCAGAAGCAGTTGAAAATGGGTTAAAAATTTTAAAAGTATCTAAAGATAAAGTAGAAATAAAAGTATTAGAAAATGAAAACAAAAAAAGTTTTTTTAGTATACTAGCACCTAGAGTAGTAAAAGTAGAATTAACGTTAAAAGAAAATAAAGAAAAAATAGAGAAAAAGACAGAAATAATTAATAAAGAATATAATTCAAATATCAATGAAATAGAAACTGCTAAAGTTGATGTTGAAAAATTTTTAAAACAATTTATTAATAAAATAAATGATAAAATAGTATATAATTTAAAAATAGAAGACAATACAATTATAGTAAATATTGAAGGAAATTCTTATGGGAATTTAATAGGATATAGGGGAGAGACATTAAATGCAATGCAAATTATATTATCTTCAATAGCAAACAAAAAAGTAAAGGAAAGAATAAAACTTATATTAGATATAGGTAATTATAGAGAGAAAAGAGAAAAAATATTAGAAGAATTAGCAGAAAAAGTATCAAAAACAGTATTAAAAAATGGAAAAAATATAACATTAGAACCGATGAATGCTTTTGAAAGAAAAATAATTCATAGTAAATTACAAGAAAATCCTAGAATAGAAACATATAGCATAGGAGAAGGGGATAGTAGGAGAGTTGTAATAGCAAAAAAATAAATAATGTAAATTCGAAGTCAAAGTTCGTATTTTAGTTTTAAATATATTATTGATATTAATAGTATATTTGCTAAATGAACTTTGATTTTTTTATTAATAATAATAGAAGTAATATAAAAAATAAAAGAAAAAAGATTTGTATAAATAGTGAAGATATAAATAATATAAAGGTAAACATAAATATTGAAATATCACAATAAATATATTATAATTAAATAGAAAGTAATTAAATAAAAAATAAGTAAATAAATAAAAAGAAAGGAATAAAAGATGGAAACAATTGCAGCAATTTCTACAGCTACTGGTAATGGAGGCATTGGAATAATTAGGATGAGTGGAGAAAATTGTTTTAATATATTAGAAAAGATATTTAGAACAAATAAAAATAATAAAATAAATATTGAGAAAATAAAAGGTTATACAATTCAATATGGATATATTATTGATAATAAAACGAATGAAATAATAGATGAAGTTTTAGTTTCGTTTTTTAAAAATCCTAAAAGTTATACAAGAGAAAATATGTGTGAAATAAATTCACATGGAGGAATGATTGTAGAAAAAAGAATATTAGAAGAATGTCTAAATAATGGAGCAATTTTAGCACAGCCTGGAGAATTTACTAAAAGAGCATTTTTAAATGGAAGAATAGATTTATCACAAGCTGAATCTATAATAGATATAATTAATAGTAAAACTGAAAAAGAGGCAAAAGCATCAATAAATCAACTTCAAGGTTATTTATCTGAAAATATAAGCAAAATAAGGCATGAATTATTAGATATAATGGCAGATATTGAAGCTTCTATTGATTATCCAGAATATGATATAGAAGAAGTTACAAATAGTAAAGCTATTAAGTTATTAGATAGTATAAAATATAAATTAGAGATATTAGAAGAAAGTTTTAACAGTGGAAAAGTGCTAAAAGAAGGAATTAAAACAGCAATAATAGGAAGACCAAATGCAGGGAAATCATCTTTATTAAATACTATATTAAAAGAAGAAAGAGCTATAGTTAGTGATATAGAAGGAACTACAAGAGATACTATAGAGGAACTAGTAACAATTAAAGGAATACCTTTAAAAATAATAGATACAGCTGGAATAAGGAAAACTTCTGATAAAATAGAGGAAATAGGGGTAGAAAGAGCATTAAAGGTTGCAGAGGATGCAGATTTAATACTAGCAATAATAGATAACACTAAAGAATTGAATGATGAAGATTTTAAAATATTAAATTTAATAAAAAATAAAAATGCAATTATTTTATTAAATAAAATTGATTTACAAGAAAATAATTTAGAGAAAAATAAAGAAATAATAAAAGTAAATAAAAAGGTAATAAAAATATCTACAAAAAATAGATATGGGATAGAAGAATTATATAAAGAAATTGAAAAGATGTTTAATATTAAAGAAATAGATATTGATAGTGGAATTTTAATAACAAATATAAGACATAAAAATCAAATTACATCTTCTATAAAAAATATAAATGAAGCAATTAATGCAATAAATTTAAATTTACCTATAGATATAATTTCTATTTCTATTAAAGAGACTTTGGAGGATTTAGGAAAAATTACAGGAGATAATGTTGGTGAAGATATAATTAATGAAATTTTTTCTAAGTTTTGTTTAGGAAAGTAGACAAAATAGAAACGTGAGAATAAAAAATAAGGGATTTTTATAATATAAGTGATACTTTCTATGTTGTAAAATAAAAAAGTGTTTATTTGTAATTTTCGCAATAATTTAAAAAATATTAAATATAAAATATTAAAAATTAATAAAAAATGTAAGCGATTAATCGGTTACGAATATTCAAGAGCATTTATATAAATTATTTAATAATAAAAGTAGATTTATAATAAATTAAAATTTCTTTACGCTGTCTATATTTTATAATTACAGAAATTATATAAATAAAAATATATCTATTTATATAATAAGAAAGTATAAAATTTACTATATTAAATATTAAGAATACAATAAATGTTTCACAAATGAATTAATAAAAAATATATTTGACAAAATACGACAAATATTTTTAAATCTTTATTTTAATATATTTACAGAAACAAAATTGTCAAAAAGGTTTAGCGAACACCTATTATTAGTTTCACAAAAAACAAGAAAAGTTTGCGTGAAACATTCAACAAAGATATTATAAATAAATAGTAAATAAAAAAATAATAAAGAAAATAAATAATGATAAATTATACATGTTATAAAGATAGAAAAAAATGAAATATCAAATAAGTAAGTTCCCAAAAGGAAACGTCCCTAATGGGAACTTAATAGGAAATGAAAGGAGAAATAAATGAAATATAATGCAGGAAAATATGATATAGCAGTTATTGGAGCAGGACATGCAGGATGTGAAGCAGCACTAGCAGCAGCAAGAATGGGAATGAAAACATTATTATTCTCTATATCACTAGAGGCTGTTGCAAATATGCCTTGTAATCCACATATAGGTGGAAGCTCAAAAGGGCATTTGGTTAGAGAAATAGATTGTCTTGGTGGAGAAATGGGTAAAAATATTGATAAAACTTTTACTCAACTTAGAATGCTTAATACTTCTAAGGGACCAGCAGTTTATTCTTTAAGAGCTCAAGCAGATAGAAAGCAATATCAGACTGAAATGAAACATACATTAGAAAAACAAGGAAATTTATTTTTAAAACAAGCAGAAATAGTAGATATAACTATTGAAGATGGAAAAGTTAAAAGTTTGGAAACTAATATTGGTGCTATATATGAAGTTAATAGCATTATAGTTGCTACAGGTACTTATTTAAAAGGAAAGATATATATAGGAGAAACTTCTTTTGAAAGTGGACCAGATGGAGTATTTCCAGCAAATAAGTTATCAGAAGCTTTAAAAAGAGAAGGAGTAGAACTTGTTAGATTTAAAACAGGTACTCCTGCTAGAATTAACAAAAATAGTATAGATTTTTCAAAAATGGAAATACAAGAAGGAGATAAAGAACCAGAAGCTTTTTCTTTTGATGATAAAATAGATCCTAATGTAGAACAATTACCTTGTTATTTAACGTATACAAATGAAAAAACACATGATATAATTAGAAAAAATTTACATAGATCACCATTATATGGTGGAGAAATAACAGGAACAGGACCTAGATATTGCCCATCTATCGAAGATAAAGTTGTTAGATTTGCAGATAAAGAAAGACACCAAATTTTTGTTGAACCAATAGGAAGAAATACTGACGAAATGTATATTCAAGGTATGAGTTCATCACTTCCAGAAGATGTACAAATAGCAATGTATAGAACTATACCAGGTTTAGAAAATGCTGAATTTACAAGACCTGCGTATGCTATAGAATATGATTGTATTAATCCTTCAGATTTAAAACTTTCATTAGAATATAAAAAGATTAATGGATTATTCTTTGCAGGTCAAACAAATGGAACTTCTGGATATGAAGAAGCAGCGTGCCAAGGTTTAATTGCTGGAATAAATGCAAGTTTAAAATTGCAAGGGAAAGAACCTGTTATATTAGATAGGTCACAAGCATATATAGGAGTTTTAATAGATGATATAGTAACAAAAGGAACTAATGAACCATACAGAATGATGACATCAAGAGCAGAATATAGGCTTTTATTAAGACAAGATAATGCTGATATAAGGCTTTTAGAAATAGGACATAGTGTAGGTTTAGTAAGTGATGAAAGATATGAGAGATTTTTAAATAAAAAGAATAAAATAGATAAAGAAATTGAAAGAGTAAGAAATAAAACAATAAAACCTACAAGAGAAGTAAATGAATTTTTAAGAAAATATAATTCTTCTGAAATAACAACAGGAGTTAAATTAGCAGATTTAGTAAAAAGAAGCGAATTAACATATGAAGAATTAGCCCAAATAGATGAAGATAGACCAATACTAGAAGAACAAGTACAAAAAGAAGTAGGAATAGAGCTTAAATATGAAGGATATATAAAACTTCAAGCAGAACAAGTAGAAAAATTTAAAAAATTAGAAGCAAAATTATTACCAAGAGAAATTAATTATGAAGATATAAAAGGATTAAGATTAGAGGCAAGACAAAAATTAAATAAAATAAGACCAAATAATGTAGGACAGGCCTCAAGAATATCAGGGGTTTCACCAGCTGATATATCAGTATTATTAATTTATTTGGAAACGTTGAAAAGTAATAAATATTGAAGAGTATAATAATGTATGAGCACCATTAGTGAAATATAAAAAAAAGAGTATAAGTGTGCCTAATAAATATATAATTGGAGGAAAAGAGATGGAGATAGGTGAGTTTTCATCAATATTAAGAGAAAAATTAAATAAAATTGATATAGAATTAAAAGATAAAAAAGTAGAAAAATTTTACGAATATATGAATTTATTATTAGAATGGAATAAAAAAATTAATTTAACAGCTATTACAGAACCAAATGAAGTAATATTAAAACATTTTATTGATTCTGCAACAATAGCAAAATATATAGAAAATGATATGAGAGTAGTAGATGTAGGAACAGGAGCAGGTTTTCCTGGAATACCATTAAATATTACATATAATAAAGCTAATTATATATTAGTAGATTCATTAAATAAAAGAATAAACTTTTTAAATGAAGTAATAAATAATTTACAATTAGAAAATATTAATACTGTTCATTCAAGAATAGAAGATTTTGGGAAAAATAATAAAGAAAAATTTGATATAGCAATGTCAAGAGCAGTTGCATCGTTAAATATTTTATTAGAATATCTACTTCCATTAGTAAAAGTAGGCGGAATATGTATATGTATGAAAGGTTCTAATATAAAAGAAGAAATAGAAAATTCAAATAAAGCTTTAAAAGTATTAGGTGGTAAAATTGAAAAAATAGAAGAGATTACATTACCAGATAGTGATATTGTAAGAAATATTATAATAGTAAGAAAGATAAATAATACACCTAATAAATACCCAAGAAAGGCTGGAATGCCAACAAAAGAGCCTATAATATAAAATAATAAGAATATAAAAAAGTCAATAAATATTTTGATAATTTATTGACTTTTTTTATATATTTATATAAAATGATTATATCAATAAAAAAGCAATGGAGGTAATTAAAAGTGGGGAAAGTAGTATCAGTAGCAAATCAAAAAGGTGGTGTAGGAAAGACTACAACTTCAGTAAATTTAAGCACAATACTTGCTAAAAGAGGTAAAAAAGTTTTATTAATAGATGCCGACCCACAAGGTAATGCAACTAGTGGATTAGGAATTGATAAAAATGTTAATTTTTCTGTTTATGATGTTCTTGTTAATGATGTTGAAATAGAAAATACTTTATCTAAGACAGTAGTTAAAAACTTGGATGTATGTCCTTCTAATATAAATTTAGCAGGGGCAGAGGTAGAACTTGTTTCGATGATATCTAGGGAACATAGATTGAAAGAAAAAATAGAAAGTCAAAAAGACAATTATGATTATATTATAATAGATTGTCCACCTTCTTTAGGATTAATTACATTAAATGCATTTACAGCTTCAGATAGCGTGCTAATACCAGTACAATGCGAATATTATGCACTTGAAGGATTAGGACAACTTATAAATACAATAAATCTTGTAAAAAAACATTTAAATAAAGATTTAAGTATTGAAGGAGCTTTATTAACAATGTTTGACATTAGGACAAATTTATCAAATCAAGTTGTTAAAGAAGTAAATAGATATTTTGAAAATAAAGTATATAAAACAGTAATACCAAGAAATGTAAAATTAAGTGAAGCACCAAGTTATGGAATGCCAATATCAGTATATGATCCAAAATCAAAAGGTGCGAAATCTTATGATAAATTTGTTAAAGAGTTTATAAAGAAAAATGAACAAAATTAATATTAAGGAGAGATGGTCAAATGGCTAAAAATACAGGGTTAGGAAAAGGACTAGAAGCACTATTTTCAGATAAGTTAGTTGTAGAAGATGTAAAAGAAGATAGCAAAGAGCAAAAAATAGAAGGTGAATTAGTAGAGAAAATAAAAGTAATAGATATTGAACCAAATAGGGACCAACCTAGAAGAAAATTTGATAGTGAATCTATAGAAGAGCTTTCAGAATCTATAAAAATATATGGTATAATTCAACCAATAATAGTAACTAAAAAAGATGGATTTTATGAAATAGTTGCAGGAGAGAGAAGATGGAGAGCAGCAAAAAAGGCAGGTCTTTCAGAAGTTCCATGTATAGTAAGAGAAAATGATGAAAGAAAAAATAAAGAAATAGCATTAATAGAAAATATTCAGAGAGAAGATTTAAATCCAATTGAAAAAGCAAGAGGTTTTAGGCAATTAATAGAAGAATATGGAATAACTCAACAAAAGTTAGCAGACATTATGGGAATAAATAGAAGTACATTAACAAATTGTTTACGTATATTAAATTTAGACTCTAGAGTTATAGAATTAGCATTAGAAGGGAAACTTTTAGAAGGTCATTGTAGGTCACTTCTAGCTTTTGAACCAGATGAACAATATGAAATAGCATTAAAAGTAATAGAAACAGGTAGATCTGTAAGAGATATAGAACAAAGTATAAAAAATAAAAAAGTAGCTGATAAAAAAACAAAAGAAGAAAAGAAAAAGTATTCAGCAATATATAAAGATATAGAAGATAGATTTCAAGGATTTTTTGGAACAAAAGTAAAATTAGATGCAGGAGCTAGAAGTGGTAAAATAATTATAAAATATTCTACAAATGATGAATTAGAGAGAATTTTAGAATTAATAAATAAGTAGAAATTAAACGGAGCATATATAAAATAAAAAAATATATGCTCTTTAAAAATATTAAAGGAGAAAAACAAATGGAAAGTATATTAAATTTTTTTAAAACAGATTTATTTTTAATAATGATATTATTGGGTATAATAATATTATTAGTATTATATATTTTAAACAGTATAAAATTATCTAAATTAAGAAAAAGTTATAAACAATTTATGAAAAAACTTGGAAAAGGTGAACAGATAGATGAAATATTAAAAAAATATATTGATACTGTAGAAAAAGTACAACAAAGTCAAGAAGAATTAAAAAATTGTTGTAATAAATTAGATGAAAATATGAATACATGTGTACAAAAAATAGGCCTTGTAAGATATAGTGCATTTAAAGATACTGGAAGCGATTTGAGCTTTACTTTAGCTATTTTAGATAAATATAATGATGGGATAGTATTAAATGGCATATATTCGAGAGAAATGTCAAATATATATGCAAAACCTGTAAAAGAAGGAAAATCAACATATACCTTATCGGAAGAAGAAAAAGAAGCAATAGAAAAAGCAATTAATCAAAATTAAATTATATGTAAAATGTTAGATAAATTATTGTTATAGAGGTAAAATATTAAAAGTAAATTTGAATTATTGACGATTGGTTGACAAATATATAAAAATCCAAAAATTTCTATTGACAACATTAGTATAAATATGTTAATATATATACGTTACTGACAAAGGTCAGTAATATATGCAGAGGTGGTCGAGTTGGTTTATGGCACCAGTCTTGAAAATTGGCGTAGGTTAATAGCCTACCGTGGGTTCGAATCCCACCCTCT
>CAMXOP010000045.1 GCA_947245665.1 uncultured Clostridiaceae bacterium
TTCAAGTTATCAATCGGAAGGAAATCCGATTTACACAACTTTTACGATAGGCTCTGTATAATAAAAAAATAATTTATGTTTAAAGAATGTATAAAATTTTGTTATTTTTTATACATCCTCTAAACATAAATTATTTTTCTAATAAATATCTTTCTACTTCTTTCGCAACATCTGCCGAGGTTTTTCCTGAATGAATGTTTAATTTCACTGAGTATAGTAAGTCTTTTTCTTTATAGTAATATATTAAATCTGCTGAGGTTTTTTTGTATACTTCCAGTCTTTCTTTTACTGTTTCTAGTTTATCATCTTCTCGTTGTTCTAATTTACTACCACACTTATCACATATTCCTTCTTTTTTTGGCTTTTTGAATTCTAAATTATATACTTCACGGCAATGTCTATTTGTACATACTATTCTATTTGTTATTCTTTCTATTATATCTTCATCTGTTAATGCAAGTTCTAACGCCATATCTACTTTTTGATTTTTCTTATTTAAAAATCTATCTAATTCTTTTGCTTGTGCTTTTGTTCTTGGAAATCCATCTAATATTACACCATTTTCGCAGTCTTTTTCTGATAACCTTTTTTCTACAAGTTTTATTGCAAGTTCATCTGGCACTAAGTTTCCCTTTGATATGTAGCCTTCTATTTCTTCCCCTATTTCACCTGCATTTTTTACATAGCTTCTAAATAAGTCTCCACTTGAAATATGTATTATTCCTAGTTCTTCTGATAACATTTTACCTACAGTTCCTTTTCCTGAACCTGGTTTTCCTAACATTATTATATACATTTATATCACTCCAATTTATTGATTTTGTTTCATATATAATATAACACTTTTTTATTATTTAGTATACCCATTTTTTACTTTTTCCTTGTATAATATGTTTTTTAAATAAAATAATTATTAACTCTCTATTTAAATTGAATGTAGTTTTTTATAGAATATATTATATCCATTTAGCTGGTCATCAATCTTTAGCTTTTGAGCATTTATTGATTGTTCAAACTGATAATAAATTAGAATTATTAATTTTGAGATAGTACTATTATTCAGGAATTAGTATAGTCTAACAATTTTATAAATATGGTGAATATTTTGTTATAAGTAATTCACAGAATTTAAAAGGTGTTATATGTTATTATGGTTCAGTTATTGTTCCTTTTGATTCTATCCTTTTTTTGTAATGGTTTAATTTCAGTAAAAAACAATAACACTCTCATTTGTAGCAATATAGTGAATTCTCTATACAGTAAAAATGGATGCACCTGCATCCATTTTTTTGTGTTATTTCACTATTCCTATTTTCAGCTCATTTTTTTAATAGGTATCAGATAATTTTAGTGCTTTAAATGTAATAGTATACTCCCTATCTACATTGCTATGATTAGCAATTCTAGCTGTTAAATTTGTTTCTTCTCCTTTATAATATCCATTAGTACTATTCATTCCACCATATGTCGAAGATGCTTCTACTGTAGAACATCCTGTTCCTCCTATTTTACTTCCATGGTGAGAAGTATTTGTTTCATCACATATACTTATCCATATCAGCCATGTACCTGATGTAACTTTTGGTCCTTCTATATTATTTATCCACTCATTTGGTTTAGTTTGTACTTTTTTAGTTAGAATTACCTCATTTTTACTATCTGAATAGTCTACTTCATTTTTCCCAACTTTTATTCCATTTATGCTTGCTAATTGCAATGATGAATTTATTTCAAATTCATATGAATATTCTTTTAATTTTGTAAATATTGACGTTGGTTCTTCACTTACTTCATATTTTGTACTTGCTATTTGACTTTTTTCTGTTACATAGTCTATTTCATTATCTTCTTTTAATGCTAATGATAATTCTTTTAATGTTGGTATTTCTTGTTTTTCAGCATAACTATTTATTTGAACTGTTGTTATTTTTAGGTTTATTTTTTCTGTTGCTGCTTGCTTATTTGTTTCTTCTTTGGCATATTTTGCTTTATTAAACAACCCATTTTCTCCAATAGTCAAGTTTATTGCTATTCCTGCTATTATAATTAATATTATTATTGTTATTACAAGTGATATTAAAGTTATACCTTCAAATTTTCTAACTTTATATTTTTGATTTTTTTGTTCTTTACTTTTCATATGTTTACTCTCCTTCTTATATTTTACTATTATTATATCAAAATACCTTCTTTATTATAACATTATAAATTTCATTTTTCAATAAATTGATTTTGTAAAATTTGTAATTTTTTTGGCTTAAATTTCTATTGATTTTTTTATACTAGATGTGATATTATTAGTAAAATTAAGTAACTATTAACTCTTATTTCAATTGAAAGGAGCCTTCTATGAAAAATATTGATATTCAAAATAAAAACTATGTTTATTTAGATGGTAGTGAACCTTTAGCTTTTCAGCATTCATTAATTATTCAAACTAATAACAAATTAACAATCATTAATTTTAATGATGATACTATTATTTCAAAAAAAGGTACTGTTGAACAAGTTTATGCTTATGGAAACTATTTTGTTATAAAAGACAATTATAATTTAAGTGGTGTAATACGCTATGATGGTTTAATTGTAGTTCCTTTTGAGTTCTTTGCTATTTTTCTTTGTAACGGTATAATTAATGTAAAAAAGTATGAAAATTCCGACTTTGAATTATATGGAGAATTACCTATATAGATACTAAAAAATGGATGCGTTGCATCCATTTTCTATTTATATATTTTATTCTAAGAATCCTTTATAATGTCTCATTACTAATTGTGATTCTAATTGTTGTACTGTTTCTAGAGCTACACCAACTACGATTAATATTGATGTTCCTCCAAATGCTAGATTTAATGTTGTAAACCTTAATAACATTGGTATTATTGCTATTACTGATAAGAATATTCCTCCAAATAATGTTAATTTTGATATTATTGATGATAAATATTCTGTTGTTGGTTTTCCAGCTCTTATTCCTGGTATGAATCCACCATTCTTCTTTATATTATTTGATACTTCTGCTGGATTGAATGTAGCATAAGTATAGAAGTATGTGAACCCTACTATTAATAGTAAGTACACTATTGCATTTGCTATACTATATCCAACTGGAACTCCTGATGAAGATGTTGCAATTGAAAATTTGTATATTGTTGCCCAGAAACCTGTCTTTGTAGCTATATCACTTATAAACATTTGAATGATCATTGCTGGGAATGTCATAAAACTACTTGCAAAAATTACTGGCATTACACCTGCCATTACTAATTTTAATGGTATATGTGTATTTTGTGCTCCTACCATTTTTCTTCCTACAACTCTTTTTGAATATTGTACTGGTACTCTACGTTCAGCTTGTTGTACAAATACAACTCCTGCTACTAATACGATTGCACCTATTATTATTCCTATTGCAGTAAGAAGTCCTGTTGTTGAGAATCCAACTGCTGTGAATATTAAATCCCATATTTTTGTTACTGCACTTGGAAGTCCTGCTATAATACCAACAAAGATAATTACTGATATTCCATTGCCAATTCCTTTGTTTGTTATTTGGTCTCCAAGCCACATTAATATTGCTGTTCCTGCCATTAGTGAAATAACTACTGTTACACCTGTTATAAATTCTGAATTTATAAATATTCCTGAATTTTTGTATGATAGGTATATTCCTAATCCTTCTACTAATGCTAATACTACTGTAAGCATTTTTGTATAACGATTTATTTTGCTTCTACCTTCTTCTCCACCTTCTTTTGTTAATCTTTCTAGTGCTGGTATTACCATTGCTAGTAATTGTATAACAATTGAAGCTGTGATATATGGACTTATTGACATTGCAAATATAGATAATCTTGAGAATGCTCCTCCTGAGATTAAATCTATTAATGACCCTATTCCTTGACCACTAAAAGCTTCTGCTAATTGAAATGAGTTTACTCCAGGTACAGTTATGTAACATCCTAATCTGAACACTACTATTAGAATTAATGTGTACATTAATTTTTTTCTAACGTCTGGTGTTTTCAAAGCATTTTTTAATGTTTTAAACAACTAAATCACCTCTGTCTTTCCACCTAAAGCTTCGATTGTTTCCTTAGCTTTTTTAGTGAATCTTACAGCTTTAACAGTTAATTTTTTTTCTAATGTTCCTGTTGCAAGAATTACAATACCATCATTTGCTTTTGAAATGATTCCATCTGCTATTAGGCTTTCAGCTGTAACTTCTTCAGTTGTAGCTTTATTAAGCATTGTTAAAGTTACTTCTGTGTAGTTCTTTGCGTGTATGTTTGTAAATCCTCTTTTTGGCAATCTTCTATATAATGGTGTTTGACCACCTTCAAATCCACGTCTAACTCCTCCACCTGATCTTGCTTTTTGTCCTTTATGACCTCTACCAGATGTTTTTCCTAGACCTGAACCTATTCCACGTCCTACTCTTTTTTTACTTTCTGTTTTTTGTGCTGGTTTTAATTCGTCTAATTTCATTTCTGAGATTACACCTCCTTGTTATATTTGTTAGGAAACACTCCTTACTATTTGCCACTTCCACTTGGGCAGAAGATTGTTCCCTACCCTTGTGAATTATTATTCAAATAGTTATAGTGTTCTCTTAATTATAATATTTCTTCTACTTTCTTTCCTCTTTTTTTAGCTACTTGTTCTATTGTTTGCATTTTCTTTAATCCTTCTATTGTAGCATATACTACGTTTCTTGGATTATTTGTTCCTAATACTTTTGTACGGATATCTTTGTATCCTGCAAGTTCTAGAACTGGTCTTACACTACCACCTGCTATAAGTCCTGTACCTTCTGCAGCTGGTTTTAGCATTACTGTAGCACTACCAAATTTTCCAAGATATTCATGTGGTATTGTTGTTCCTACTACTGGAACTTCTATTAAATTCTTTTTAGCTTCTTCTATTGCTTTTTTGATTGCATCTGGAACTTCTGATGCTTTTCCATTACCAACACCAATGTGTCCTGCTTCATCTCCAACTACAACTACAGCACTAAATCTGAATGTTCTACCACCTTTAACAACTTTTGCAACTCTGTTAATAGCAACTACTTTTTCTTTTAATTCAGATGTATTTTCTGTTTGCACTTTTATTTTCCTCCTTTTCCGTTTGAATATTAGAAATTATATATCTCTTCTACCTTGGGCACAGTTGTGTCATTTCCAAAGTGGTATTTCCACAAATGGTCCCTTACATTTCTTTATTTTAATTTCTTTCTAGAATTCTAACCCTGCTTCTCTTGCAGCTTCTGCTAGTTCTTTTACTACACCGTGGTATACATATCCACCTCTGTCGTAAACAACATTCTTTATATTTTTTTCTAAAGCTCTTTTTGCAATTAAAGCTCCTACTTCTTTTGCTGCTTCTTTATTTGCATGTTTTGTTTTTACTTCTTTATCAAGTGTTGATGCACTTACTAATGTAGTTTGCTTAACATCATCTACTATTTGTACAAATAGGTTTTTGTTACTTCTATATACACATAGTCTTGGACATTCTGTTGTTCCACTTATTTTTCTACGAACTCTGATATGTCTTCTTTCTCTTGTAAGCTTTCTATCTATTTTAGTAATCATTTTTTACTCCTTTCTTAAATTAGTTTTTGCCAATTTAAATCTATCTTGTTTAAGTTCTTGACGTGGACATATCTTTGCTTTAGATCTTATCTTATATAATAAGTTATGTCCTACGTGAGGTTTTATCTATTATTTTTTACCTGCTTTACCTTCTTTTCTTCTAATATGTTCATCAGAATATTTAATACCTTTTCCATGGTAAACTTCTGGTGGTCTCTTTGTTCTTACAACTGCTGCTGTTTGCCCAACTACTTCTTTATCTATTCCTCTTACTATAATTGTGTTTGCATTTGGAACTTCAAATGTAATTCCTTCTGGAGCATCCATTTCTACTGGATGAGAATATCCTAAATTCATTACTAATTTTTTTCCTTGCAATTGTGCTCTATATCCAACACCAACTATTTGTAATTCTTTTTTGTATTCGTTTAGAACACCTTCTATCATGTTATGTATTAATGTTCTTGTTAATCCATGTAAACTTCTATTTTCTGGTTCATCATTTGGTCTTGTTACTGTTATAACATTTCCATCTATTGAAACAGTCATATTTTTATGAATTTCTCTTTCTAATGTTCCTTTAGGTCCTTTTACTGTTAAGTGCATACCATCTAATTTTACTTCTACACCTTCTGGTACAGTAATAGGTTTGTTTCCTATTCTTGACATTTTAGTTTTCCCTCCTTTAATTCAATGTCAGGGGACACTCTTTACTTTTTTTTTCACTTCCACTTGGGCAGAAGATTGTTCCCTACCCTTGTGAATTAGTGTTCAAATAGCTATAGTATTCTCCCTTTTATGATATTACCAAACGTATGCTAGGACTTCTCCACCTAAACCTTCAGCTCTTGCTTGTTTATCTGTTTTTATTCCTTTTGATGTAGATATTAAAGCAATTCCTAAACCGTTTAGTACTTGTGGTAATTCGTCTTTAGATGCATATACTCTTAATCCTGGTTTACTAATTCTTTTTATTCCATCGATTACTCTAGCACCTTTTTCATCATATTTTATTGTTATTCTGATAACTCCTTGAGTATCATCTTTTATTTCTTCAAATGATTTTATATATCCTTCTTCAAATAATATTTTAGCTATTGCTTTTTTCATATTTGATGCTGGAATATCAACTGTTTTATGTTTTGAACTATTTGCATTTCTTATTCTTGTTAGCATATCTGCTATTGGATCAGTTGTGTTCATTAACTTTTTTCCCTCCTTTTTACCAACTTGCTTTTTTTACTCCTGGTATTTCACCTTTATGTGCTAATTCTCTAAAACATACACGGCATATACCGAATTTTCTAATATAAGCATGTGGTCTTCCACAAATTTTACATCTATTGTATTCTCTTGTCTTATATTTTTGATCTCTTTGTTGTTTTACTTTTAAAGATTTCTTAGCCATTGGCTTTCTCCTTTCTTTTGTCGGATGTCAGATATGTGATTTCTGGTAATTTTTCCGAAGTATGGACGATTGATAGTTACATCCCTACAATGTTATTTCATATTTTCATCTATTCTGACTTCTGACTTTTATCTTCTATGCTTTAAAAGGCATTCCTAATAATGTTAGTAATTCTCTAGCTTCTTCGTCTGTTTTTGCTGTTGTAACGAAGATTATATCCATACCTCTTACTTTATCTACTTTGTCATATTCGATTTCAGGGAATATTAATTGTTCTTTAATTCCCATAGAGTAATTTCCTCTACCATCAAATGAATTTTTTGATACTCCTCTAAAATCTCTAACTCTTGGAAGTGCTACATTAAATAGTTTATATGCAAAATCATACATTTTTCCACTTCTTAATGTAACTTTACATCCCATATTTACACCTTCTCTTATTTTAAAAGCAGCTATAGCTTTTTTAGCTTTTGTTATGATTGGTGATTGACCTGTAATTAATTTTATATCATTCATAGCATTTTCTAATGATTTTGGATTGTCTTTTATATCTCCTAAACCAACGTTTAAAACTATTTTCTCTAATTTTGGAACTTCCATTACAGATTTATAGTTAAACTTTTTCATCATTGCTGGAACTACTTCGTTTATGTATTGTTCTTTTAATGTTTCCATGGTCTATATGCTCCTCCTTTTCTTTCTTTAAATGTCAGGTGATACTTGTATACCAATTTTATCACTTCACTTGGATATAAGGATTATCCTCTCCCCTTATGATTTAGTGGTTTTATGGTTTTATTGTTCTCCTGCTTATTTTAATTTTGTGTTGCATTTTTTACAAACACGTACTTTTTGATCTTTTTCTATTTCATAACCAATTCTTGTAGCTTTTCCGCATTTTGGGCAAACTACATTTACTTTGCTTGAGTGAATAGCGCATTCTACTGGTATTATTCCGCCTTCTTCTCCTTGCTTTCTTGGTTTAACATGTTTTTTTCTTATATTAATACCTTTTACTATTATTTTTTCTGTTTTTGGTATTACTTCTAAAACTTCTCCTGTTTTACCTTTATCATTTCCTGATAAAACTTTAACATTGTCACCTTTTCTTATTTTCATTTTTATTTTTCACCTCTTCTTTTCTTCGTTTTAAGGTTTTTTTATTTTTTAGCTAGTCAGAAGTAGCTTTTTCTAAAGTATACAAGTTCGCTTTGCTCACTTGCATCTTTAATCCGTAAGTTTCTAACTCCTTATCAGTCGTTATAAACTAACGGCTTAAAGAACTTCTGGAGCTAATGATAATATTTTCATATAATCTTTATCTCTTAGTTCTCTTGCAACAGGCCCAAATATACGTGTTCCTTTTGGGTTTTTGTCTTCTTTTATTATAACTGCTGCATTTTCATCAAATCTTACATATGATCCATCTGCTCTTCTTATTGGTTTCTTTGTTCTTACTACTACTGCTTTTACAACATCACCTTTTTTTACAACTCCACCTGGTGTTGCTGATTTAACAGAAGCAACTATAACGTCTCCAACTCTAGCATATTTTCTATATGAACCACCTAAACATCTAATGCACATTATTTCTTTTGCACCAGTATTGTCGGCTACTTTTAATATAGTTTGTTGTTGTACCATTTTTAGCTGGCCTCCTTTTCTCTACTCTATCTTGTTTTAGTTTCTAATGGGGACACATTTTTCCTTTGGTCATGTCTTGTTTGATAAGATATGTCCTGTGCGAGGTTTATCGCATTATTTATTACAGAAACTCATCTTCTCGTTAGACTTAACCTTTATGAATACTATATGTCTCTTTCAAAATATTTCTATTATTTTATTATTGCCTTTTCTACTATTTTTACAAGTCTGAATCTTTTATCTTTTGATAAAGGTCTAGTTTCCATTACTTCTACTTTATCTCCGATTCCGCATTCATTGTTTTCGTCATGAGCTTTTAATGTATATGTTCTTTTTTGAATTTTTCCATATGTTTTGTTTTTCTCACTTGTTTCTACTGCTACAACTATTGTTTTATCCATTTTATTTGATTTAACAATTCCTGTATAAGTTTTACGAAGATTTCTTTCTTCCATGATTTACGAATCTCCTTTCTTTTTGTAATGTTAGATGCCATATTTTATTCTAGGGTAATTTTTTCAAAGTATAGAAGACTAATAGTTGCCCCTACAAAGTCACCCTTTTATAATTTATACGACTTCTGTATGTTAATATTATTTATTTTCTGCTAATTTTCTTTGTGTTAATATTGTATTTATTCTTGCAATGTCTTTCTTAACTTCTTTTATTTTCATAGGATTATCTAATCCGTTTGTTGCTAAACTAAATCTTAATTTGAATAGCTCTGATTTTAATTCTCCTAATTCTTTTTCTAGTTCTGGTGAAGACATTTCTTTTATTTTATTTATCTTCATCTTATTCACCACCTACTTCAGTTTCTTTTTTTACAAACTTAGTTTTTACAGATAGTTTCATTGAAGCAAGTCTTAGTGCTTCTCTTGCAGTTTCCTCTGGTACTCCTGCTATTTCGAACATTACTCTACCTGGTTTTACAGCTGCTACCCAATATTCTACGGCTCCTTTACCTTTACCCATACGAGTTTCAGCTGGTTTTTTTGTTATTGGTTTGTCTGGAAATAATTTTATCCAAACTTTTCCACCTCTTTTTATATAACGAGTCATAGCAACACGGGCTGATTCTATTTGGTTTGTTGTAATTAACCCTGCTTCTAATGCTTGTATTCCGTATTCACCATCTGATACGAAGTTTCCTCTTGTTGCTTTTCCTCTGTTTCTACCTTTTTGTTGTTTTCTATATTTTGTTCTTTTTGGCATTAATGGCATTATTTGTCTCCTCCTTCCACTTGTCTTTTAGCTGGAAGAACTTCTCCTTTATATATCCAAACTTTTACACCGATTTTTCCATATGTTGTATCTGCTTCTGCAAATCCATAGTCAATATCAGCTCTTAAAGTTTGAAGTGGTATTGTACCTTCTTTGTAGAATTCAGTTCTAGCCATGTCTGCTCCACCTAATCTTCCAGATACTGCAGTTTTTATTCCTAAAGCACCTGCTTTCATAGTTTTTTGCATGCATTGTTTCATAGCTCTTCTGAATGAAATTCTTCTTTCTAGTTGTCCTGCAATGTTTTCTGCAACTAATTGTGCATTTGTGTCAACATCTTTAACTTCAACTATATTTAAGTTTACTTCTTTTCCTATCATTTTTTGTAATTCATTTTTTAAGCTTTCTGCTAAGTTTCCACCTTTACCAATTACTAATCCTGGTTTTGCAGTGTTAACATTAACTTTTACAAATTTAGCTGTTCTTTCAATTTCTATTTTTGAAATTCCACTAACATATAATTTTTTCTTAACATATTCACGGATTTTGTGATCTTCTACTAGGTAGTTTGCAAAATCTTTCTTATTTGCATACCATTTTGAATCCCAGTCTTTTATTACACCAACTCTTAATCCATGTGGATCCATTTTTTGTCCCATTGTAATAGACTCCTTTCTATTCTCTTTCCTTTAATTTTATTGTTATATGACTTGTTCTTTTACGAATTCTAACTGCTGAACCTTTTGCTGCTGGTCTTATTCTTTTTAATGTTGGACCTTGATTTGCATATATTTCAGCTACATATAGTTTTTCATGTGCCATATTGTGGTTGTTTTCAGCATTTGCTATTGCTGATTTTAATAATTTTTCTATTATTTCAGATGCAGCCTTTGGTGTAAATTTAACTGTTGCTAAAGCTTCGTCAACATTTTTACCTCTTATTAAATCTGCTACTATTTTAACTTTTCTTGATGAAATTCTAGCATATTTAAGTGTTGCTACTGCTTCTGGTATTATAACTTCTTGGTTTTCCACGTTTTTTCCCTCCTTGTTTGATTGGATGTCAGAAATTTAAATATTATTTCTAACTTTTTTGTGTTTTGATATATCTTGTTTAAGTTCCTGACAGGAACACATTTTTTTTTAACCAAACTCATTTTTCTAATTTCTAATGGAACACATCTTTCTCTACAGTATTCCTATATGAATAAGATATGTCCCGCGCCGAGTATTCGGTTTTTTAATTTGTCCCGCGCGGGGTATTTAATATCATTTATTTTTTAGTTGTTTTTTCTCCTGCATGACCTTTGAAAGTTCTTGTTGGAGCAAATTCTCCTAATTTATGACCTATCATTTCTTCTGTTATATAAACAGGTACATGTTTTCTACCATCGTGAACAGCTATTGTGTGTCCTACCATTTGAGGGTATATAGTAGATGCTCTTGACCATGTTTTTAATACTTCTTTAGCTCCTGTTTCGTTCATTGCTTCAATTCTCTTCATTAATTCTGGTGCAATGAATGGAGTTTTTTTGCTTGATCTTGACATTTCTTAGCCTCCTTTTATCGTTTTTTTCTAATGAAGCTAATCTCGCTTTCGCTCGATTGCCTAAGTTATCTGTAACTGGCTTTGGCTCAAACAGCTAACTTATCTTTCCTATTATTTTCTTCTCTTAACTATCATTTTGTTTGATTGTTTATTTTTCTTTCTTGTCTTGTATCCTAGAGCTGGTTTACCCCAAGGTGTCATTGGTCCTGCGTGTCCTACTGGTGCTCTACCTTCACCACCACCGTGTGGGTGATCTACTGGGTTCATTACAGAACCTCTAACTGTTGGACGTATTCCCATATGTCTTGTTCTTCCTGCTTTTCCTATTTTTACGTTTTCATGATCTGTGTTTCCAACTGTTCCAATTGTTGCTCTACATCTTGCTAATACTAATCTCATTTCTCCTGATGGAAGTCTTACGTGAGCATATTTTCCTTCTTTAGCCATTAATTGAGCTTCTTGACCTGCTGCTCTTACCATTTTTCCACCTTGACCTGGATTTAATTCGATGTTGTGTATTAATGTACCTACTGGTATGCTTTCAATTGGCATACAGTTACCTGGTTTTATATCTACTTTTTGTCCTGATATTACTTTGTCTCCATCTGTTAACCCTACTGGTGCTAATATGTAAGATTTTGTTCCATCTTCATATTCAATTAATGCTATATTTGCACTTCTGTTTGGATCGTATTCGATTCCTATTACAGTAGCGTTCATATCATCTTTGTTTCTTTTAAAATCAATTATTCTATATTTTTGTCTATTTCCTCCACCTTGATGTCTTACAGTTATTCTACCATATGAGTTTCTTCCTGCTTTTTCTTTCTTTACTGTTAATAAAGATTTTTCAGGAGTTTTCTTTGTTATTTCATCAAATGTAGAAACTGTCATATTTCTTAGTGATGGAGTTGTTGGTCTAAAATGTTTCATTCCCATTTTGTTTTTCTCTCCTTTTAATTTTATTTAGTAGATTTTTTCCTGCTCTACTTGCAGATATTCTTTGTTTTCCGAGTTATTTCTCGATAACTTTTGAGTTTTTTACTTTCCATTGTAATGTAAGTACTTTATGCTCCCATGAATTCATCAATTGAATCTTTGTATTTTTTAGTCATTTTTGTAGCTTTTCCGCCTTTTGCAAGATATGTTTTTTCTCCTGGGTTTGTATCGATTGTTACGATTGCTTTTTTCCAGTCTGATGTTTTTCCTTCATATCTTCCCATTCTTTTTGTCTTTCCTTTTACACTAACTGTGTTTACTTTTAATACTTTTACTTCAAATAGTTTTTCTACTGCGTTTGCAATATCAACTTTTGTAGCTTTTTTGTTTACTTCGAAAGTATATTTACCTTCTTGCATACCATCATTACTTTTTTCTGTTATAACAGGTGCTATTATTATATCTTCTGGTCTCATTATGCATACACCTCCTCTAATTTTTTAACAGTGTCTAGAGTTACTACTAAGTTTTTATATTTTAATAAATCATATACGTTTATTGTATTTACTAATGTAGTTTTAACTCCTTCAATATTTCTAGCAGATTTTTGAACGTTTTCGTTCTTTTCTGGTAATAACATTAATGTTTTACCTTCTACTTTTAAGTTGTTTAATACTTTTACCATTTCTTTAGTTTTTATTTCTTTCATATCTAAAGAATCTACAACTACTAATTCGTTTTCTAATACTTTTGAACTTAATACTGATTTAACAGCAAGTCTTCTTTCTTTCTTATTAACTGTGTAGTAGTATGAACGTGGTTTTGGTCCTAAAGCTATACCACCTTTTATCCATTGTGGAGCTCTTATAGAACCTTGTCTCGCTCTACCTGTTCCTTTTTGTCTCCATGGTTTTCTTCCACCACCACGAACTTCACTTCTTGTTTTTGTATTTTGTGTACCTTGTCTTTGATTTGCTAAAAAGTTAACTAATACGCTATGTACTACAGCTTCATTTGGTTCTATTCCAAATATTTCTTCTTTTAATTCTACTTCGTTAACTTTTTTTCCTTCTATATTATATACATCTATTTTAGGCATTTATTTCTTCCTCCTTCCTTACGCTTTTACACTCATTTTTATTTTTAAGATAGCTCCTTTAACTCCTGGAACACTACCTTTTACTAATATTACGTTTTTATCTAGGTCAACAGCTACTACGTCTAAGTTTTGGATTGTAACTGTTTGAACTCCCATATGTCCTGGTAATTTTTTACCTTTGAAAACTCTACCTGGAGTTGATGTT
>CAMXOP010000046.1 GCA_947245665.1 uncultured Clostridiaceae bacterium
GGTTGGGACATTTTCTCAAATGATTTATTAAGACATTATCACAAATGAATCAGAATACGAACAAAAATTTGAAAAAAACTATTGACAAAATAAAAAAATAGATATAAAATAAATTCACAAAAACGAACAAGAGTTTAGAAAACAATATTTTGCAAGGAGTGTTTAAAAATGAATTTATTTAAAAATAAAAGTAATGTAATAACATACACAGTTAATAAAAGAGAATATAGTAATTTATATATATCTGTACAAAATGGAGAGGTTATTATTAATGCTCCTTGGTATATGGCAAGTAGTCAAATACAAGAAATAGTAGAAGAAAAGAAGCAATGGATATTAAATAAAATAAATGAATATGAATTAGCTTGTGAGAAAAGAAAAATAAAAGAATATACAAGACTAAAAACAGTAAAAGTGTTAGGGGCAAATTATGATTTAGCTATAAAATATAAAAACATAAAAACACCAAACCTATCTATACAACAAGGTAAAATATTAGTAACACTTCCAAATAAATATAGAAAATTAGAAAATAATGAAATAGTAAAAATATTAATAGAAAAAATGTATGACATGGTAGCAAAAAAAGAAATAGAAAGAGCAATGGAAAAAACAAGAATAATGATAGGGATAGCTCCAGAAGATTATGAAATAAAAAGAATAGAAGGAACATTAGGTAAATGTCTAAATGAAAAAATCACAATAAATCCCGATATTGTTAAATATAGTAGAGAAACTATAGAATACATTATCTTGCATGAATTTTGTCATTTAAAATACAAAAATCATACAAAATCTTTTTATAATATGCTAAAAACATATATGCCAAAACATGAAGAGATGGAAAGTGAATTAAAAGGAAAATCATATTAAATCTTATAAATTATATTCAACATTATTATAAAGCTGAATATAATTATGACAGGAGGTATATAAATATGGATGGAGTTTATGAAACAAGTATTAACACACCAATGGGAAACATTAATGCACGTATAGCATTAAAACAAACAGAAAATGTGATAAATGGAATGGTAGAAATAATGGGGTCAAAGAATGCACTTTCACAAGGAAAAGTAAATGGAAATAAATGCTATTTTTCAGGAGAAATGAAAAATAATATGCTTAATTTAAAATATGATATAACAGGAGAGTTAGTAGGCAATATACTTAATATTAATGCAAAAACAAATATGGGAGAATTTAAATTAAAAGCGAATAAAGTGGCATAAATTAAAAAGAATAAGTATAGGACAAATGGAGTATTGGAAAATTTCCAATACTCCATTTTGAGTTTAATTGATAGGTTATTAGATGTTCATATTTTGTATTCTTTCATAAAATATTTCAAATTTTTATATGAATTCAAATAATTTAAACAAATATAAACTAAAAAATATTTTAATAATCATCTGGAGAAATTTTTTGAAATTTCTTCTCTTTTCATTCTTCACTTTTACAGTTTAGTCAAGTTTGGTGGCTGGGGTACTGTGATTCGAACACAGGAATGTCGGAGTCAGAGTCCGATGCCTTACCGCTTGGCGATACCCCAATATATAATTAAACAATAACAACGAATAATGTTACTATTGATTCACTAGTATTTATTTAACATTAATGTTATAATGTCTGTTTTTTTAACAACTTGAACATATTAATGGAATCAAAAGATAAAAATATAATAACACAAACAAACTTAAAAATCTAGTATAAAATAGTGATTTTTTATAATATATGAAATATTATAAAAAAAATGGAAATAATATAATAAAAAATGAAAAGGAGAATAGAATATTGAAAGATTATTTAGGTATTGAAAAAATAAAAGCATTAGAAGTTTATGATTCAAGAGGAAATCCAACTGTTCAAGTAGAAGTTGTTACACAAGGGGGATTTAGTGGAATAGCATTAGTTCCATCAGGAGCTTCAACAGGAAGTTTTGAGGCAGTAGAATTAAGGGATGAAGATGATAGGCTAAATGGTAAAGGAGTTCAAAAAGCTATTAAAAATGTAAATACAAAAATTGCTAAAGCTCTACAAGGAATGAATGTATATGATCAAAGTGAAATAGATAATAAATTGATTGATTTAGATGGAACAGAAAATAAAAGTATTTTAGGGGCAAATGCTACATTGGGTGTATCAATTGCAGTAGCAAGGGCAGCAGCAAACTCATTAGGAATGTGCTTGTATAGATATTTAGGAGGAATAAATAGTAAAGAGCTTCCAATCCCTATGATGAACATTTTAAATGGAGGTAAACACTCAGATAATAATATTAGTATTCAAGAATTTATGATAATGCCAATAGGAGCAGAGACCTTCAGACAAAGGTTAGAAATGGGGGTAGAAGTATATCATGAATTAAAAAAGGTATTAAAAGAAAAAGGATATAGTACAGCAGTTGGAGACGAAGGAGGATTTGCTCCGAATTTAAATGGAGAAGAAGAAGCAATAGAAGTTATACTAGAAGCAATACAAAAAGCAGGATATATTCCAGGAGAAGAAATAGCATTAAGCTTAGATGTAGCAGCCACAGAAATGTGGGATGAAGCAAAAAAAGTAGGAAAAGAAGGATATTACTTTTGGAAAAAAGATATATTTAGAACAAAAGAAGAAATGATAGAATATATTATAGAACTTACTAATAAATATCCTATTATTTCTGTAGAGGATGCTTTAGCTGAAAATGATTGGTCATCATGGAAGTTGCTAACAGAAAAAATGAGGAGAGATGTACAATTAGTTGGAGATGACTTATTTGTTACTAATAAAAAGAGACTTTTTAATGGAATAAACAAAGGTGTAGCAAACGCAATATTAATAAAACCAAATCAAATAGGAACATTAACTGAAACACTAGATTGTATAGAAATTGCAAAAAAAAGTGGATATAGAACTATAATTTCACATCGTTCTGGAGAAACAGAAGATACAACAATAGCAGATATCGCAGTTGCAACAAATGCAGGGCAAATAAAAACAGGAGCACCATGTAGAACAGATAGGGTTGCAAAATATAATAGGCTACTAAATATTGAAGAAGAATTACAAGAATAAAGAAAATAAAATATTAATATAGTTTTAATAGAATTGAATAAATGTTGAGACGAGTAAAATAACTTTAGAAATTGCAATGATAACAAAATATATAAATTTAATGATAAATATAAAAACACTTGAAGTCTCAAGTGTTTTTATATTTTATATTATTTTAGTTCTTTATTTTTAATATATAATCTAATTCCTACTACTAAACAAGCTACTAATGCAACTGAAATTAATAAAATTCCTAAAATGGTTGTACCTGTTTGAGGGATAGGATCAGGAGCTACTGTATTATCTTGTTTTGGAGGTTCTGGGATAGTTAATTTTACTTTTGGAGTAACATCAGAAGTGATAATCTTTTTTGAACCATCTTCATTTAATACTTTATCTGTAGTTATATCAACTTTTGTATTTGTATCTAATACAACTGAAATAATTTCTTCATTAATATTATCTTTCAAAGTCAATTTGTATGAAAGAGTTGCTGTTTCACCATATCCTAATTTATCAATGTGCCATACTATCATATTGTTTTGTAGATCAATATCTTCAGATACTTTACCTAAATTAGGAGAAGTTACATATTCAAAATTAAAATTATCAATTATTTCTTGAGGGAAATAATCGTAAATATCAATATTAGTTAGTAAATCATCTTCAGGAGCTACTAGTTGATTTAATATTGTTTTAGAAACAGTTTCTTCTATTTCATTATCAGTAATATAATAAAATTTACCAACTGTAGGTTTTTCAGGAGTTCCAAAAACTTCTTCAGCTAATTCTTTATAAGTTTTACCTGTTTGAGATTCTATATCATTTGTAACACCAGTCATCATAGATAATATTTGAATTCCATCGTTGTGTAATTTTGTTAAAGCTGTTTTAGTATTTATAGCTGTTGTTCCTGAATATTGAATTTTATTAGTACCTAAAGAAATATTAGGAACACCATCTGTTAATAAAATAATAAATTTATTTTCACAAGTTCCAGTAAATTGTTGACTAGCAAGAGTAATACCAGCTTCAATATCAGTTCTTTTTCCACTAGCATCATTAGATACTTCAGTTATAGCCTCCATAACACTATCCTTTGAATTTGTTAATGCAATTCTTAATTTAGCATCTGTAATAGTGCCTTCATTATCACCTGTTGAAAAGCTAACAATACTTAATTTAACAGTATCTAACTTTAAAAGTTCAGTTGCCAACAATTTAGCAGAATCAGCAACTGCTTCCATTCTTGAGCCACCTGTTGAAATAGTTTCTTTCATACTTAAAGAGTTATCTATAACAAGTACTATTTCACTAGGTTTGTCTAATGGTGCTATAGCATTGTTAGTTATTTTTAAACCTATAGATAATTGTTTTTTCTCTAAATTATAATCTACAAGTTTTTTTTCAAATACAGCTTTATCTGTAACATTAATTGTACAAATATTATTTTCTACAATTTCTAAACTAGTGTTTTTTGAACTGGTAGTTGCAGCAAAAATATTTGTACTAAGCAATATAATTAATAATAAAATTATAGAGCATATTTTCCTTGATATTTTCATAATAAATCAATTCCCTTCATTTAATATAATTCTTCATTTAAATTATAGTATAACCAATATTGATTTGCAATATTTTAATAAAAATGAAATAAAATTGTAATATTTTATAGAAAAAAAGATATATTTGTGATAAAATAATAAATACTAATAGAAAATGAAAGGAAAATATAAATGCAAAATATATTAGGAATAATAGTATCATATATATTTATAGCAATTGTTATAATATCAGGGAAATTTTTTGAAAAAATAGGAAAAGAAGCCAGTAGAAAATTTATACATATAATGCTTTCAAATTGGTGGTTTATAGCAATGTATTTTTTTACAAATGCATTTTCAGCAGCATTAGTGCCAATGACATTTGTAATTATAAACTACATTTCATATAAGAAAAACTTAATATCAGTAATGGAAAGAGAAAATCAAGATGGATTAGGAACAGTATACTATGCTATTTCATTGCTAATAGTTTCAATATTCACATTTGGAATTATAAAAAGACCAGAAATAGGCTTATGTAGTATATTAATAATGGGATACGGAGATGGATTAGCAGCAGTAATAGGAAAGAGTATAAAAAGCTATGAATATAAAATTGGAAATACAAAAAAAACAATAGCTGGAACATTAACAATGTTATTAATTACATTAATAATAGTAGCGATATTTTTATATACTACAAAAAGTAATTTATGGATAATAAAATCAATAATAATATCAATAATACTTACAATACTAGAAGCCATATCAATAAAAGGAACAGACAACTTAACATTACCAATAATAACATGTTTGTTATTATGGAAATTTTAGGGACGGGGCAAAAAATTTCCAAACTGTGGATAACTTAAAATTTAATATATATTTTTTTCTATAATGAATAATTGTATAAAGAAGGGATGTAAAATGAGTAACATATTAAAAGGAGTAGATAAACCAGAAGATTTAAGGAAACTTAATATAAGTCAGAAGGAACAATTAGCAAACGAAATAAGAAAAGAAATTATAAATATAGTGTCAGAAACTGGTGGTCATTTAGCTTCTAACTTAGGTATTACGGAACTTACTATTGCTCTTCATAGTGTTTTCAATACACCAAAAGATAAAATAGTATGGGATGTGGGACATCAAACTTATGTACATAAAATTTTAACTGGAAGGAAAGACAAAATGAATACCCTAAGGCAGTTAGGAGGTATATCAGGTTTCCCAAAAATAAAAGAATCTGAATATGATAGTTTTGACACAGGTCATAGTAGTACATCAATATCCATAGCACTTGGGATGGCAAGGGCGAGAGATATAAAAAATGAAAATAATAATGTAATAGCAGTAATTGGAGATGGGGCTTTAACAGGAGGAATGGCACTAGAAGCATTAAATGATGCAGGAAATAGTAAAACAAAATTAATAGTAATATTAAATGATAATGAAATGAGTATATCAAAAAATGTAGGAGGTATAGCTACATTCTTAACTAAAATAAGAACTAGAAAATTTTATAAAAAGTCTAATAATAGTATAAGGAAAGCTCTAGAAAATACACCTAAAGTAGGAACACCAATTATAAGACTAGCCAGAAGAATAAAATATAGTTTAAAACAATTATTTTTACCAAATATGTTTTTTGAAGACTTAGGTTTTAAATATTTAGGTCCAGTAGATGGCCACGATATAGAAAGACTAGAATGGATTTTAAAGTTAGCGAAGAAAGAGCAAGAGCCAGTACTTGTACATGTAATAACCAAAAAAGGAAAAGGTTACATACCAGCAGAAGAAAACCCAGACAAATTCCATGCAACAGGAAGCTTCGAAATAGAAACTGGAAAATCAAAAAAAGAAAAGAAAAAGGACTATTCAGCAGTATTCGGAGAAAAATTAGTAGAGTTAGCTAAAAACAATGAAAAAATTGTAGCAATAACAGCAGCAATGACAGATGGAACGGGATTAAAACAATTTAAAGAAAAATATCCTAACAGATTTTTTGACGTAGGAATAGCAGAACAGCATGCTATTAGCTTAGCAGCAGGAATGGCAAAAGAAGGCTTAAGACCAGTAGTACCAATATATTCTTCATTCTACCAAAGAGCATATGACCAAGTAATACACGACATATGTATAGAAAATATGCCAGTTGTAATATGTGTAGATAGAGCAGGAGTTGTTGGTAATGACGGAGAAACACATCAAGGATTATTAGACCTAGCATTCTTTAACATAGTACCAAATTTAAAGCTAATGGCACCAAAAGATTTTAAAGAACTAGAGCAAATGCTAGAATATGCTATAACATTAAATTCACCAGTAGTTATAAGATACCCAAGAGGCGGGGAAAACGAAAAAATAAAATTTGAAAAACATGAAGAAATAATTGAAGGAAAAGTAGAAATACTAAAAGAAGGAAAAGATGTAAGTATAATAGCAATAGGAAAAATGGTAGCAAAAGGTATGGAAATAGCAGAAAAATTAGAAAAACAAGGAAAAAGTGTAGAATTAATAAATGCAAGATTTTTAAAACCATTTGATAAAGAAAAAATAATAGAAACAATTACAAAAACAAAAAATGTAATAACAATAGAAGATGCAAGCATAATAGGAGGGTTAGGTACAAAAGTAAAAGAAATAATAGCAGAAAACAAATTGCAAAACATAAACTTAAAATGTTATGCCTACCCAGACAAATTCATAGAAGCAGGAAATGTGGGAGAATTAGAAGAAAAATATTTATTTTCAGTTGCTGATAATATCTAAAATACAAGATAGTTCCCATTGGGGACGTTTCCTAATGGGAAGTCTGTCCCTTTTGGGAAGTAATAATTAAAAATTGGAGAAAACATGGATAAAAATATCATAAATAAATACAAAAATGAAAAAGACAGATTACTAATATCGAAAGTAATAGATAAAATAAGGTTTTGTGAAACCAAAAATAAAATTCAAACCACAGATTTTTTAGATGAAATGGAGCAAAAGATATTAGAAAATTTTTTGAAATCACAAAAAATATATAATTACTTTTTCAATGGCGGATTTAAAGAAGCAGAAAGAAAAATATTAGTAATTTATCCAAAAAAATTAACTGATATAATACAAAATATTAATTTAAATGAATATATAAATTGCATAAGAATAATACTGTCAAATGAAATGTATGGAGAATACTCACATAAGAATTACTTAGGTGGACTAATGAAATTAGGAATATCAAGAGAAAAGATGGGTGATATTTTAGTAGATGACAATGGAGCAGATATTTTAGTAATGCCAGAAATGTTAAAATTTTTAATTATAAATATTCCTAGTCTAACAAGATTTAGCAAATCAAAAATAGAAAGAATAGAATTAGAAAATTTAAGAAAAATACAAATAAAAACACAAAATATAAAAATAACAGTTGCCTCAATGAGATTAGATAATATAGTTTCAGAACTTGCAAGGTGCTCAAGAGGAAAAGCAAATGAGCTATTAGCACAAGAAAGAGTATTATTAAACCATGAAATAATAGAAAAAAGCTCAAAAGAAGTAAAAGAAAATGACATAGTAACAATTCGTGGAAAAGGAAGGTTTGTAGTAAAAAGTATAATAGGAAATAGTAGAAAAGGAAGACTATTTATCGAAGTAGAAAAATTCATATAAACTATTGAATTATGTAATGTAATATGATAAAATATGGAACATAAAAAGGTAATATGCCTTTCGAAGTAACTTAGGGAGGTAATATAAATAATGTTATTTCAATTGAGGTAGATGGTAATCTTATTATATTAAAACCGGTTGGAATAAAAATGAGAGTAAATAATAGTATAATTTATCTTTTTGAGAATCTTAGTACATTATTACAGAGTAAAGAATAATAAAACTAGCCTTAAGTTTTGAACTTAAGGCTAGTTTTCTATTGATTTTAAAAATACTATATGTTAAAATATCAATATAAATAAAGTTCCCAAAAGTGACAGATTTCCCATTTGGAAACGTCCCCAATGGGAAGCAATTGGAAGTAAGGAGAAAACAAATTTGGAAGACAAGAAAAAATACATTAGAAATTTTAGTATAATAGCACACATAGACCATGGAAAATCAACACTAGCTGATAGATTAATAGAAATCACAGGAGTACTTTCAAAACGTGAAATGGAAGCTCAAGTTTTAGATAATATGGATATAGAAAAAGAACGTGGAATTACTATAAAATCTCAAGCAGTTAGAATGAAATATAAAGCAAAAGATGGAAACGAATATGAGCTTAATTTAATAGATACCCCAGGACATGTAGACTTTAACTATGAAGTATCAAGAAGTTTAGCTGCATGTGATGGAGCAATTTTGGTAGTAGATAGTAGCCAAGGTGTAGAAGCACAAACATTAGCAAATGTATATTTAGCAATAGATAATAACCTAGAAATTCTGCCAGTAATAAACAAGGTAGATTTGCCAAATGCAAGACCAGATGAAGTAAAACAAGAAATAGAAGATATTATAGGTATACCTGCAATGGACGCACCATGTATTTCAGCAAAATCTGGACTAAATGTAGATGAAGTACTAGAAAGAATAGTAACAGACCTACCAACACCTACAGGCAACAAAGAAGAAAAACTAAAATGCTTAATATTTGACTCAATATATAATGACTATAAGGGTGCAATAGCCTATGTTAGAGTAAAAGATGGAACAGTTAAAGTAGGAGATGAAATACTACTTATGGCTACAAATAAAACATTTGTAGTAACGGAAGTAGGACATTTTGAACCAGGAAGTTATGAGTCATGTGAAATGTTAGAAGCAGGGGAAGTAGGTTATATAGCAGCAAGTATAAAAAGCCTATCAGATATAAGAGTTGGTGATACAATAACATTAAAAAATGATAAGGCAAGTGAGCCTCTACCAGGATATAAAAAAGTAAACCCAATGGTATATTGTGGTTTATACCCAATAGATGGAAGTGACTATGAAAACTTAAAAGTAGCCCTAGAGAAGTTAAAACTAAATGATGCAGCACTAGAATACGAAGCAGAAACTTCAAATGCACTAGGTTTTGGCTTTAGATGTGGATTTTTAGGTTTACTTCACTTAGAAATAATAGAAGAAAGATTAGATAGAGAATTTGACCTAAGCTTAATTACAACATCACCATCGGTTATATATAAAGTATATAAAACAGATGGAACAATGATTGAACTATATAATCCATCAGACTTACCACCATCAAACGAAATATCATATATGGAAGAACCGTTTGTAACAGCAGAAATTCTAACACCAAAAGAATTCGTAGGAAATATAATGGAAATATGCCAAAATAGACGTGGAATATATATAGACATGAAATATTTAGATGAAAACAGAGTAACACTAATATATGAACTTCCACTAAACGAAATAATATACGACTTTTTCGATAATTTAAAATCACGTACAAAAGGTTATGCGTCATTTGATTATGAAATAAAAGATTATAGACGATCAGAATTAGTAAAACTAGATATATGGGTAAATGGAGAAGGTGTAGATGCACTATCATTTATAGTACATAAAGATTCAAGCTATGATAGAGGAAGAAAAATGATAGAAAAATTAAAAACATGTATACCAAGACAATTATTCGCAATACCACTTCAAGCAGTAATAGGAGGAAAAATAATAGCAAGAGAAACAATATCAGCAATGAGAAAAGATGTACTAGCAAAATGTTATGGTGGAGATATAACAAGAAAGAAAAAATTATTAGAAAAGCAAAAAAAAGGTAAAAAGAAAATGCGCCAAATAGGAAATGTAGAAATACCACAAGAAGCATTTTTAAGTGTATTAAAATTAGATGAAGAATAAGGTAATAAAAAAGCATCCTTGGTAGGATGCTTTGAAATAGAATTATAACTGTTCTATTCTTCTTTCCAAATTGTCAATTTTGATTTTAGTACAATTATAACGAGAAGAATAGTATAAATAATTACTACTATACATGTGAAATACACTAATAGGAGTAGGAACATCCAATAAAAAAGGATTATAGTGCATAAAAAAAGGAGTAATTGTTTGATAAGAAGGAAGCCATTGTTCATTAATTAATTCAACCATTTCTTTAGAAGAATTAGCCGATTCAAAATAACTATCAGCCAGCTTATTCAACTCATCAATCTTTTTTAATAAATGCTCTTTGTACCGTTTTTTCAAAAATGTAATTATACTCATATTGAATACCTCCTGTTGAATAATTTTTGAAAAATATAATAATGATATAAGTATACAATAAAAATTAACATAAGTCAAGAATAACATAATATTAAATTAATTAAAAGATACATAGAATTCAAAGCAAAAAATATTTATAATTTACAGTTATTAAAACATTTCAAAACATTTAAAAATGTAAGTGGGAGCATTTCTGTTACTTATAGCTATATTCATTTAAGTAATTTCGTTGAGCATAGGTATAGTGGAAAGCTACCCCTACAACATAGAAATAATATTATTCTTTGACATGGTAACAAAAAGTTACTATTTATATTAGAGTTAAATATCTAAAGCACTATAAATAGTAGAAAAAAATAAGAAAAGGAAGAAGAAAATGAAAGAAAAGAATTACAAAAAAATGTCAAAAACAGTACATAGTGAAAAAGCCTTAACAATCAATAATCCAAAGAGTCAATCCAAATTAGGACAAGACCAAGTTGAAGGGCGAAATTCAGTTATTGAACTACTACAATCAGGAAGAGATATTAATAAAATAATTATACAAACAGGGGAAAAACATGGATCAATAAATAAAATAATAGCTATGGCAAAAGAAAGAAAAATATTAATTACAGAAGTAAGTAAAGAAAAAATCAATCAAATGGCTGAAACAGGAAATCATCAAGGAGTTATAGCCATCGTACCACCATTTGATTATGTAGAAGTAGAAGATATTTTATTTGAAGCAACTACTAGACAAGAAGAACCTTTTGTAGTAATATTAGATTGTATAGAAGATGTTCACAATTTAGGCTCAATAATAAGAACTGCTGAAACAGCAGGAGCTCATGGAATTATAATACCTAAAAGAAGAGCAGCATCGGTAAATGCCACAGTAAATAAAGTATCAGCTGGAGCAGTAGAACACATAAAAATTGCTAGAGTAAACAACTTAGTTGAAACAATAAAGTATTTAAAACAGCAAGGATTATGGATATGTGGAACAGATATGGATACAAAAACATATTACTATGACCAAGATCTAAAAGGTCCACTAGCAATAGTAATTGGAAGTGAAGGCTTCGGAATGAGTAGACTAGTAAAAGAAAATTGTGATTTTCTAGTAAAAATCCCAATGAAGGGAAAAATAACATCATTAAATGCTTCAGTATCGGCAGGAATTGTAATATATGAAGCAGTTAAACAAAGAACATAGAAGTCAGAATATTATTGAATATAAGAAAAAAATAAGGAGACTAGCAGTTGTCAGTCTTTGAAGAAATTACCTTAGAAATTTATATACAATTTATGACTTCAAAATTAAAAAAGTGAATAGTGAAGAGAAAATAATGAATAGTACACGCTTCACAAAAGGGAGGAAAACAAAATGTATTACGGAAGAAAAAAAGGAATTATTATAGGAATAGTAGTAGCAATTGTAATAATTTTAATAGCAATTGCTGGAATATTATTAGTAATGAAAACAGATTTATTCAAATCTAACAAAACTCTATTTTGGAAGTATATGGAAAATGGAATAGGTTCTACAAAAATTACTCCAAATACTCAGTTAGAGGAAATAGAAAAATTAAAAATTCAAAGTCCATATACCATAAAAGGAGAGCTAACATTAAATTCAACAGATGAACAAATTAATAAAACGCTAGAAAAACTAAAATTATCTGTAAATAGTGAAACAGACAAATCAAATAATTATTCACATACTAATGCAAAAATAAATTTTGCAAATACATCAATTTTCAATATAGACTATGCAAATACAGATAATATATATGCACTAAAATCAGATGAAATTGTTACTGTATATTTAGGAGTAAGAAATGAAAACTTAAAAGTGCTATTACAAAAATTAGGAGTAGAAGAAATAACAGACTTTCCAGATGAAATAACGCCAACAAATTATGCAGACTTATTCAAGTTTTCAGAAGAAGAATTAAATCATATAAAACAAACATATATGCCAGTAATAGAAAATGGAATAACAGAGGATAGTTATAGTAAACAAACAGAAGCTGTAATAGAAAAAGATGGAGTATCATATAACACAACATCATATAGGCTAGATTTAACAGGAATGCAAATATCAGATATATTAGTAAATATGTTAAATACATTAAAAACAGATAGTATAACATTAAACTTAGTAGCAACAAAAGCAAAAATATTAGGAGCAGGAGATATTACAGTAGAAGAAGTAAATAATGCAATAGATGATGTAATTAACAGAATTGGAGAATTACAATTTGAAGATGTTTCATTCGTAGTATACAGTTATAAAGGAGAAACAATAGCAACAGAAATATTAGTAAAAAACAAACAAAAAATGACAATTTATAATAACAACAATCAAAATGTAAAAATAACAATAGAAGATTTAACTACAGAAGCAGAATATGATGTTATAAATATAGAGACATCAGCTCAAGCAACAACAACACAATCAAGTATAATAATGAAGATAGCTATAGATGATAATGCACTAATAGAACTAAATATAACAAATGAAGGTTCAGCAGCACAAGAAAGCTTAAATACAAATGTTAGTTTAGCATTTACTAGTGAAGGTGAAACAACAGAATTTGTATACAATCAAACAATGGAATTTGTAAGTGAAATAGAAAATATGCAAAAACTAGATGGAACAAATTGTGCAATATTAAATGATTACTCACAAGAAGACTTAATATCATTACTTCAAGCAATAATGAATCAAATATCAGTTGTATATAACCAAAAAGCACAAATAATAGGAATTCCAACAACACAAAATAATATAGTACAATAAAAACAGAGAAAAGTATGTCAATGATTTTTGAAAATGTCCCAAAATTTTTTAAACATAAGCCCT
>CAMXOP010000047.1 GCA_947245665.1 uncultured Clostridiaceae bacterium
GGTCTACTTAAAAAAAATCCTATAAATGTATATGAAATACCAAATAAATTTAATATAGACGAAAAAGAATATATGAAATTAGTAGATAAGCTTTATAATATAATAAATGAACTAAGAGAAGCATTTAGAGAAAATAAAGAAGAAAAAATGTGGACAAACTTGACTATCACAATAGAAAATTTAAAATTTAATGTAGAATATTCTTATGAAGACTTAATTGGCTCAAAATACACAAGTTATGATAGACATATAATATGGAAATGCAAATATTTAGACCTACCAATAGAAAGACTTTCAAAAAAAGATAGAAAGATGGTAGAAGAATATTATATAGAAGAAAATTTAAACAATCAAAAAACAAAAAAATACATAGAAGGAATATACAAAAAAGGAGTTCATAATATAGCTCAATATAATAATGAATACATAAAAGAAGAGGAAGAAGAGAAAGAACAAAATATTAAACCAAAAAGAGAAAAAGTAGATAAATATGAAGATTATAAAAGAAAACAAGAGGAAAAAAAGCAGAAAGAAAAAATCAATATAGAAGTTGAAAAAGAAGAAAAGAAGAAAAACCAGATATTAAATTATTAAATGCCAATTAGTTATTATTTTACTAGTTGGTATTTAATTTGAAATAGAGATATAGAACTATTATAGAAACACCTCAAAATATATTTGACGTAATGTATTTTACACTAAATCAAATAGAAGAAAATGAAACAAGACTTACTTTAGTAGAAAACTTGTCAGAAGAAAAAATCAAATTTCAAAAGAAAATAGAGAAGAAATTAAAAATATAAAAAGAAGTGGAATATAAAATAATTTATGAAAGAAACACAAAAAAGGAAAGAAAGGAGAGGTAAAAGAAATAGGGTATAAAGTAGATAATATTTATTATAAAATAAGAAATACTTAATTAGAAGATTTTAACAATAAATATTTACATAAACATGTTTTCGTGTTATAATTAAAAGAGAATACAAAATAAAGGGGGTTATCTTTTGGAAAAAAGAAATATAAAGTTTTTTTTGAAAATAATTATTTTTATTGTAGTATTAACATTAGGTTTACTAATATTAACTAATGACAGTAAAGCAAATAGTGAAGAGAGGAAAGAAAGTAAATTTTGTTATCTATCAGATATCCCATATATTGCTGAACAATCCAGTGTAGGTTGGGGAAGTATAACCTTAGACCAAAACTTAGAAACTCAGTATAATGATGGTTTAATAGCACTTCAGATAGATAACCAAGTTAAATTTTTTATAAAAGGAGTAAGTGCACATGCAACATCAACACTAGTTTATGACATAAGTTCATACAATTATGATTACTTTACAACATATTTTGGTGTAGATGCAAGTAGACAAAACAATGGAAATGGTGTTAAATTTGCAATATATACATCAAAAGATGGACAAAATTGGGACTTACATACACCAGTGTCACCACCTGTAATGAAAGGTAACACAAATGCGAATTTTATAAAAATAGATATAAAAGAAGCAAAATATTTAAAATTATATTGTCATAATAATGGAAACGCCACAGCAGATCATGCTGTATATGCAGACGCAAAATTAATTAAAGAAGGTTATGAAGAAGAAGAAACAAAAATTGACTTTATAAAAACAATAGAAGAATATGACGAAATAATTAAGAATCATACAGGAGAAGAAATAACAGGAGAGTATGAACTAACAATACTACAAAGAGAATTTGTAAAAAACGTTGGATATGATATATTACAAACTTATACAGCTTTAAACGAAGAAAATGAAGAAACCATTTCATGGTTAATGAATGATGTAGAAAACTTACGTTTATACATATTAGGAGGAAAGCCAACAGGAAGTTACTTGTCATCATTAAAAGTTTTAAATAACTTATATAAAACATATAAGGAAGACTTTAAAATACAAGAAATATCAAAATATGGAACTAAAAAAGGTGATTTATATAAGAAAATGGCAATAACACTTTCACTTACACATTCATCAAAAGTAGCTTTATGGATGCAACCATCAGCACCAGAAAATCAATCAGATGCAGTTACACGTTATTCAATATTTAAAAAGATGTATGATGAAGGAAAATTTGTTGTTTCTTCAAGTATAGATATTACAAAATGGTTTGAACAATATAATGTAGAAGAAATGCGTTTTGTAATGAATAACATAATAGATGATGAAGAAATTTTATGGTTAAATGAATACACTAAAAAGCAAATAGATGCTCACCCAACACAAGCATGGACATATTTAACACCACACCCTTACATGGCTTATGTATGGCCAAATTATGGAAATCCGATATTCCACGACCAAGATAAAAAAGAATATTGGGATGAAAAGTTTGGAGGAATATTTTCTAAATATGGAGTAAGTTATAGTACAGAAACAAACAAAATATATAAAGTATGGATGAACTTTAGAAATGAATTTGGAACAGGAGCAGTTTGTGGTGGAATATCAAAAACAGGTTCAAATATTCGTACAGTTCATGGTATACCAGCAGCAGTTATTGGTCAACCAGGTCATGCAGCTATTATCTACTATGGTCAAGATGAGCAAGGTAGAGGATACTGGAATATTGATAATGACGTAAGTGGTTGGACATTATCAGAAAAAGGTGAAAGAATGCTACTAGGTTGGGGAAATGCTAGTTATACTAGAGGATCTTATCAAGTAGTATATATGGTATTAGCACAAGAAGTATTAAATGATTATGAAAATTTTGAAAAATGTGAAAAAACAATAATGCTTGCAAACTCATATAGTGGAGATTTAGAAAAACAAGAAGAAATATATAGAAAAGCATTAGAAATACAACCAATCAATATTGATGCATGGTATGCACTAATTAATGTATACAACTTAAATACAAATAAAACAGAAAATGATTATTATGATTTAGCTAAAGAATTAGCAGAAAAATTAAAATATTTCCCATTACCAATGCAACAATTAACAAATTTAATTAAAACAAAAATAACAAGTATAGAAAATTCTTATAAATTTACACTTTTACAAACAAGAATATTAACAGAAGCAACAAAAGTACCAAATAACACAGCACAAAACTACTATGTATATCAACCAAGTATTACAAGAACAGAAGCAAACTTCTTATTAGGAAAATTAGATAAAACAATTGCAACTTTCTCATTTGATGGAGAAGATAGCGGAAAAATTGTACTATCAAGTCGTTTTGACGCAAATGGAATTCGTTGGGATTATAGCTTAGATGGCAAAGAAACTTGGAATGAAGTATCATTCACAGCAGAAGAAGAACATAAATTGCAACTAACCCCAGAACAAATTGCAAATATCACAGCTGAAAATGACATATATGTTCATATTGTAGGAGTAGGTTATGAAGAAGAAAATCTTTACAAAATAGACATTACAAAAGGAACTTTACCAAATACATTATTTAATAATGATTTAGAAAATCGTGTAGTAGGGGTAAACCTTACAATGCAATGGCGTATGGCAGGAACCGAAGAATGGACTTCATATAAAACTTCAAGTCCAAACTTAACAGGAAATGCAACAGTAGAAGTTCGTGTAGGAGCAACTGGAACATCTCTTCCAAGTGAGCCAATTTCACTAAGTTATACTCAAGACAATCAACCAGATACAAGAAAATACATTCCAGTATCACATTTAACAATAGAAGCAGTTTCTACTCAAGCAACTTCTAATCAAGGTAATGCAACATATGCAATTGATGCTAACTATAATACAAGATGGCATTCTGCATGGAATGGTTCAGACACACAAAGATATATAATTATAAAATTAGATAAACCAGTATATTTATCAGCAGTAGAATTTGTTCCAGCAGGTGGAGGAAATGGAAAAATAATAGATGGAACAATATATGGAAGTACAGATGGTGAAAATTGGGAAGTATTATCACAACAAACAAACTTAAGATATACAAACCAAGCTAATACAATAGCAGATGCTATAATCAATACAAAGAATTTTGAAATACAAGAGCCAAAACAAGTACAATATGTAAAAATTGTAGCAGACCGTGCATCAAATGGAAATTGGTTTACAGCAAGAGCATTTAACCTATTCCAAGATATAACACAAAATCCACATCCAACAGCAGGTATAGCTTTTAGTATAGAAGAACCAACAAGAGAAAATGTAGTAGCAAGACTAGTTAACCCAAGCACACAAATAACAATAACAAATAATAATGGTAACGATACATATACATTCACAGAAAATGGACAATTTACATTTGAATTTGTTGATGAATATGGAAGAGAAGGTAAAGCTACCGCAAAAGTAGACTGGATAGATAGACAAAGTCCTACTGCAACTATTGAATATAGTCAAAATTCTATAACAAACAAAGATGTTATAGCTATGTTAAAAAATATTAGTGAAGATATATATATAATTAATGAAGATGGAATAAAAACTAACTATGTTGAAGTTGATAATAATAAAGTAAAATCTATTACTTACATTAATGAAGAAGGAAAAACTACTAAAGTATTAGAATTAGACGAAAATGGAAATACACAAAGTATTAAATACTTTAATGACAATGAAAAAGTTGTATATATTACAAAATTTAAAGAAGATGGAAGTATAGAAGAAATATTCCTTAATGAAGATGCAGAGCAAATTGATCCACCAGAAAATGCAGATGAATATCGTAATTTAAGTCAAATAGGAAGAACAAAACCTTTAGAACATACCTTTGAAGAAAATGGAACATACATTTTTAGAATTCAAGACAAAGCAGGAAATTCAGCACAAATTGAAGCAAGTACAAACTTAATTGATAAAGAAGTTCCAACAGCACAAATAGAATATGATATTACACAAACAACAAACAATGCTGTAACAGCAACAATAATATTAAGTAAAGAAAACGCATATGTTACAAATAATAATGGAAATAAAACATATACATTTAATAAAAATGGTGAATTTACTTTTGAATTCCAAGATGAAGCGGGAAATAAAGGTACTGCAAAAGCAAAAGTAAATTGGATTATAGAAAAAGAGCCAGAAGAAGAAATAACATTAAAATCAAAATATAAAACAATTGAAGAAGGCGAAAATAAATATTTATATAGAATTAACGCAAAAACAATTTTAAAAGAATTTATTAAAGATATCGAAACAAATGGAATTATAACAATATATAAAAAAGATGGAACAATTTTAAGGGAAGATGAATTTATAGGCACAGGAATGATATTAAAAGTAAAAAACGAATCAGGAACTAAGGAAATTTCATTAACATTATCTGTAATAGGAGATACAGACGGAAATGGAGAAGTAACACCAACAGACTTAGCAGATGCTATACAAATATCTTTAGGTGAAAATAACTTTAATATTATACAAAAACTAGCTGTGGATATAAATGAAGATAATCAAATAACACCAACAGACTTAGCAGATATGATAAAAATGACATTAGAGTAATAATATAATTAGTAATGCAAGTAAAAAATTGAAAGGAGAAATAAAAACATGAAAAAAACAATAAAAATCATTTCAATAATTACAATTATGGCAATAATAATAAGTATAGTAAATATATCAAACGCATTCTCATTTAATGTAAGTGTATCATCAAATGATAAATTAATAGCAGGTCAAGAAGTAAAAGTTACATTAACCCTAAGTAATATAGATATGGACGATGGAATACGTTCAATAAAAGTAGGAAAAATAACAATAGGGGAAGAATTTGAAGAAATAACAGCAAAAAGTTTTTCAAGTACAACATGGATGACAACATATGCAAATGGTGGGTTAGTATTAATGTCAGGGACACCTATAACAGAAGAAGGAGTAGCAGTAACATTAACACTAAAAGTGAAACAAGGAATAACAGCAAAATCATCATCAGTAAGCTTTGAAAATATAGTTGCATCATCAGGCTCAAACACAGGAGACATAACAGTAGATACAAAAACTATAACAATAAAAGCAGAAGAAAAAGTAGAAGGTGGAGACCAAACACCAACAACACCAACAGAGCCAGAAAAACCAACTACACCTACAAATCCAATTACGCCAAATATTACAGATAAAGAACAAAACCAACCAAACAAAACAGAAAATCCACCTAAAGAAACATTACCAAGTAGAATACCACAAACAGGAGAAAAAGAAGTAATAACAATGATAGTAGCATCAATAATGGTAATAACAGTAGTATTTGGAATAGTAAGTTTTATAAAATATAAAAAAATTAGATAATAAAATGTAAATTAAATAAGTAAAGAGATTTTAGAATATACCAAAAATCTCTTTACTTTATTATAGATAAGAAAAATCTATTTTTAAATTTCGTATTGTAGAGATATAGGAAAGTATGCATAACGAAAATAGTAAAATCATGACCAAACATTTTTATTGAAAATATTGATTATATTTGCTTTCGTAATTTTACGAATGCAGAAAAATACAGAAACAAATAAAAAATAAGTGCTAATATATAATTTTTAAAATCTTATTATTTAGTACATGCATCACCAATATTTTCACCATTTCTAAGCCTATTATAAGCATATAATGAAATAGGTAAAAACATAGCAATCATTCCTACTAAAGCCAATTGTAGTTTAATATTTCCTAAGTAATTAATAATATATACTAATGGAATATATAATATCTTTGCACCAGTTGATGCTATAGATATTACACTTGTTTGATGTTCTTCTTTTGTATTTTCTTGAAGTGGAGTAACTAAACTTCCAGCAAATAATCCTCGTACTAAACCATTTAATAAAAATACCCATATTGTAAATATATTAGTATTAACTATTAAAACTAACATCCATAAAACTGAAATAAATATAAGACAAATAAATTTTACAGAAGTCTTAATTTCTACTAGTTTTTCTGCTACTTTAGCACCTATTATTTGGAATATTTGTGTGAATATCCAACCTAAGCTTACCACCTCAATAGGAACGCCCACCATAATCATTAAAGGTGTAAAAATCCAAATTTGTGGGTGAGTAATTTCACTTCCTATAACATAAGCTAAAAAGTAATTTCGCACTTTTTTATCTTTCAAAATTTCTTTAATATTAAAGCACATATCTTTAAGTATATTGTTATTCTGAGTTTCAATCTTTTTAGCATTATCTTTAATAAAGAAAGCTACAATTCCACCAATAAAATATGGTAAAAAAGAAATTCCTACAGTTAACCTTAAACTATATTTTGCGATAATCCCTCCTATTAACATTACTACAAACATAGCAATATATCTATATGTATATATTTTAGAATTTAGTTTTTTAAATAACTTTCCAGATGAGTCAATTTTATCAGCATTATACTTTATAAAAGCTTGATCAACACCATTTGTCATAGACATACATAGCCCAAGTAAGCACTCAGAAAGTATTGCCATATACATATTTTTAGAAAATGCATAAAATATAAAAGTTAAGGCAACTCCAATATCTCCTATAATATTTAATAATTTTCTATTAAATCTATCAGCTAAATATCCCATAGGAATATCTAACAAAACTACAACTACTGTAAACATCATTTGCGCAAAACCTATATCAGTTTGATTCATTCCTATCGAATTCCAAAATATACTTATAATTGGAACGGAAAAACCAGCGCCTATTGATGTTAATATTGTTTCAATCATTATTAAGTTTAAATTTCTTTTGTAATTGTCTTTTTGTTTCATTTAGGTTCCTCCTTTTAAAATACAAAAAACTCATAAAAGAAATCTTTTAAGACTCCTTATATGAGTTTAACCTCAAAGTGTACCAATTTTTACAATTGGCTGCGTAGCTCACTTACTTTTAAGTTTATACGCACTCTTAACATAATATAAATTATAACATAGTTTTTAAACGTTGGCAAGAGGTTTATGAAAATTTGTTAAAAGATAAAGATTTGGGACATGTCAAACATTTCAATTTACTCAAAAGTTTTTCTCTGTATAAAATAAAAATATACATAAAAGCAATATACTTTTTTTAAAATAAATGATATAATAACAACAATAATTTTATATAAGGTGATTATAATGATAAGGATAAAAGAAAATAATAATAATGTAAAAGAATTCAATTTATTATATGACAAAGTAGGCTGGGGACATTGGAATGAAAAGATATCACAAAAGGCTTTAGATAATACTTTTTATTCTGTTACAGTTTATGATAATGAAAAAGTAATTGGATATGGAAGAATTATTGGAGATACAATATGTTTTTTATATATACAAGACATAATGGTTATTACAGAATATCAGTCTAATAAAATAGGAACAATGATAATGAACAAATTATTAGATAAAATAAATGATATTAAAAAAGAAAATCCAAGTTTAAGAGTATATGTAGGAGCTTCTAAAAATAAAGAGTATTTTTATGAGAAGTTCGGTTTTGTAAAAAGGATAGAAGCTGATTTAGGATATGGAATGATTTTGAGATAATATTATACAATATGTTTTACTAATAAAATGTATTAATATATTCCACATAACATATGCTACATAAAAAATATTTTACAATTAAGTTGATTTTTTGTTAGTTTGTTTTGCCAAAAGCTGATGTATGCAACTGGATCATAAACACTAGTATAAAAATAATTGATAAAAAGAGAATAATAAATAAAAATAACTATAAAAAATAATAAATAGTAAAATGAAGGGTGGAAATAAAATATGAAAAAGCTATGTGTTAGTACGATAATAGTCATAATAGTAATTATAATTGTAGGAATTATAACAAACTATATAGACAGTGGAAGAATAACAACAGGACATGAACCACAATATTGTATAAAAATAGTAAGCAATGGTGGAAGTAAAATAACTTACTGGGGCTTAGGTTATAAAGTAGTAAGATATGTAAAAATATCTCCCAATGAACCATATGAAAATAATATAGGAGTAAAAATGGGAAGCTGGTTTATGAAATATAACTTGCCAAAAGAAAAAAATATTATAATAGAATATGAAGACAAAACCATAAAAATAACAAACCATAATGATATTGACAAAATTTCTAATATTTTAGAAAACTCAAAATATAATGCACAAATATGTAAAGGAATAAATACACATAAAATATCAATAGATAATGAAATATATTATCTAAAAGAAAGCTGTAAAGAAATACAAAAAGGAGATAAACAATCAGCAATAACACAAGAAGACTTGAATACAATTTTAGAAATAATAGAAAAACATTTTATATAATAAATTACGGGAACAAATGTTAATTCACTTTACCATAGGAAATATACCAGATAATTATGTGCATAAAAATTTCCCATTATTTAGAATACCTCTAATTATGATTATTATTTAAGCAATATGCTTAATAGCTACTAATATAAAAGCAAATTGGCAAAAAATTTCAGAAGATAGTTAATGAAGAATTAAAAAAAGAATTTTTGCAAGAATATATTATATAAAATGAACCCTCCTTATTAAACTTTTTTGTCTAATAATTTGGGTTCACTTCAAAATTACTTACTTTTGTGATATCATATTGTAAGATAAATGACTATCTAATATTTGTCAAATTATAGGAGGAGATATAAAAATATGAATAAAAAAGAATTTAAGAAAAAATGTAAACAAGAAAAAACTACAAGTTATAAATTAATGTTATCAGGAGGAATAGTATCTACAATAGGCTTAATAGTTATTCTATTATCATTTTTAATTATTAAAGAATTTATACCACAAATTGTTGCGTTTGTAATAGGTGGAATAATTGCATTTGTTGGAATGGTATTAGACTTAACAGGAGAGATAATTTTGGCTAAAAATTATAAAGAATACAATAAATAAGAAATATGATTGAAAATAACTTTGAAATTAAATATATAAAAAATATATAGCATAAATCATAATATAGAAAGGATATAAAGTTATGGCAAGAATATTAAAAAATAAAGAGTTAATAAATACAAGATTAGCAACCAATTATGGTGGATGGATGTATTGTGATAAATGTAATGAAAATATAGGATATTTATGTTATTCAACCTATGATAAATTAGAGCTAAAATATAAATGTAATTGTGGAAGTCAAGGTAGTGCGTTATTAGATTTTGAAGATAGTAAAATAGGTCAAAAATGTAATGATGAATTAGTTATTATAAAAAATAGATTTTGCTGTCCAAAAGATAATGAGCCTTTAATTACAATTTTAGAAAAAAAAGTAGTTAGTTATGAAATGAAAATAACTTGTAAAACATGTAATAAAATATTTAAAAAGGAGGTAGAATAAATGAATTTCTTATTAACATTATTGATTGGAATAGTTGCAGGAGTAATAGATGTATTACCAATGATTAAAATGAAAGTTGATAAATACTCTTGTATATCAGCATTTGTATATTATTTAATAGTTCCTTTTGTCATATTTGGAATCAATTGGTTTAGCAATTTATGGTGGTTAAAAGGTGGAGTTGTTGCTGTTCTTATGGCAATTCCAGTCATTATTTTAGTTGCTAAAGAAGATAAAAAAAGTCCAATAGCAATGACAATAATGTCTATTATTTTAGGAAGTATTATTGGTGTTGTAGGACATTTTTTGAATTTAATGTAATTAATAAATTAAAATATATATAATTTAGGTAAAAATAGTTAAATTATAATTCATAGGACAAGTAATTATGCTGAAAATTACTTGTCCTTTATGATATAATCAAAAAATAAGATAATAATTTGTAGTATAGATGTGAATACAATAAATAATGCCACATATAAGGAAATATTAAAAAGTATCTTATTTTTTTATATGAAAGACAGATGTCATATTTATGTGATATAATATTTGCAGGAGGAAATTATGCAAGTAAATAATAGACTATTTGAAATAATATATATACTTATACAAAAGAAAAAAGTCACAGCAAAAGAACTAGCAAATAAATTTGAAGTATCTACAAGGACAATATACAGAGATATAGAAACATTAAGTAGTGCAAACATACCAATTTATGCAAGTAAGGGAAAAGATGGAGGAATAGGAATTTTAGATGAATATATATTAAATAAAACAATTCTTTCAGAAGAAGAGCAAAATCAAATCTTATTTGCATTGCAAGGAATGAGCAAAGTAGGGGCACAAAATGAAAAAGATATTTTGGAGAAACTAAGCACATTATTCAATAAAAAAGTAAATGATTGGATTAAAATTGACTTTTCTAATTGGGAAAAAGACAATAAGAAAGAAAAACTATTTGACAGTATTAAATATGCAATTTTAAATAAACAACTAATCCAATTTATATATTATAATTCTAATGGAGAAAAGAGTAAAAGAATTGTTGAACCATTACAAATATGGTTTAAAGATAAGTATTGGTATTTAATAAGTTATTGTAGAAATAAGGAAGATTATAGAATATTTAAAATTGCAAGAATAAAAGAATGCGAAATTTTAAAAGAGCATTTTGAAAGGCAATTTCCAAAAAATGAAAAACAAGAAAAATGTAATATAAAAATTATAGAACTTGAATTAGAAATAAATGAAAACATGGCTTATAGAGTATATGATGAATTTGAAAGTGAAGAAATTACTAAAAATGAGAAAGGCAATTTTATTGTAAAAGTCAAATACCCAGAAAATGAATGGGTTTATGGATATATATTATCATTTGGAGAATATGCAAAAGTATTATCACCAGAACGAGCAAAAAAAATTATAAAAGAAAAATTAGAAAAAAGTTTAAAAAATTATTTATAATATGACATACAGTTGTCAAATTACATATTATATACTTACATTTAGGAGGTATATATTATGAAATATGAAATAGTAGAATTAAAAGAAAAAATTATTGAAGGGATTAGAATAAAAACAACCAATCAAAACGGAAAGTCTATGAAAGATATAGGTTTAACTTGGCAAAAGTTATTTACAGAAGGAATTTACGAAAACATACAAAATAAGACGAATAATAAAACAATAGGCTTATACACACAATATGAAGGAGACTATACAAAACCTTATACATTTATTGCAGGAGCAGAAGTAAGTAAAGAAGTAGAAAACAATGAGCAAATAGTAAGTACTATTATTCCAAAAGGAAAATATGCTAAATTTGTTATAATAGGAGATGTACAAAATACAGTAGGACAAGCATGGCAAGAAATATGGAATATGGAGCTGAAAAGAAAATATACTTGTGATTTTGAAGAATATCAAAACAATTCTCAAGATATGCAAAAACAAGAAATTCATATTTATATTGCAATAGAAGGATAAAAAGAAAGGAAAGAATAAAATGGCATTTGACTATAAAAAAGAATATAAGGAATTTTATATGCCAAAAAACAAACCAAGTATTATAAAAATTCCTAAAATGAACTATATTGCAGTTAGAGGAAAAGGAAACCCAAACGAAGAAAATAGTGAATATAAAGCAACAATAGGACTTTTATATGCAATAGCATTTACTATAAAAATGAGTTATAAGACAACTCATAAAATAAAAGGTTATTTTGAATATGTAGTTCCACCACTAGAAGGCTTTTGGTGGCAAGAAGGAAACAAAAATGGAATAGATTATAAAAGCAAAGAAAAATTCAATTTTATTTCAATAATTAGACTACCAGATTTTGTAACAAAAGATGAATTTAATTGGGCTATTAGTGAGGCGACAAATAAGAAAAAACAAGACTTTTCAAAAGTAGAATTTTTAAGTTATGATGAAGGCATTTGTGTTCAATGTATGCACATAGGTGCTTATGATGATGAGCCTAGAACAATAAATTTAATGCACCAATATATATTAGAAAATGGATATGAACTAGATATTAACGATACTCGCTTTCATCACGAAATTTATTTAAGTGATCCAAGGAGATGTGAAACAAGTAGATTAAAAACAGTAATAAGACATCCAATAAGAAAAAAGGAATAAATAAATTTACTCTTATATAGAAAATAGGAAAGTATGAACAAATATATAAATTTAACATTAGAAACTATTGAAAAAATGATTTATAATAATATAAGAAAAAGTGAAATAGTAAGTTACTATTTAGAATAGGAGAATAACATGGAAACAAAAATTATAGAAGATATAGCAATAGTAAAAAGTAATGAAATAATAATAAAAGATATTGAATCAGCAATAGACTTTATTATGAATATAAAATATGAAACAAACTGTAATAAAATAGCAGTAAATAAAGAAGCAGTAATAGAAGACTTCTTTATATTAAGCAAAGGATTAGCAGGAGAAATTTTACAAAAATTTATAAACTATCAAACTAAGTTTGCAATTTATGGAGATTATTCAAAATATACAAGTAAACTATTAAAAGACTTTATATATGAAAGTAATAATGGAAAAGATATATTTTTTGTAGAAAATGAAGAAGAAGCAATAAAAATGTTAAGTAAATAATATGAGGTAATAAATAGAACTAATTATAATAAAAGTGTTTAGTTCTATTTTTTATATATAATTATAATATATATTGGTGTTAGAATAGATATATGGACACATTTTATGAGAGAGTGTATAATAAATTA
>CAMXOP010000048.1 GCA_947245665.1 uncultured Clostridiaceae bacterium
TTCAAACAGTATAAATATCAATTTAGTGTGACATATGTTTGACAAACCTACAAAGTATAACAAAAAATTATATCAAATGAATTGAGATTTTATTGTATATATGATATAATGTATAAGTAATTTAACAATAGTAGATAATAAAAAAAGGAGTGAATAGTATGATTGGTAAAATAATTCAATTGGTAGGAGGAGTAGCAAGTAACGATTTCGAAGTTGTTAAAGGCATCGAGGCTAACCAGCTTAATGCCAATCGGTACTTATTAACATTTTGCGAAATTATATTGGGGACTAATGAACCTAATATAACGACTACTTATATTTATGGTGGTCATATTGTTCGAAATAAAGAAGATAACCATAAAGAAATTTTGGTTTTTAATGGAGAACTTCACAAGGAGGATAAAGAAGAATATTTGTTAGTTATAATTCCATTTGCCAATCAATTGGTTACAAATGCTAAAAGAATTGCAGGAAGATATTTCTATGAAGCAGTTTTAGAAATGCATAATGGAGATACTGTAGAAGTATCCAAAAGTTTAGAAGGAGAAAGAACAGTATATATGGCTGCACAAATTGGAAACGAAATGTTTTTAATCAAAAAAGAACGCTAATGCACTCATATGCTCTATGTATAGAGAAAATAAAGTAAAGAAGAGAATTTCAAATCTTTTCTTTACTTTTAATTTTAAAAGATAAAAAAATTATAATATATATAAAGTAATTATAGTAATGTAATTTTATAAGACTAATATATAATTGCTATATGCCTTAATAAATAGGAGAAGATATATAGAGAAATGTATATAAAGGAAGATCAGAAAGAAGATATAGAAAAATTAATTTCAAAAAATACAAAATCACCCTTTAAAAAAACAAAAGTTCATGATAAAATAGCAAAAAGAAGGAGAACGTATGACAGATTTAAATAAGCAAATACAATATATAAAAGGTGTAGGACCTAATAGAGCAGAACTATTAAATAAATTAGGTATTTATACATTGGAAGACTTAATTACATATTATCCAAGAGAATATGAAGATAGAGGGAAGCCAAAGAAAATAGCAGAACTTAAAGATGGAGAAGAAGCCCTTATAGAAGTATTAGTAGTATCAAAAATGAATGAACAAAGAATTAGAAAAAACATGACAATATATAAGTTAATTGTTAGAGATGATACAGCCTCATGTGTACTTACATGGTTTAACCAAAGCTATTTAAAAAACAAATTTATATTAGGGAAAAAATATAAATTTTATGGAAAAGTTTCAAATAAATATGGAAAAATAGAAATAAATTCTCCTGTTTATGATGAAGAAGAAACTAATAAAAATACAGGCAAAATAATTCCGATATATGCACTAACATATAAGCTTTCACAAAACACAATAAGGCAAGTTATAGAAAATGGTTTAAATGCTGTAAAAAATGAAGGTGGCTTAGAAGAAACATTACCTACATATTTATTAGAAGAATATAATTTGTATGATATAAACAAAGCAACAAAAGAAATACACTTTCCAGAAAATTTTTCAGAGTTTGAAAAAGCACGCAAAAGGTTAGTATTTGAAGAACTACTTTCTATGCAAATGGCTCTTCTTTCATTAAAAAATAAATACACAAAAGAAGAAGCAGGAATACAATTTGAAAAAGAAGTAAAAATGTCAGATGTTATAAATGAACTTCCATTTAAATTAACAAAAGCACAACTTAAAGTATTAGAAGAAATAGATAATGATATGGAAAGCATAAAACCAATGAATAGATTACTTCAAGGAGATGTAGGTTCACGGAAAAACTGTTGTAGCAATAATAGCAGCATATAAAGCAGTTAGAAGTGGATATCAAGCAGCAATAATGGCACCAACAGCAATTCTTGCAAGCCAGCATTTAGAAAGCTTTGAAGCAATACTTTCTAAATATAATATAAAAAGTGAATTACTAATAGGAAGCGTAACTAAAAAGAAAAAAGAAGAGATTTTGCAAAAACTTGAAAATGGAGAAATAGACATACTAATAGGAACACATGCTTTATTAGAAGAAAATGTAAAATTTAAAAACTTAGGTCTAGTAGTAACAGATGAGCAACACAGGTTTGGAGTAAGACAAAGAGGAGTAATTGCATCAAAAGGAGAAAATCCAGATGTACTTGTAATGACAGCAACACCAATACCAAGAACATTAGCATTAATTTTATATGGAGACTTGGACATATCAATTATAGATGAACTTCCACCAAACAGAAAGAAAATAGATACATTCGCAGTAACAAGAGGAATGGAACAACGAGTAAATAACTTTATAAAAAAACAAATAAATGAAGGAAGACAAGCATATATAGTATGCCCATTAGTAGAAGAAAATGAAGAAATTAATGCAAAATCAGTATTAGAACTTGCAGAAAAATATAAAAACGAAGTTTTTTCAGAATATAAAGTAGAATATTTACATGGAAAAATGAGACCAAAAGAAAAAGATGAAATTATGCAAAAATTCAAAGATAAGCAAATAGACATTTTAATTTCAACAACAGTTATAGAAGTAGGTGTAAATGTCCCAAATGCAAGTATTATGGTAGTAGAAAATGCAGAAAGATTTGGACTAGCACAGCTTCACCAATTAAGAGGAAGAGTAGGACGTGGAGAATATCAGTCTTATTGTATACTAAAATATCAAGGTAATTCAGAAATTATTAGGCAAAGAATGAAAATAATGCAAGAAACGAATAATGGCTTTGTAATTGCAGGAAAAGACTTAGAATTAAGAGGAAGTGGGGAATTCTTTGGAACAAGACAACATGGAATTCCAGAATTTAAAATAGCAAATTTATTTGAAGATATGAATGTATTAAAAATAGTACAAAGTTTAGCAATAAAAATAGAACAAGAAGATCCAAAACTAGAATTAGAGAAAAATAGTAAACTTAAAAAACTAATAGAGAATAAATTTAGTAATAGAATAGAAATATAAGCTTTCCAATTCTTTTTATTTTTATATTGTTTAGAGACCTAAATTATGATATACTTTCCTTGCAATATATAAGATATAAAATAACGAAAAATAATAAAAGGACCGTCCCCAGCGTTCCGATTTCGGAACGAAAAAGACCGTCCCTACCGTGCGGAAGGAGAAAAAGGATGTCAAATTTTGTACATTTACACATACATAGCGAATTTAGCTTGTTAGATGGAGCAAATAGAATAAAAGAGATACCAGTTATAGCAAAAGAGCTAGGAATGAATGCAATAGCAATTACAGACCATGGCTCTATGTTTGGCGTTATAGATTTTTATAAAGCATGTAAGGCAAATGATATAAAGCCAATTATAGGGTGTGAAGTATATGTAGCACCACGAACAAGATATGATAAAGATTCTAATTTAGATAGTAAATACAATCACTTAATATTACTTGCAAAAGATAAAAAAGGTTATCAAAACTTATCAAAATTAGTTTCTATTGGTTACACAGAAGGTTTTTACTATAAACCACGTATAGATAAAGAAATGCTAGAAAAATATCATGAAGGGTTAGTATGTTGTAGCGCATGTTTAGCAGGAGAAGTAAATCAAGCAATACTAAATAATGATATGGAAGAAGCAAAAAAAGTAGCACAATGGTTCAAAAAACTATTTGGAGAAGACTACTACCTAGAAATTCAAAACAATGGAGTAAAAGAACAAGTATTAGTAAATCAAAAACTAATAGAACTATCAAAAGAACTAAACATTCCATTAGTAGCAACAAATGATGCCCATTATTCAAGAAGAGAAGATGCATATAATCATGAAGTACTACTATGTATTCAAACAGGAAAGAAAATGTCAGATGAAGACAGAATGCGTTTTGAAACAGACGAACTATATATAAAATCACCAGAAGAAATGAGTGATTACTTTTCGAATGTGCCAGAAGCAATAGAAAACACAGTAAGAATAGCAGAAAAATGTAATGTAGAATTTGATTTTGGTCACACAATACTTCCAAACTATGATGTACCAGAAGGCTTTGAAACACACTACGATTATATAGAAAATTTGACCCAAAAAGGTTTAATAAAAAGATATGGAAAAGAAAATGAGGGTAATCTAGAGGATGCATATAATTCCCTACCAGAAGAAATAACAAAAAGAGCAGAATACGAATTAGGCATAATCAAAAAAATGGGCTATGTAGACTATTTCCTAATAGTATGGGACTACATAAATTTTGCGAAAACTCATGACATACCAGTAGGTCCAGGCCGTGGCTCAGGAGCAGGTTCAATAGTAGCATATGCCATAGGAATAACAGATATAGACCCAATAAAATATAACTTACTATTTGAACGTTTTCTAAATCCAGAAAGAATTAGTATGCCTGACTTTGATGTAGACTTCTGCTACGAAAAAAGAGATAAAGTAATAGAATATGTATGCGAAAAATATGGTTATGACCACGTATCGCAAATAATAACATTTGGAACAATGTCAGCAAGAATGGTAATACGTGATGTAGCAAGAGTATTAGATGTTCCATATGCAGAAGCCGACAAACTTGCAAAAATGATACCAAATGAAATTCATATAACAATAAAAAAAGCAATGGAGCAAAATAGAGAACTAAGAGACCTATATGAAGCAGATAACGAAATAAAAAAATTATTAAATATAGCAATGGCATTAGAAGGAATGCCACGTCAGGCATCAACACATGCATGTGGAATAGTAATAACAAAAGACCCTGTAGATACATATGTACCACTATATGTAAGAGAAGGGAATATATCAACACAATTTATAATGACAACCCTAGAAGAGCTAGGTTTATTAAAAATGGACTTTTTAGGACTTCGTACATTAACAGTTATAAAAGACACAATAGACTTAGTAAAAAAAGATAAGAACATAGATGTAGAATTTGACAAAGATATGAATGACCCAAAAGTATATAAACTATGGCAAGAAGGAAATTCAGTTGGAATATTCCAATTTGAATCACAAGGAATGACAAACTTCATGAAAGAGCTAAAGCCAGATAGCTTAGAAGACATCATAGCTGGAGTTTCACTATACCGTCCAGGACCAATGGACCAAATACCAAGATACATAGCAAATAAAAAAGACGTAAGTCATGCAGTATATACACACGAAAGCTTAAAACCAATACTAGAAGTAACTTATGGGTGTATGGTATACCAAGAACAAGTTATGCAAATAGTTAGGGACTTAGCAGGTTATTCACTAGGAAGAGCCGACTTAGTACGTCGTGCAATGGGAAAGAAAAAGCTAGATGTAATGGCCAAAGAAAGAGAAATATTTATACATGGACAATTAGATGAAGAAGGAAATGTAATAGTTCCAGGCTGTGTACGAAATGGAATAGACGAAAAAAGCGCAGACAAAATATTTGATGAAATGGCAGAATTTGCAAAATATGCCTTCAACAAATCACACGCAGCAGCATATGCAGTAGTATCATATCAAACAGCATATTTAAAAGCATACTACCCAGAAGAATTCATGGCAGCAACATTAAATAGCTTTTTAGGAAACTTAGATAAAGTACCATATTACATAGAAGAATGTAAAAGGCTAAATATAGAAATATTAAAACCAGATATAAACGAAAGTGAAACAAGATTCACAGTAGATGAAAATGGTAAAATACGCTTCGGAATGGGAAGTATAAAAAACGTAGGAACAGTAGCAGTAGATAGCATAGTAGAAGAAAGAAGAAAAAACGGAAAATACAAAAGTTTCACAGAATTTTGTGAAAGAATACAAGGAGAAGCGGTAAACAAAAAATGTATAGAAAGCTTAATAAAAGCAGGAGCCTTCGACGAATTTGAACAAACAAGAAGCACACTAATGGCATCATTTGAAGAAATACTAGACTCAATATCAGACTCATCAAAAAAGAACTTCAAAGGCCAAGTATCAATGTTCGACTTAAACTCACGGAAATACTGAGGAGGAAAATGACCTAGAAAAATTAAAATACACATATCACACACTAAAAGAATACTCAGACAAAGAACTACTATCAATGGAAAAAGAAATGCTAGGACTATACATATCAGGCCACCCATTAGAAGAACTAAAAGAACAAATAGAAATGTGTTCAAACATAAGCACACTAAAAATAAGAGAAGCCCTAGAAGAACAAGAACAAACAGGAGCCTTCGCACTAAAAGATGGACAAAGTGTAAAATTCGCAGGAATAATAAATAGCATCAAAAAGAAATACACAAAAAACAACAAAATAATGGCATTTGTAAATATAGAAGACTTATATGGAAATATAGAAACAATAGTCTTTGAAAATGCATATCAACAAGCAGGAACAGCCCTAATGGAAGAAAGTATAGTATTAGTAGAAGGGCGTTTAAGTATACGTGAAGAAGAACAGAGTGTAAGCATAATAGCAAACAAAATAGTCTCATTTGGGACGTTTCCTAATGGGAAGTCTGACACTTCTGGGACAATTGTTACCTTTGGGAATCAAGAAACGTCAAAAAGAAAACAGCTAACTATAAATATTACATATTTAACAGAAGCGCAAAAAGATAAACTAAGAGGAGCACTTAAATTTTTCACAGGAGACAGAAACAATACGTTAGTAGCAATAATAAATAAAGAAAACAAAATGCCAGCAGGGGGGATATTTGTAAATGGGACTACTTTAGAAGAAATTGAGGAGATTGTTGGAAAAGAAAATGTAACAATAGAAATTGAAAATTAGACGTTAAAATACAAAAATGAAATTGTATGTATTGCACTATGGTAGAACTGCTTCCATCGACTTACTAAAATAGTCAGTGTACAAAATGCATGAGATTAAGAATTGATAAAAATGTTGAATAATGATAAAAATGGAGAAAATATATGAAAGATATAAGATATGAAAAGTTAGCAAATAATTTATTAACATATTCTGTAAACATACAAAAAGGAGAACATATTTTAGTAGAAATATTAGGTGAAGCTGGAATTCCTTTGGCAAAAGAAATAATAAAAAGGGCAGAACAATTAGGGGCAAGACCATACTTTAATATTATAAATTATGAAATTTTAAGAGAATTTTTAAATAATGCAGATGAAGAACAAATAAAAATGTATGCGAAACATGATAAAGCTAGAATGGAAGAAATGGATGCATATATTGGAATAAGGGCAACATCTAATACAGCAGAATTAAATGGAATATGTAAAGAAAAATTAGAACTATATAATAAATATTATACACTGCCAGTACATTTTGACCAAAGGGTAAAGCATACAAAATGGTGTATATTAAGATATCCTAATGAATCAATGGCACAAATGAGCAAAATGAATACAGAAGAATTTGAAAACTTTTTCTTTAATGTTTGTAATTTAGATTATGTAAAAATGTCAAAAGCAATGGATGCATTAAAAAACTTAATGAATATAACTGATAAAGTACATATTGTAGAAAATGACACAGATTTAACTTTTAGTATAAAAGGGATACCAGCAGAAAAATATATGGGAACTTTCAATATACCAGATGGAGAAGTAGCAACAGCACCAGTAAAAAATAGTGTAAATGGGTATATAACATATAATACAGAAACAAGTTATAATGGAATAACATTTAATAATATAAGATTTGAATTTAAAAATGGAAAAATAATAAAGGCAACAGCAAATAAAGAAAAGGAACTTAACGAAATATTAGATACAGACGAAGGAGCAAGATATATAGGAGAATTTGCAATTGGATTAAATCCTTATATAGAAAAGCCAATAGGAGATACATTATTTGATGAAAAAATAAAAGGTAGTTTTCATTTTACACCAGGTGATAGCTTAGAAGAAAGCGATAATGGAAATAGGTCTAGTATTCATTGGGATATTGTTAACATACAAACACCAGAACATGGTGGAGGAAAGATATACTTTGATGATGTATTAATAAGAGAAAACGGAAGATTTGTATTACCTGAACTAGAATGTTTAAATCCAGAAAATTTAATGTAATTTGTATCAATTAGAGACAAGCTTCTAAAAGTGGAAAGCAAAATATAAATAAAAAATGGGGTAAAAAATGAAAATATTAATTGCAGGTTTTGAAGGAAATAATAACTCAGCAAAAATACTATTAGATATTATAAAAGAAAAACATAATGAAGATATTTTATATTTAGAAAATGATTTTGAAGTAAGTAGTAATCAAATAGAAGAAAAGTTAAAAGAAGAATATGATTATGTTCTAATTTTTGGACAAAAACCAAATACTAAAGATATCTATTTAGAAAATAATGCAAATTTAAATGGAACAGAATTAGAAACAGATTATTATTATGGAGTATTAAGAGAAAAATTAGAAGATAATAATTATAAAGTAATAAGTTCATGTGATGCTGGAAATTATTTATGTAATAATGTATTTTATACAGCATTAGACTTTAAGCAAAATAATAACTTGAAAACTAAAATTGCTTTTATACATATTCCTACTATTGATAACATTGAAGACATAGAAAAATTGTCAAATGCAATATTAAATTATATTAAAACTTTATCAGATGTTCTTAATATAGCATTATTACAATTAATCCCAACTGATTCAATAGAAAATAATATGTTAAAAGGTATTGAATATTGTAAAAAAGCAAAAGAAATGGGAGCAGATATAGCAGTGTTTCCAGAAATGTGGAACAATGGGTATGAAATGTTATTTGAAGGAGATTTAAAAGCTCAAGATAACATACCAATAGATAAAATAAATAAATGGAATAGTAAAGCAATAAAAAATGATGATAAGTTTATCAAATATTATATTAATTTAGCAAAATAACTTCAAATAGCAATTGCTATTACATATTTAGAAAAAAGCAATAATAAGCCTAAAAATACAGTAATTATAATTGACAGAAATGGTGAAATTATACTAAAGTATTCAAAAGTACATACAGTGGATTGTAAAATGGAAGCATATACTGAACCTGGTACAAAATTTAAAACTTTCGAATTAGATTATGCAAGAGGAAAAGTAAAACTAGGAACAATGATTTGCTTTGATAGAGACTTCCCAGAAAGTGCAAGAGTTTTAATGTTACAAGGAAGTGAAATTATTCTAGTTCCAAATGCTTGTCATATGTCAAAAATAAGGTTAGAACAATTAAAAGTAAGAGCATATGAGAATATGGTAGGAATTGTAACAGTAAACTATGCAAATCATGGAGGAAAATCTTCAGCATATAGTCCAATAGTAAGAAATATAAATAAACATGAATTAGATAGCGAATTGTTAGTAATGAATGATAAAGAAAATATTAAAATTGTACAGTTTAATATGAGCGAAATTAGAGAGTATAGAAGTAGAGAGACTTTAGGAGACGCATATAGAAAACCAAATGCTTATAAATTACTAATAACAAATACTGTACGAAAACCTTTTATAAGAAAAGATGCAAGGAGATAAATTTATAGTAAAAATAATTATACAAAAAAGAAAAATAAATGGAACAATTAACAGTAAAAAAACAAATAAAAAGGTCTTTGCCAATTGCATTTGAAAGCTTAATTAATATATTAATGACATTAGTAGATACTTTAGTTATTGCAACTTTAGGAGTAGAAGCAGTAGGTGCTAATGGAGCAATGGGAGTTGTATTAAACTTCATGCAAATGAGTATACAAACTATACATGTTTCAAATAATACTTTAGTATCAAAAGCAGTAGGGGAAGAAAATAGAGAAAAAGTAGGTTTAGCAACAGGAATGCAGTTATAATGGCGACTGTAGTTTCGATAATTACAATAATTTTAGTATATTTTATACAACCTACATTTCCAGAATTATTTAAAGTTGATAAAATATGTATAACATATTTAACAATAAGATTAATGGGATTTATACAAAGTTCAATAGTAACAGTATTATCGGGTCATCAAAGAGCAATTGGAAATCAAGGAAATATATTAAAATTAAGAATATTAGCAGTAATATTAAATTTATTATTAGATATATTTGTAATAAAAAAAGGCTATGGAGTCGCAGGAGTTGCTTATGTAACAATAACAATAGACACTTTACTTGCAATTTATTTATATATTAAAACAACAAAAACAGTAAAATATAAGCTAAACAAAAGTTGTTTTATGGATTTATTTTATTTATTTAAATGGAACTTTGTAGAAAGAATTGCATCTAAAATAGATAATATTGTATTTAATATTATTGTTTCAAGAATGGGAGAACTAGAATATGCAGTTCATGTAATATTGCAACAAATTGCCAATATATATGAAGCATTTATTCAAGGATTCGGGGATGGAATTACCATAAGTGTAGGAATTGCAACAGGAAAAAAAGAAAAGAAAGAAATGGAAATAGTAAAAATAGTAGCAAAAAAAGTAATAAAATATTACAAGCTAAGTTTTCCAATTCTAATTTTAACAATTGCAATAATAGTTAGAAGAATAGCATTTCCAGAACTAGAATTAGCAAGAATATACTATAAAGTATTACCACTTTTATTAATAGGCACATATGTAACAGCAAGTGCAACTTATTATTTTGCAATATTAAGAGGAATACGAGATTTTAAGTTTTTAGCAAAAAGAAATATAATAAGTTCAATAATAAAAATAGCATTAGCATTTATATTAGGCTATACTCCACTTGGAATATTAGGTGTATGGTTAGCCTATTTAATATATGGAATAGTACAAAAATATATGTCAAAACAAAGATATGAAGAAATAGAAGGAGCAAAAGAAAAATGATACTAGTAGTATTTATAACAGCACTTATAAGTAGTATAGCAATTTATATAGATAAACACTTAGTAAATAAAGGAATAAGTAGAAAAGATTACTTTTACTATATGTGTATTTCAATGGTACCATTTTCTATTATTATGATTATAGTAGAAACAATAAACAATGGAATTAAATTTGAATTTAGCATTATTCCAATTATATTACTAATTATTGCAATGTTTCTAAGGTATAAAAAACAACATACTATTGTAGGGTGTTTAACACATCTAAACCCTTATGAATCATCTACATATATGTCACTTGGAATTATTTTAGCATTCATTATAGATAGTATAATAGGAGTTAAACAATTTAATTTAATAAGTATAGCATCTATCACATTAACACTAATAGGAGTGTTTACAATAGCAGATGTAAAATTGAATATAAAATCTTTACAAAAAGATTTATTAATTAGAATTATATGTGAAGTAGGCTTAGGCTATGTAGCACATTACATATTAAAATATTGGTCAAATGCAATATACATATTATTACTAAATTTATCGTTAACAGTACTATTCTCAAAAGGATACACATGGAAATACAATAAATAACACAAAAACAAAAAAAAATGGGTATTTATACACCAAAGATTTGGATTTTTTACAGTATATTTAGGAAACTACTTATCTTCAAACTCAGTTACACTATACCAATTTGTAAAACCAATAACAATAGTGCTAACAATTATAATGGCATATTTCATGAAAACACAAGAAAAAAAGCCAAAACTAAAAGACCTATTTGCAGTATTCTTAGTAGCTATAGGAATTGGCCTTTTAAATGTTGCAATAGCATAAATATAATATTAAATGTAATTTAAATGGAGAAAAAGATGGGAGAAAAATTTGCAAAATTAAAAGATGAAAATAAAATACTAGTAATGTTAGCTTTTTTTAGTATATCCTTTTATTGTATCAATAAAAAAGGATGACCGTTTATATAGCAAGAGAAAATTAGTAGAATACTTATTTAGTGATATAGGAATTTTAGTTGGAGGTATTTTTATAGGGAAGACCTTAGCAAATATATTAATAGATTATAATGTATGTTTGTTAATATCAATTATATTTTTAATACTAGCAATTATAACAATATTAAATATAAAAAGACCGCAAATTCAAGAAAAACAAATACAATTTAAAGAAGCGGTAACGTATATATTAAAATATAAAATAGTTCGTTTATATGTATTAGACTATTTTTTCGTACAAATAGCAATGAACACAGGTTTAGGACTAAAAATACTAATGCTTACAAATATATTCAATTTTTCAGATGGAAATGCAACAAATTATTTATTAGTAGTAGGGCTAATAGCAGATTTAATAGGAATTATAGCATATAAAATATCTTACAGGCAAAAATGATTATATAACTATAAGCATAAAATTTGGAATTAGACTTTTATTATATGCAGTAGCGTTTATAAGCAACAATTTAGTAATATGTTTTGTAGCAATGACCTGGTCAATTTTAATTTCAACATCATATGAAAACATAACAGATGCACCATATATTAACAGGGTATTAAATGAATATCAAATGATATTTACAAATATTCGCTAATATATGCTTGGGCTATCCACATTTATAATGATTTTCCAAGTTTCAATAGCGTATTATTTAATTATTTAAGAAAAAAATAAAGGAAGAAAAATAAGGTAAAAAATGCTAAGAAAATATTTACAAATACTATAAAACGTGATAATATATCCTCAAAATATAAATAAAAGGAGGACATAATTATGTCACTATTGCAAGAACTTCAAAAAGAGATATATGAAAACAAAATACGGCATGGGTTTAACATTACAGATTTAAATGAAGAATTCTGTCATCTCTATGGAGAAGTAGCAGAAGCTCATGATGCTTGGTACAAAGGTCTCGATACTTTTCCTGAGGAATTAGCAGATGTAGCTATATTCTTATTAGGAATAGCAGAAATTAAAGGAGTAAATCTTGAACAAGAAATAATTAAGAAGGTTGAAAAGAATAAAAGAAGAAAATATGTCAAAAATAGTACTGGAAATTTTGTGAAGGCAGAAAAAGAATCTTAAAAAATACCCTTTGAAGTACATTATATGTATTTCAAAGGGTATTTGGTTATTTTCTATTTCGTGTGGGTAAGTTGCAATAATATTATTCGAAAAGTTATAAATAACAAAACCATTAAATATTATGAGTAATTAATATATTGTCAATGAAGAAAATTTATAAAATGATGTACCCCAAAGTCCTTTATCTTTATACAAGTTTCATAATTGTATAATATCACAGAATTTTATAATGTTATTAGGAGGTTAGCACGTTAAGTGATAACCTCTTAATAACATTATAAAACAGTATGTGTATTTACCCACACATAAAATGAAAAAAACTGGGAATTTTTATTAGTGTATATAATAAAAAAATGAAGTAAAAGAATGAAAATTTTTTTGAAAAATAAATAAAAAGTATGTCAATGATTTTTGAAAATGTCCCAAAATTTTTTAAACATAAGCCCT
>CAMXOP010000049.1 GCA_947245665.1 uncultured Clostridiaceae bacterium
ATTATAAAGAAACATTATAAAAAAATATTAATATGCATTATAGCTGCTTATGTAATAAGCATTCTTATTTCACAACAAAAAATGCTAAACTCATATAATTCAGAAATTAGAATTTATGAAGCACAAAAAGAAAAAGAAGAAGAAACACAAAAATCATTAATAGAAATTAAGGAAAATGTAAATTCTCCAGAATATATAGAACAAGTAGCTAGAGAAAAATTAGGAATGTATTTACCTAATGAGAGAGTATATATTGATATAGGAAAATAAATATAATATTATAAAATAAGGAGTATAAGTAATAGAAACAATATACTCCTTATTATTTTAGTCTTTACAATTTTTCCAATATATGGTATAATAAAAAAAGTTCAATCATGAATGACTTAAATTCTAAAAAAATCCATACATAGTTAATAATTAACCAAGATAAATAAGGAGGCTAAATATATGAATTTAGAAGATAGCACATTAGTAGAATTACGCCAAATTGCAAAAGAGCAAGGTGTAAAAAATGTATCAAAATTGAAGAAAGAAGAATTAATAGAAATTATTAATTCAAATAATAGTAATGAAAAAAAGCATGAGCAAGTAGAAAATGAACAGGAACATGAACAAAAAAGAAGCTTTTATCCAAGTTTAAGAACAGAAGAGCCAGACAATGAGCCAGCACTAGAAGCAGGAGAAGGGTACAAGCTAACAAGTGAAGATGACAGAATAGTTCAAGGTATTTTAGAAATACTACCTGATGGATATGGATTTTTAAGAGGAGAAAATTACCTATCAACACCTAAAGACATATATGTTTCTCCAGTACAAATAAGAAGATTTAGATTAGATAAAGGAGATAAAATAAAAGGAATTGCAAGACTACCAAAAGAAGGTGAAAAATTCCCAGCCTTAATATTTGTAGGAGAAGTAAATGGAGAAGCACCAGAAAAGGCATATAGGCGTATTAAATTTGACGACCTAACGCCAATATATCCTGAAGAAAAAATAAGTTTAGAAACAACATCAAATGAATATTCAATGAGAATAATAGATTTAATGTCTCCAATAGGAAAAGGTCAAAGAGGGCAGATAGTTGCTCCACCTAAAGTTGGTAAAACAACACTATTAAAGAAAATAGCAAATAGTATTAGTACTAATAATCCAGAAGTCGAATTAATAGTTCTTTTAATAGATGAGCGTCCTGAAGAAGTAACAGACATGAAACGTTCAATAAAAGGGGAAGTAATATACTCAACATTTGATGAACTACCAGAAAATCATGTAAAAGTTGCAGAAATGGTACTAGAAAGAGCAAAAAGACTAGTAGAGCATAAAAAAGATGTTGTAATATTACTAGATAGTATTACAAGACTAGCACGAGCTTATAATTTAGTTGTTCCATCATCAGGAAGAACATTATCAGGAGGTATTGATCCAGCTTCATTACATAAGCCAAAAAAATTCTTTGGTGCAGCAAGAAATATAGAAAATGGTGGAAGCCTTACAATATTAGCTACATCATTAATAGAAACAGGAAGTAGAATGGATGATGTTATATTTGAAGAATTTAAAGGAACAGGGAATATGGAAGTACATTTAAACAGAGCACTTTCAGAAAAACGTATTTTCCCTGCAATAGACATAAATAAATCAGGAACAAGAAGAGAAGAAAAACTATTAAATTCAAAAGAACTAGAAACAGTATTTGCCCTAAGAAAAGCAATGTCAAGTATGTCTACTGAAGATGTAACAGAACAATTAATAAATGAAATGACTAGAACTAGAAATAATAAAGAGTTTATAGATAAAATGGACATATTTTTAAAAAGATTTAAAGACTAACATTAAATAAACAAGAAATTTTAGGGACGGGGCAAAAAATCTCCAACTTGTGGATAACCGTTCACTAAAAAATATTATAGCATACAAAAAGACTAAAGTTTAAATAATTAAATGCTTTAGTCTTTTATAATTTGCTTTTTTATTATTGTGACTATAGTCGTCTAATTCTATGCAACATATAATTTTACAATTTTGATTATTTACAATTGCATAATCTATACTTCTTGACTTTATTCTGTTTCTGTCAGTATAATTACCACCATAAACATTTATAATTCTTTATTATTTTGTGGTAAATTATAAACAAGTTCTTGAATTGTTTGCATAATTGCGATATAATGATTTTTATAATAGGAAGGGGGAGGAATATGTTTGACACTGATAATATAATACCTAAGAAAATTGAGCTTTTAGATGGTCAAATATATATTATTTTGCGTGCTTTAGAATTATATGCTTTTAATCTTCATAATACTTGGAATATTAATATTGATGATAGAAAAGAGGAATTAAGAAATTCATTATTATTTCATACATATGAAGGTTTGTTATCTCAAAAGAATGGCCAATATAAAATATCATATGATGTAATAGAAGAATATCATTTAGAAAAAGAACGTAAAAAAAAGAAAATTTATTTGGCAAGAAAAAATATTGCTTAATTTTAAAAAAAATATTGACACGTGTAAATATTTATTATATTATTAGTTTAACAAACAGATTAAATGATAAAATATTAATTATATAGAAGTTTATTGATATAGGGAGTATATAAGATACTCTATTAAAAATATAAAAATAACATTGCACAAAATGTAAGTTTTGTGCAAATGAGAGTAGGATAAAAATAGTATACTGCTGTAAGATTCTTATCAGTAAAATGGCTAGGATATTTAAGTTGCCTAAGTATAGCCTTATATTAAACGATTTTGAACTGATATACTTAAATTTTATAGTGTTTCTAATTAAAATGTCTTATAATGAATTGTAATTTACTGGCTTTTATTAGGATAATAAATTTATATTAATTATATATAAATTTTTATAACTATTTCTAATGATTTTATAGAATCCACAAAAAACTTTATATTTCAATAATTAAGCCATTTTATAGACAATAAGTTATATCTGTTTTTTCTAAAAATGGCTTAAAATCGATTCTCACGTGTCACTTTTTTGCCACTTTTTCAGTAAATTTAATAAACTATATATATTAAGCACATTTGCAGCATTTTAGTAAATTTATATTGTATAACTGATAATTTAAATTATAAATATATTTGATTAAACATAACAACTTAGTATTTAAATATAAATTTGTATTTTAATATAATGATTGACTTTGCTATTTTTCTACAAAACTAGTAGTGTTCTTCCTTATATTAATTACTATAAAAAAATCTATACAACAAATTCTAAAAAAATTATATAAAATTGATATATAATTTTAGAAAATTAAATTATAACAAATGTTTGTTTTTTAAAAATAAATTTATATTTTTTATTATATATCAATATATAAAATATACCAATTCCCTTCTCCATCTAAATTTATAATTATACATTAGACATCTCTATAATTATAAATTATTTACAGCTAATTGTTTTTGTTGTGTACCTCTTCCCAACTCTCTCTTAAAAGTTATCCACAAGCTGGAAATTTTTTGCCCCGTCCCTAAAATTTCCCTAAAATATGTATAAATAAGGAGTGCGTAATTATGATAAGTCGTGAAAATAACCCAAATTTTATAAATTCTTTTTTAGATTATTCTATTACTATTTTGAATAAATCCCCTAATTCTGTTAAAGAGTATAACTACGATCTTGCTATGTTTTTTAAATATATGAAAATTCATTTTAAAATGACTAGTGAGACTAATTTTAATGAAATTTGTATTAATGATTTTGATGAGAGCTATTTGAATAAAATTACTTTAAATGATATACATGCATTTGTTTCTTATTTGGCAACTAATAATCATAGTAGGCCTGCTACTCGTGCAAGGAAAATATCTACTATTCGTATATTTTTTAAATATTTGGCCCAAAAAACGAATCTTATAGATGTAAATCCTGCCCAAAACTTGGAAACTCCTAAACAGGAAAAGCGTATGCCTAAGTATTTGTCCTTAGAGGATAGTAAAAGATTATTAGATATTGCATGTAGTGATGATAATAGAAACAAAGAACGTGATTATGCAATTATTACTTTATTTTTAAATTGTGGTATGCGTTTATCTGAACTTGTAGGTATTAACATTAATGATATTATTTTTAGTGAATGCAAAATGACTGTTATTGGTAAAGGTAATAAGGAACGTACTATTTATTTGAATAAATCATGTATGAATGCTATAAATAGTTATTTGAATGTGCGACCTAAGGATGGTGTTAATTATGCTTCTAAAAATGCTTTGTTTTTAAGTGAAAGACGTGAAAGAATTAGCAATAGAACTGTTCAATATATTGTAAAACATGAACTTTTGAAAGCTGGTTTAGATATTAATAAGTATTCAGTACATAAGTTGAGACACACTGCAGCAACCCTTATGTATCAATATGGACAAGTTGATATTAGAGCATTACAAGAATTATTAGGACATGCTAGTATTTCTACTACTGAAATATATACTCATGTTAATAATGATCAGGTTAGAAATGCAATTGAAAGTAATCCATTAGCAAATTTATAATATAAAATTAATAGCTACTATATTTGACACTAACTTATTGTGTATTAAAATATAGTAGTTATTAATTTATTATTTGTTGTAGTAAGAACATAATCTTACTTCTATATTGTTGGTATTTGTATGCTTTGGCCTACATAGATATACCCATCGTTTAATTTATTTATATGTTTTATATCTTGTACTATTTCTCTTATATTTTTATTTTCATAATATTTATTGTTAATTTGTTCAATGGTTGCAATACTCCATAATGTATCCCCATTTGATATATATATTGTTTTAGTTTCATATTCTCCACAAGAAAATGTTTTGTTTGATAATATTATTATAAATATAGTTATAAGAATTAGTATTGATACTGATATTAAAAATCTTCTTTTATTTTTTATTTTCATAATTATCCTCCTTATTTAGCAAACATTGTTTTGTTTTATGCTTTTATTATAAACGAACATATTTTCTTTGTCAATAGTTTTTTTTCGAAAAAACATTTGTTTTAATTGCTTTCCAAAAAATTATTGACTTATATAAATGCTTTCATGTAATTAATATGCAATATCAACAATAAAATATCTTCACAATTAAGTTGGAAATCGATGACAAGCATTGCTTACTATACATATTTTATTTAAAGTAATGTAATTTCCTATTGTATGCTATAATATTTTTTAGTGAAAAGTTATCCACAAGTTGGAAATTTTTTGCCCCGTCCCTAAAATTTCTTGTTTATTTAATGTTAGTCTTTAATATATCCAAAAAAATGACAAATCAATTTAGATTTGTCGTTTTTTAATGCCACTTTTATTAGACTCTACTTTTTTTTTAGTTGTATTATTTTATAAAATAGTGTTCTATACTTTTTTGTTATTTAGCTCTATATGGAATTCTATTAAGTCACTATCACTTTTGGCACAGATATTTCCATTATGAAGTTCTATTATTTCTTTGGTTATTGCAAGGCCTAATCCTGCACCTCCATTATTGCTTGCTCTTGATTCGTCTATTCTATAGAATTTATCAAATATCTTATCTAATTTATATTTTGGTATATTTTCTCCTTTATTTTTAAAAGTTATATTTATTTTTTCTTCATTTTGTTCTAATACTATTTCTATTTGTGTATTTTCATAACTATAATTAATTGCATTTTTTATAAGGTTTCCAAAAGCTCTTGCCAATTTATCACCATCACCTACAAAATAAACATGTTCTGACTTTGTTACTTTATAATTTAAACCTTTTTCTTGCAACATTGGGTAACATTCTTCCAGTAATTGATCTAGTAAGAATGATAAGTCTATTTTCTTTTTATTTATTGGCATATCATGTAAATTATATCTAGTTATTTCAAAAAATTGATTTGTGAGTTCTTCTACCCTTAATGATTTTTCTAATGCTATTTTGGTATATTTTTCTTGTAATTCTTTTGATATTTCTTTTTCTTCAGTGAGTAAACTTAGGTAGCCTATAATTGAAGTTAATGGGGTTTTTAAGTCGTGTGCCATGTACATTATTAGGTCATTTTTTTTGTTTTCTGCTTCTTTGGCTATATTCTGATTTGTTATTAGTTCAATTCGTATGTTATTTAGTTTATTTTCAATTGAAGCTAAATATGAAGGTAATTTTATCTCTTTTTCTGCTTCTTTTGAAATATTATTAATTGCTTTCATTATTGTAACTACTAACATATTTGTATTTTTTCGAACTACAAAAAATGTTACAACTACTGTTATAATAAAACATGCTATTAATATTATAATTGGTTTTGCTTCTACTGCAAAAATGTAATATAGAGTATTTGATTCATATACTATTTCTGCTAGTTGATCATTAAATATACCATCAATGAACATAACAAGTATTAAAATAGATATTATACTGTATATAGTAATTTCTATTATTGATTTTAATGCTACAGCATTTTTTATACTTTTAAATTCTTTAATATCATTCAATTTTATACCCCACTCCCCATACTGTTTTTATAAATTTTGGATTTTTTGTATCTTCTTTTAGTTTTTCTCTTATTCTTCTTATATGAACCATTACAGTATTATTATTATCTAAATATTTTTCTTTCCATACTTTTTCAAATAATTCTTCTGAACTTACTACATTACCTCTATTATTTACTAAGTATAGTAGTATATCAAATTCTATTGGTGTTAGTATTATTTCTTCATCATATAATAGACATTTATGTTTTTCTTTGCTAATTTCTAGGCCATCTATATATACATTTTCTTCTTCATTTCTATCATTATATTTTGTATATCTTCTAGCAGCTGCTTTTACTCTTGCTACTAATTCTAGTGGATTAAATGGCTTTGTTACATAGTCATCAGCACCTATTGTTAAACCTGTTATTTTATCTTTATCTTCTATTTTTGCTGTAAGCATTATTATTGGGAAGGTTAAATTTTTATCTCTTATATATTTGCATATTTCAAACCCATTTTTTCCTTTTAGCATTACATCTAATATAGCAAAGTCTAATTTTACTGTATCTATATATTTTATTGCTTCTTCTGAAGTATAGCATTTATATATTGTATAATTTTCATTTTTTAAGTATAACTCTACTAAATCAGCAATTTCTTTTTCATCATCTAATACTAATATATTCATTTTTACTTCCCCTCTTTCTTTTAAATTATAACATATTTTCTTATCTTTTTCATTCTTTGCACTAAAATGTAAGAAAATTTTAAGATTTTATTCATTGTTTCTTAAAACACTTTTAATCTATTTTTTATATAATAAATACAAAATATGACAAAGCTTTTAAAGCTTTTTGTTATATTTAAATTTAAACTAAAAATTGAAATTTGTAGGGAGTACACTGTCTATACTACAACAAAATTACTCAAAAAGGTTTAATTTTAGGGTGAATTTTTCGACAGTTATTCTCCCTATATTACAATATTAATTAATAACTTATTAGATAAAGGAGGCTTTTATATAATGAATAGAAGAAAAATAGAAAGAAGAAAAAAATTAAATGTAAAAAGAATTGTTTTAGTTTTAATTATAGTTATTCTAAGCTTTTGTTTGTTTATTAAATGTAATTTTTCAGCTATAAAAAATAATTTAGCTAATATTAATAATATTTTCAGTTCACATTTAGATTATGATATAGTAAAACAAGATACTAATCCTAATTATGAAGGAATTGGTCAAAAAAGTATTCAAGGTAAAGATGGGTATTATACAACTTTTACAACTAAAAATAAAAAAATATATAAAGAATACAAGCAAAATGGTAACTCTTCATGGAGTAATAATAAGTATTGGGATAATACAATGGAAACTGATGGATGTGGTATTACTGCAATTTCTATTATTTTAAGTGGATATGGTAAAAGTGTTACTCCTGAAGACCTTAGAAAAAAGTATTATCCTGTTTTAAATGGTGATAGAATTTCTAATGTTTTAAGTAATACTTTTGGAATTGCTAATTCTGATTTTTTGTATGACAGTTCTTCTTTATCTGATGAAAAAATAACAGCTCATTTGGAAAGTAATAAACCTATTTTAATATGTGTTTGGAATAAACCTAATAGTAATCGTTGGACAACCGCTTCTCATTACATGGTTTTACTTGCTTATGATAGAAATGATATGGTATATGTTTCTAACCCTAATGGACTAAAAAATAGTAGTAAAAGTTCTGGGTGGTATAATATCTCTGAGGTTATACCCTATATCGCAAAGGCTTTATTTATTGAAGAATAATATTTTGTTATTTTGTAGTATAAACCAAAAGTGGCACAGTTCATTGTGCCACTTTTTATTTGTTTTTATTAAAATATTCCTCAAAATCTTCTTTTGAAATTGGTTTTGAATAATAATACCCTTGAATAATATCACATTTTATATTCTTTATAAAGTCTACTTGTTCTTTTGTTTCAACACCTTCTACAATGGTTTTTACACCAAGTCTTGTAGCAATAAGCATAATATAATTTATAATATTCTTATCACTTCTTAAATCAGCTTTATCTACAAATATTTTATCTATTTTTATTATATCAATTGGCATTGTTTGCAATATACTAAGTGAAGAATATCCTGTTCCAAAATCATCTATCGAAATAATAAATCCCTTTTCCTTTATTTTTTTCATAATGTCCAATATGTCTATATCTTCATCAATTGTTGCACTTTCTGTTATTTCTAAATCTATATTACTTCTTTCAATATTATATTTATCTGTAATTTTTACATATTCCTCTATAAAATTTTCATTTACAAAGTGTGTTTTAGAAACATTTATTGATATGGTTGGCGTAAAATTATACTTTTCTTTCCAATATTTTAAATCTTTACATACTTGTTCGAAAATATATAGGTCTAATTTTATTAAAAATTTATTTTTTTCAAATAATGGAACAAATTTACTTGGAGGAATCAGCTCACCATCTTTATACCATCTTACTAATGCTTCTGCTCCTGCTAATTTTTCATTATTTGTATATACTTTAGGTTGATATACTATTTTGAAATCTTTTTTATTTAACGCTTCTTCCATACATAATTCTATTTTTTGTTCTTCTACTAATTGTTTTTCAAGTACACTATCAAATATATAATAGCTCTTATCATATATTCCTTTTATTTTTGCTCTAGCCATATACGCTTTATCTAAAGCAGTATTAATGTCATTATCATTTTGTGTAATTTTATATACTCCAATTGATAAATTTAAGTTTATTTGTGTTTCTTCTATTTTTAGTTTTGAAACTTGATTAAGTATTTTTCTAAGTAAGTTTTTAATGTCTTTATTATAACTAAATATAGCTGAAAAAACATCTGCTGACATTCTACAAGTAATACATTCTGCTGGCAATATATTTTCTAGTTTTTCTCCAAGCTCTTTTAATATATTATTACAAAATTCATAACCATATATTTTATTTAATGCTTTAAATTTATTAATATCTAATGATATTACATATTTATTTTTACTAGTATTTTGTAAATATGTATTACCCTTTTCTTTAAAGTATGCTTCATTTCCTAATAGTGTTAGAGGATCAATATATGCAACTTTATATAATTTCCTGTTCTTTTTATGATTTGAAATATTAATATAAATACAAATAGATATTATAACAAGAGTAACTAGTAAACATACTGCCTGTAATATAATAATTAGCATAATAAGTTCTTTTGCAATTGTACTATTTGCTGCAGTTGTTACAACATACCAATCATTTATATTTACTTTTTCATAATGTATAAAATAAATTTCGTTGTCAAGTCTTACATCAAATGTTCCTACTTGATACTTTTTTATATTCTCTTTCATACTATCAATTTTTTGAATTTCATCATCTTTTAATTCATATGAGCTCTTTATATATTCATATAAATTAGCATTTTGTTCCTTTATTGAGTCAAATGAATCTATTAATACAGTTCCATCATTATTAATTAAATATGTACCACCTTTGCCAAATAATCTTCTAAGTAAAATATTTTTATAATCCTCAGTATTAATAGTTGCCATTAATACTCTATCTTTTCCATTTAGTTTAAATGTTTTAGAATATATGTTTACCTGATTATTTGATACAGTACTTGGTCTATTTTCTGATACATATATTTCATCTTGCTTAAAAAATTCTTGTATATTTACATAGTTTCTAACTGTATGACCATCACTTGTTGTTCCATTTCCTTCTTTATCTAGTATTACAAGCCTTGTAAAATTATAGTTCTCTAAGTCTCCTCTAAATCTATCAAAAATTTCTTCTGTTGTTTTAAAATATCCTCTATTGATAGAGTCTATCATAATTTCTACAAATTTCTCTTGGTCCATAATAGCAAGATTTAATTGTGTGGCTGTTTGTTCACTAAGCTCTTTTATGTTATTATATATATTTCTATATATTAACTTATTTACATTTTTTATATAAAAGAATGACATGATAACTATCGTAATAAATACAATTATTATCCACCAAATATTTAATTTCAAATTTTCCATATATTTGTATTTATTATTATTTTTTCTTTTCATAAATCACCTCTAAATTTTTATACATTTGTATAACAAAATATATAACAAATACAAATATTTTTCAATATTAAAATGACTTTTCTTCAAAATTTATGTCGTTTTATTTTGTTTTTAAACATCTTGTAATATTTTTTTCATTTCTTCTGGTCGTTTTATTTTAGCTGTTGTTGTTTTTATCATTGGTTCATCTGTTATAATAAGGTGTTTTATGTGTTTGTAGTTTGTTAAAGAACTATTTATTTGTTTAATATCTTCCCATATTTTATTTTGCAATTCTTCTTTTTCTATTTTTCCATATTTTTCTTCTACTAGTTCTTTATTATATACTATCTTTGCACTTACAATTAAATCATCATCTTTTGGCATTCCAAATACCATACTTTCTTCTATATATGGCAAGTTATTTATTAGTAATTCTAATTCTTCTGGATATACATTTTTTCCATTTTTTAAAACTATCACATTTTTCTTTCTTCCTGATATATATATATATCCATCTTTATCCATATATGCCAAGTCTCCTGTATGGAACCACCTTTCACCTTTTTCATCTATTTTTATTACTTCATTTGTAGCTTCATCATTTTCGTAATATCCAAGCATTACATTTGGCCCTTTTGCTATTATTTCTCCTACTCCTTGTTCATTTGGATTATCTATCTTTATTTCTACATTTGCAAAAGGATAACCGATTGATCCATATCTAATACATTTCTCATTTTCTGCAGTAAGTACTGGAGATGTTTCTGTTAAACCATATCCTTGTACTGTTAAAATTCCAAAATCATTAAATCCTTTTGCTACTTTTTTATCTATTGCAGAAGCGCCACTTACTACAAAACGAATATTTCCTCCTAATTGATCTATAATACTTTTAAATAATTTTCTTCTTATATCTATTCCAAATTTAAGTAAAAAGTTACTTATTGGTACTATTCTTTTTATTAGTTTATCCTTTCCTTGTTTTTGTACCTCTCTCATTATCTTTTTATACATTGACTCTAATAATAATGGTACACAAACAAATACTGAAACTTTATATTCTTTTAAATTTGATTGTATATGTCTTAAACCATCACAAAATACATTTGTTGCTCCATTACTTAAAAAGAATAGTAAGCCTGTTGAGCCAAAAGTATGATGAAATGGTAAAAATGCCAAATTAACATCTGTATCATATACTTTTTCTGCCATATTTAATGCATATAAGTTTGATGCTATGTTTTTGTGTGATAGCATTACAGCTTTTGATAAAGATGTAGTTCCCGATGTGAATAAAATTATACTCATCTCTTCATTATTAATCTTTGCATCTATGAATTGTTTATTTCCTTTTTTTATTAGTTCTTTACCTTCATTTATCAAATTATTCATAGTCAAAATGCCATCTTCATTAATATCATCCATACAAATTAATTTACTTATATTAGTAGTATTTGAATCTTTTATTTTCTTTACAATTTCTAAATATTCACTAGCAAATATAATTGCATCACATTTGCTTCTTATTAAAGAACTTTCTATTTCTTGTTCAGGTAGACCTTTATCTAATGGAACTATAATACCTGTTCCATTAACAGTAGCTAAATATCCCACTGCCCATTCATATCTATTTTTACTTATTATTGCTATTCTTTTTCCTTTTAAACCTAAGTTTATTAATGCTGTTCCCAAATTGTTTATTTCTTCTAAAAATTTAGTATATGTTATATTTGTATAAGTTGTTTTCTTTCCTTCTTTGTTTTTAATTATAAAAGCATTATTGCTAGAATACTTATTCGCAGCATCTTCAATAACTTCTTTTAAATTATTAAATTCTTTTGCTTTATAAAGCATATTTTTTACTGATTTCATAAATCTTCCCTCTCTTAGTAATGCCTATATATTAGCACTACTACTTTTTATATTTTTAAAGACAGTACAATTTTTTACTTTGTACTGTCTTTATTAATTTCATTTTAACATATGCCGTTTACTAGTTCAAGTAGACTGACTAATTATTCAAATTTTTAGTAGTTAATAATTTATTAATATCTAATTTAAATATATAGTAGTAGACCTTGTATATACCCTATTCTAAATATCATAAAAATATGTTGCTTCTAAATCTGCTTCATGTGTTAATAGTGCAATTGGATATTTTTTATATGCAGCACCAATTGTTGTATATAATTCTTTTGGTTCAGTAAATCCCATATGCCAGCGTATTGCATATTTTTCTTCTGGTGTTAATTTTATAAATTCAGATATCATCATTACAGATTTTTCACCATGACCATATGGTACCATGTCATCTATTGTATAGTATGGAACTTTTTCCCATACTCCTAATTCATTTTTTGCATTTCTATAATCTACCTTATAAAAGTTTGCTTTACATATATCATGTAGGAGTGCTATTATTCTTACTGCTTCACTATCTCCTGATTTTTGTTTTAATATTTCATATACTTTCATACTATGTTCTAATAAACCACCTTCAAACGAACCATGAAACCTTGTGCTTGCAGGTGCTTTAAAAAAGTCTGAATGTTCTAAAAATTCTATTAGTTTGTCTATTCCTTCTCTATTTGTTTCTTTTAGTAATTGTATAAATTCTTCTTTCATTTTATTTTTTCTCCCCTTATCTATATTTAAAATTTGTTTTTAACTTTATAGTTACATTTACATTTTTCTAACTATCCAAAATAAATAAAATATATCA
>CAMXOP010000050.1 GCA_947245665.1 uncultured Clostridiaceae bacterium
ATGCCGACGATATTTGTGGGTTACCCTGCTGAGAAAATAGGTTGTCGCCAGGTTTATATATTCCCTTTTAGCTCAGTTGGTAGAGCGCTCGGCTGTTAACCGATAGGTCGTTGGTTCGAGTCCAACAAGGGGAGCCAATAAGAGTTTTCGTCGAACTTTTTGAAAACCTTGATATAACTAAAATTCAAGACTATCAAAAAGTTTGATGAACACAAAAACTTAAACCGTTTCAAAAGAAACGGTCTTTTTTTGACCAAAAATATTGAAAAAAGGAGGTTTTTGTGGTATTATGTTACATATAATTAAACAAGAAATCAATATGAGTAAAGAATTACTCTCTAAAATCGAATGGGCGTGCCGTTTAAAATTTAAAGGAAAGGAACAGCCACAAATAATAAATGGTTGTCTAAGAATTATTGAGCATACCAATTTAGCGTATGTAGAGCCCCATAGAGTAATTATTAAAGATAGCTTGTACCTATTCTTTAATGAACACGATTATTTCTATGTAAATGATTTAAGTACAAAATATCCGTTATCCAAATTACAAGAACATATCAGCAGAAATACATAACATAGAACGGCAAAGCATTTTAGAGTTTTTAAAAAATTATACTATATTGGTTTATTTGTGTTATTAAAAAGAAATTAAAGAGATAGTAATAATAAATATAAAAATTCTAAAAGTGCTAATAGCTAAAACTATGCTATGTGGCACTTTTTTGGTGCCTTTCTATTCATACTAACACTGTAATAGGCAAAGCCTTAACAGTCTTAGCAATTTGGAAGGAGGATATGTAAAAATGAATGAAGAAAGGAAAGTAGCAGGAATTTATATTCGTGTAAGCACAGAAGATCAAGCAAGGGAACGGATTTAGTTTAGGAGAACAGAAGGAGAAATTAAAAGCACTTTGTAAATATAAAGATTATAAAATATATAAAGTTTACAAAGATGCAGGAATATCAGCAAAAGATATGGCAAACAGACCAGCTTTTCAGCAGATGTTAGAAGATATGAAAGCAGGTAAAATCAATTATATTGTAGCTTATAAATTAGATAGAGTTACAAGGTCTGTTAGAGATTTAGAAGTTCTAATATCAGAGTTAGAAAAGCATAATTGCTATCTAATTTGTGATAGGGATGATGTCAATACGAGCAGTGCTAATCGGAAGATTTTTTGTAAGAATGCTAACAGTTCTTTCACAATTAGAAATTGAGATAGTATCAGAAAGAACAAAATTTGGAATGACAGGAGCAATAAAATCTGGACATGTACCTCGGAACTTGCCCATTAGGTTACAAAAGAGAAAATAAGAAAATGGTAATAGATGAAACTACAAAAGATTTAGTTATAAGGATATTTAATATGTATTTACAAGGCAAAAGTTATCAAACAATAGCTAATATCTTAAATGCAGAGAAAATACCTACGCTAACAAACAAGCAATGGAAAGATGCAACAGTATCTAAAATAATTAATAACAAAATTTATGTAGGAGATTTTGAACAATATAGAAATAAGCAAGAAAAAGAGACAGTTGTTTATATGAATGTTGTAGAGCCCATTATATCAAGAGCAATGTACGAAGATGTACAGCTACAGAAAGAAAAAAATCAAAGAGCGTTTTGTAGAGATAGAGTTTATATATTTATGCAAAAACTACTATGTCCTAAATGCGGAAAAATAATGCAATGTAAATGCTCTGGTGGTCAAAAGAAAAAATATATGTACTATCATTGTTCAGATTGTAAAACTTATTTAAGAGAGGATTTAGTTGAAGATTCAGTTATGTTTTTAATAATGAACTTAATTGAATATGATATGACAGTAAAAAAATATTTCTTTCCTGTTTTAGCAGATAAGAAAGAACGAAATACAGCTAAACTAGATAAAGAGATAGCTAATTTACAAAGCCAAAAGAATAGAATTAAGGAAGCATATCTAAAAGGAATTGTAGAGGTAGAAGATTTTTCAGAAGATTACAGAGTAATTGAAGAAAAATTAAATATGTTAGAAGAAAAAAGAATACAAGCTATTGATATAAATAAGCAATCATTTAGTCCACAAGCAATAATGGCAGATAGAGATGTAGAAAAAGAAAAGCTAATTCGTTCTAATAAATTTAAAGAAATGCTTATGGCAGAATGGAAAAATAAAACAAAAGAAGAAAAGCAAGAATTTATTTCTAAATTTGTAGAGAATATTGTAATTGAAAAAGATAAGAAAGGCTATTATAACCTAATCAATATAAAATTTAGAAGTAGTTATATAGAACAAATTTCTAAATTGATGGATTTAGGCATGTTTGATATAGCATTACCATTTGAGCAAGGTAAAAAAGAAAGAATAGTAAATACTACTGTGTTAATGGACAAAAAAGAATTAAAAGAATATATGGACAGATTAAATGAATACTACGAAGTTTCTTATTATGAATTAAATCAGTTAGACAAGCCTAAAAAAGGTTACCAGAAAAAATATCTTACAATAGAAGAAGTAAATAGAAATGGAGAACAACTTTTTAAATTAGTGGAACTAATAAGTGATGATAAACAATTTCCACAAAAAGAAGAAAATAGGATTTTAGGAGAAATAAGAATAAAAGAACGAGAAAAAGTTAGTTAAAAAATTTTATAAATGGAGGAATTGAAAATGGAAAATAAATATGGAATTGAATACACAAAACAAGGCGATTATTATATGCCAAATTTAGTATTAGAAAAAGAAAAAATTGTGCTAAATAAATATGGAAGAATGAGATTAAATTTCTTAAAAGAAAACAAGAAAGCAGAATATACAATTATGTTTGTGAATGGAACACTTAATAAACATTTAAAAGAGATTCAAGAAACAGCAGAAAAGAGAATTGATATTATAATCGAACAACTAAAACATCAAAATAATCTAACAGAAGAAATGAAAAATACAGATCAACTTTATTGGGTGAGTATGATGAATAATTTTAAAAATACAGCAGAAGAAATTATATTAAATGAACTAATATATGTATAAGAAATTACTGGTAGGAGCAAACAGACAAATGTATTGCCAAATTTGATGTCTATAAGTGTAGCGAGCATAGGTTTTGTATTGCCACAAAACCGACAGCTTACGCTGAAAGGGGAAAATCTTCCCCTGTAACCCCTACCTTATAAAACAAAAAAATTAAATAAGAACTTAAGATTTTAAGAAAGATTTTATAAAAAATAGAGTGAAAATTTATCAAAAAGGAAGTGAAAAATTATGAGAAATAGAACAATAGGAATTAATGTTAGAGTGAGTGAAAATGAGAAGAAAAAATTACAAAGAAATGCTAAAAAAAGTAACTTAAATTTATCATCTTATTTAAGAAAATCAGGCTTACAAAAAGAAATTTATTCAATACCAGATGAAGCACTTCGCAAAATTTATACAGGAATTGTTGAACTAAAAAATGAATTTCAATATATGAGTGATGAAGAAATAAAAGAGAAAATAACAAAAATGCAAAGTGATTTCTTAGACATTTATAATTATAAGAAGCGGAGATGATATAGATGGCAACAACGAAAATATGGGCAATTAAAGATAGTATATCTCGTGTAATAAGCTATGCAAAAAATCCAGAAAAGACAACATTTTCAGATTTAAAGCAAGTATTAAAATATGCAGAAGATGATGAGAAAACTATTGATAAAAATGAAAAAACTATGTATGTAACAGGAGTAAATTGTAAAGCCAAAACAGCTTATGAAGAAATGATGGCAGTACAAAATAGATTCGATAAATGCACAGGAAATGTTGCTTATCATGCATATCAAAGCTTCAAAACAGGAGAAGTTTCGCCAGAGCTTGCACATAAAATTGGAATAAAACTTGCAGAAAAAATGTGGAGTGAATACCAAGTAGTAGTTGCAACACACTTTAATACAGGCACATATCATAATCATTTTGTAGTAAATTCCGTTAATATGTTTACAGGCAAAAAGTTTAATTGTAACAAAGGAGCATATTATCATTTCAGAGAGTTATCAGACAATTTATGCGGACAATATGGATTAATAGTTATTGAAAAGCCAGCAGGAAAAACACCAAGAAGTATATATTTTGCAGAAAAACGAGGAGAGCTAACAAAGTATAATGTAATAAGACAAGCTATTGATGAAACAATGCAAATGTGTATCAATTATGGACAATTTAAAAAGATAATGCTTAAAAAAGGTTATATAATCAATGATGACTATAACAGAAAATATCCAACGATTCGTTCAATAAACGATAAAAAAGCAGTAAGGATGTATCATTTAGGCGAACAATATTTGCCAAAGAATATAGCAAACGAAGTTGAACACAATCCATATTATTATCAAAATAGATATATGGAATTTATACACCCTAAAAAGAAAAAACAAAAATACAAAGTTTATAAATATAAAGGAAAATTTAAAGATATTAGTAAAATGAGTGGATTTGATGTACTTTTTTTATTACTATTTCATTTGTTAGGATTATTACCAAAACGAGAAAACCATCAGCCACTATCTCCAGAAATGAAACAAGAAGTAAGAAAAATGGAACGATATTCTAATGAAATTAGACTTATTGTAAGCGAAAAACTAAAAACAACAGAAGATGTAAAAGATTATATTTCACGAACTGAAGAAGATATTAAAGAGGTTATAGGTATAAGACAAAAATATCGAAACAAGTTAAGAAATTGTAAAGATGATAAGTTAATAGTAGAATATAAACAAAAGATAAGTGATTGTACTACTATTTTAAATAGATACAGAAAAAATGTAAAAACAGCAAACTATATTTTAGAAGATATACCAAAAGTTAAGGAAATTGTAAAAATTGAAAAACAAATGCAAAAGGCAGAAATAGAAGATATGAACAAAACAAATAAAAGGAATAAAGATAGATATGCAAGATAGTAAAATGGGGACTGATATTTATTACAGTCCTTCCGCAAATTTAAAAATTTAATACAAAACACTTGTTTTTATAATGCGTATATGATATATATAAAATATAAATTTTATTTGAAATATATAAAAAAATGTAGAAAAAAAAATAAGTTTATTATATAATCATATTAATTAGTTTAAGGAGATATTTAAATGAATATACAAGAAAAAGCTATAGCACATGCATATTTTAAACTGAAAATTTACCAGAAAGACGGATATGAATTTCAAAACTTTTTTACAAGCATAATGAATAAATACGATAGCGAGTTTACTCCAATTAAAACACAAGGAAATATAGGAGACAGAAAAAATGATGGATATATTCCGTCAAAAGGAATATATTATCAAGTATATGCTCCTGAAAAAGTTGATGCAACAGAAGCAATAAGTAAAATTGAAAATGATTTGGATGGATTAATTGAATATTGGAACGATAAATGCCCAGTAAAAGAATTTAATTTTGTAATGAATGATAAATATAAAGGGGCTTATCCTACAATAAATGCAAAAATTTTAGAAGTTGGTAAGAAATATAATATTACAGCCAAATTATTATTGGCAAGTCAGATTGAAAATATATTTTTTCAATTAAAAGATGAAGAAATAATAGAAATATTAGGAAATATCATAAGTGTTCCAATAGAAAATTTATCATTTAGTAGTTTAAATGATGTTATAGAAGGAATAATGAAATTATCTTTTAAAACGGAGGAGTCATTAATAGCACCAGCAGAAATGGAAGAAAAAATTAAATTTAATAACTTGAATAATCAAGTATCAAATATATTAAATGAACATTCTATATATATAGGTCAGTTGGAAGAATATTTTTCAAATAAGGGAGATTTTGAACGAGAAAAGGTTCAACAAATATTAACTGGAATATATGAAGAAGCCATAAAGAAAATTAGTAACGACGAAACAGATGCAAACTCAATAAGATTCTTTTATATAGTTGATAAGATTACTCCAGCCCAAAATAATATTTCTATAATGAATGCTATATATATATTAATGTCATATTATTTTGAAGCTTGCGATATTTTTTTGAATCCAAATAATAAGGAGAATTAATAATGTTAATGCCCAAAAAACATATTAATATATCAGAATCTTTAATTGGTATAGGTGGAATAATTTTGCAATGTTTAGGTAAAAATATTAAAACTATTGATTCAATTATTTCATATACTAATCAGATGATTGATAATAATAAAAGTAGAACAATATATAATAATGTAGATAGTATTTTGCTAGCTATTGATTATTTATATTCAATAGGTGCAATAGATATAAATGAAGAGGGAGGAATATATAATGTATTTAATAGAACTTAGTGCAAATAAACCTTCTTTTCAGACAATAAAATTTAAAGACGGCTTAAATTTTATTATAGGTGGAAAATCAAATGAACAAAAAAACAAGAAAAGTACATATAATGGAGTAGGAAAATCTCTTATGATTAGAATATTACATTTCTGTTTAGGCTGTAATGCAATAAAGACATTTGAAAAATATTTAGAAGACTGGGAGTTTACTTTAAAATTTAAAGTAGATTATAACAATTATACAGTAACAAGAAAATGTAAAGAACAAAATAAAATATTTCTTAATGGAAAAGAAATGACAGTAAGTGAATTTAACGAATTTATGGGTTCTTCTTTATTTTATCTAGATAAAGTTAAATATAAAAATCTAACTTATAGACCATTAATTTCAAGATTTATTAGACCAAATAAGTATAGTTATGATAATTATGATATTTTTATACCTAAAGAAGCTGAATATGCGAGAAATTTATGTAATAACTATTTACTAGGCTTAGATGTTAGTTTAATTGATAAGAAGAAAGAATTAGTATGCAAAAAAAAAGAAGTTACAAATGCTAAAAAGATATTTGAAAAAGATGATACAATACAAACATTTTTTAAAAAGAAAGAAAAAATAGATGTAAGTATTATTAATTTAGAACAGAATATAGAAAAGTTAAAGAATGAAATCGATAATTTTAAGATAGCCGATAATTATTATGAGATAAAAAAAGAAGCAGATGAAGAACAAATAGAGCTTAATAATTTAGAAAATGATTTATTATTAATGAAAAATGCAGTAGAAAACATAGATAAGAGTTTAAATATTAAGACAGATGTATCAAAAGATAAAATAATTGCTATGTATGAAGAAGCAAAAATAGAACTAAATGATATGATAGTGAAAAAATTAGAAGAAGTAGAAGAATTTCATAACAAATTATTAGACAATAGAATGAAAAGACTGATAAAGCAAAAGAATGAATTAAAAAGTAAAATTAAAGAAACAGAAAAACAAAAGCAACAATTATCTCAAGCATTAGATGAAAATTTAAAGGTATTAGGAGCATTTGGAGCCTTAGAAGAATATAATTCTTTAAATAGCAAATTAAATGAATATAAAAATAGATTAGAAAAGTTAAATGATTATAAAGAACTAATAGAAAAATACAAAAATGAATTAAATAATATAAACATAAATTTACAACAAGAAAATATTATTACAAATGATTATTTAAAGGATTCTAGAGAAGTAATTAATAGAAATATTTTAGTATTTAGAGAGTTAGCACAAAGATTTTATCCAAACAAAACATCTGGAATACAAATAGATAATAATGAGAGCGAAAAAAATCAAAATAGATTTAATGTTTCAGTAGAAATACAAGATGATTCATCAGATGGGGTTAATGGAATAAAGATATTTTGTTATGATTATACAGTTATGATAAATGGATATAATAATAATGTTAGATTTATTTGTCATGATAGTAGGTTATTTTCAGATATTGATCCAAGACAAAAGAGTGAATGCATAAAAATAGCAGAAGAATATACAAATAGATATGGATTTCAGTATATTGTAACACTAAATGAAGATTTTTTAGATACAATAAAGGGAGGTACTTCTGAAGAAGAATATATTGAGATAAAAAAGATTATAGATAATAACACACAATTACATTTAACAGATAATAATGAAACAGGAAAATTATTAGGAATACAATTAGATTTAAAATATGATGAATAAAGTAAAGTTATTAAAGCTAGTGCTATATGTGCTAGCTCTTTACTATATATAAAGTGTAAATGCATTTTATTTTAGTAGACAAAGTAAATATCTTATAATAATTGTATTTATATTAATTTTGTGATATAAATAAGAAAAATATGAAATTGCAACATGATGTTGCAAAATTAACAAAGGAGTATTTCATTATGGATGAAAAATTTATAGATATAGCAATTGAAATTAGTAGAAAAGCTAAATATCCTTATGGTGCTATTGTGGTAAAAGATGGTGAAATAATTGGTAGAAGTGATGATAAAACATTAATGCAAACAAGTATGTATTCTCATGCAGAACTAGAAGCAATAGAAAGTGCATCAAAAAACAAAAATTTATATGGAGATTTAAAAGGTGCAATTTTGTATGTATCGTGTGAGCCTTGTATGATGTGCATGGGCGCTATACTTTATGAAGAGTTTTCAAAAATTGTTTATGCTGCAACATTACAAGATAGCAATGATAACTATTGCCCAGAAATAATTACAGATATAGATGTATTATCAAAGTATGGCAAAAATAAAATTGAAATTATAAAGGAATTACATAGAGATAAAGCAGTAGAAATATTAAAGCAAAGAGGAGAATGTTAATATGGATATAGAAATCAAAAAGGCTGATAGTACATATTTAAAGGATATTCAAAACTTAAATAATCAATTATTTGAGTTAGAGTACAACAATTTTGATTCTGCATTAAAAGTAGGTTGGACTTTTGAAGAAAAAGGAACAAGCTATTTTAAAGATATGCTAGAGAATGAAATTGTTTATATTGCATTAGATAAAGATAATGTAGTGGGATATTTAGCAGGAAGTATTAATATACAAGGAAGTTATGTAACAAAATCATTGGCAGAAGTAGATAATATGTTTGTATTAGAGGAATATAGAAAATATGGAATAGGTACGAAACTAATTGGTAAATTTAAAGAATACTGCTTGCAAAATAAAATTGAAGAATTAAAAGTTACAGCATCTGCAAAAAATATTAATGCCATAAGTTTTTATAAGAAAAATGGATTTAATGAGTTTGAAACAACATTAAAACAAGAAGTAAAATCTAATAATTTTGAAAAAATAATACATAAGACTTTAGATTATAGTTTTGCAAATAGCTGGCTTGAAAAATTAAAAAAGTATTGGTGGAGTAAAGATATAAAGAAAGCAACATCCTTATTTGCAAAAACAACATTTTATCAAGAAACACCATTTATGAAACCGTATACAACATTTGATGAAATAAAACAAGAATGGCAACACATTAAAAATCAAGATATAAAAAATATTGAATTTAAAATATTAGCTATAGACAAAAATGTTTTAATAGTAGAATGGTTATTTGAAAGAGATATAACAACATATAATGGTATTTATGAAGTGAAATTTGATGATAATTTAGAATGTATTTATTTTAAAAGTTGGGAAATGGAGAAATAGAATGGAAAAGCATGAATTGGTTGATATAAATGGAAATAAAACAGGTAAGATTTTAACACATGTAGAGACTCGTGATATTAACAATGTGCCTGATGGATATTATATATCAGTAGTTGGAGTAGTTATCATTAATGAAAATGACGAAATATTACTTCAAAAACGTAGTAGATTTAAAAGGGCAAATCCTAGTAAATGGGGTATCTGTGGAGGAAAAGTAGATTTAGGTGAAACACCACTTGAGGCAGGAATCCGAGAAACTTTAGAAGAAATAGGGATTTCTTTGAATAAAGAAGAACTAAAATTTTTAAGTATGGATACTAATGAAAAATCACATTTTACAGTATATTATGTTAGAAAGAATGTAGATTTTAAGGAATGCAAATTGCAAGAAGAGGAACTTGAAGAAGTAAAATACTTTAAAATAGAAGAATTACAAGATTTAGATAATGAAGGATTTGAATGGTTAGAAAGTTTGAAGAAAATTTTGGAGGAATGAATGATGAATGTAAATGATTACTTTAAAAATGATGAATATTGGTCTGAACATATTAATAAAAGTTTAGAAGAGGATTTATGGATAGATGAGTACAAAACTTATTTTAATTCAAAAGGAAAATGTTTAGACTTAGGATGTGGAATTGGACAATATTCAAAACAGCTTATGAAATATGGATATGATGTAGTTTCAGCAGATATATCAGATATAGCTTTAAATAAAGTTAAAGATTTTAATAAAAATGTAGTAAAATTGGATATGAGAAATAAATTACCTTTTTCAGATAGTGAATTTGATTTAGTATTTGCTAATTTATCTATTCATTACTTTTCTGATGAAGATACTAAAAAATTGTTATTAGAAGTAAAAAGAATTTTAAAAAACAATGGATTATTTATTGGAAGTGTGAATGGCATTCAGGGATTAGAAGTAATAGGAAATGATGCAAAAGAGATTGAATATCATTTTTATGAATATAACTATAAACCAATAAGATTATTTGATGTCAGTGATACTAAAAAATACTTAGAATACTTTGATATTATAAAGATAGATGAAAGAGAAACTATAAGATTTGAACATAAAAAGAATTATATAGTATTTATTGCAAAAAAATAGGCAAATTAAATTTTCAAAAAGTATTGCCAAACCCAAAATTTTATGTTAAATTAAAAGCATAGTTATAGACAAAAAACACCGATTTGTGGATACATTTCTTGCAAACTATTGCTATAACTGATTTTGAAACGGAAATAAGTAACTTTTTTGCGTTAGAGTTTTCGAATACGTCCTACGCAAAGGAGCCAATCAAAGTCCAGTAAAACTGGGCTTTTTTTTTCTGCATTTTACGAAAAAACTTAAAAAAACCTTAAATGAAAAATTTTTTTACTATTGTAGTTTTAAAAGCGAATTTGAACAAATAAAGGATAGAATTGTAGAGTATTTTAAAAAATTAAGTAATCTGTCTACATTAAAGAAGATTATACTGAAGAAATGTAACATGCTCATAATATTATAGATAGGAATGAAGATACAAGATATGTATGAGTCTATTTTCAACAGAAGCTTTAAAAGTAAAAGAAGAAAAAGACTTAAAGATAGAAAATATTAGGAAGCAAAAAGAGATTTATTTTTAAGAAAAACATAATTAATGGCAAATTAAAAAATATGAGTCTACATGAATTTGTATTCTCATATTTTTTTGATATCAATTTATTAAATTAATATTTAAAAATTAAATATAAATGTAAAATTAATTTTTAATATTTTTAATACTAGAACTACTGAAAAATAAACTAATACTCAAACCTATAATAAAAAACAGACTACTACTAATTGTAAAACTATTAGGTAATAAAATAAAAGTTGAACCAATAGAAAAACCTATTATTGAATACATAGTTTGAGAAGGGAAGTTTTTCATTAGTATATTTATTATATTTAAAAAAACTATTGATCCTAAAATTAAACCAAGTCCAATAGGAATTAATAAACTTAAATTAATTGTAGATATAGCATCTAAATATAACCCGTAAACGCCTAAACACATAAGAATAATAGTACTACTTACACCAGGGAATACTACACCTATTGACATTAGAAAACCAGCAATAAATAGAAAAGCAAAACTGATATTAGAACATCCAAAAGAATTTATTTTATTTTCTAAATATATTAATAAAATAGCTAACAAAAATGTAAAAAAAGTATAAAATATATAATGAAGTTTAAATTTATTTTTTTCATTAGATTCTTTAAAAAGAGAAGGTATACTACCTAAAATTAATCCAGCAAATACATATTTTATAATATTTTCGTAACTAGAAAATAAACATTTTAAAATATTACCAAATAATAAAACTCCAATTATAACACCAATAAAAATAGGAAATAAAAACAAAAAATTTTTTTTAAAATCTTTAAAAATATTTAAAACACTATCGACCAATTTTTCATATATACCAAAAATAACACACAAAACACCACTACTAATACCAGGAAGAATGCATCCAGCTCCTAAAACTATTCCTCTTAATATATCAAAAATAAATTTCATATGTGTTCCTCCTAAAAAATTTTACCTATAAATATTGTATGAAAAATATTATTGTGATAGAATAAAATAAAAAAGTTAAAGGGAAAAAAATGGAAATAGAAAATTTAAAAATAGAGCAAAAAATAGGACAAATGTTTATAATAGCTTTAGAAGAAAAAGAAATAACTCAAAAAACAATAAATATAATACAAAAATATAATATAGGTGGAATTATACTGTATAAAAAGAACTATGATAATTATGAAGAAATGATAAAACTAATAAATAAATTAAAAGAAATAAATAGAGTAAATAAAATACCACTATTCATTAGTATAGACCAAGAAGGTGGAAGAGTAAATAGAATGCCTTATGATATTTTAAACGTAAAAAGTGCAAATGAATTTTCAAAAACAGGTGATATTGATATAGTAAAAGAAAGTGCAAAAGTAATTTCAAAAATGTTAATAAAAACAGGTATAAGTTTAAACTATTCTCCTGTATTAGATATAAAAAACTTTGATGAAAATCATGCCATAGGTGACAGATGTTATGGCGAAAATAAAGAAGATGTTTCAAAATACGGTATAGAATTTATGAAAGAACTATCAAAAGGTGGAGTATTACCAGTAATAAAACATTTTCCAGGTCATGGAGCTACAACAAAAGATTCACATGCAATGTTACCAGTTGTCAAAAAAAGTATAGAACAATTGGAAAATGAAGATATAATTCCTTTTAAAGAGGCAATACACAATGGTGCAGAGGCTATAATGGTTGGGCATATTTTATTAAAAGAAATAGATAAAAAATATCCAGCGTCATTATCAAAAAAAATTTTACAAGAGTACTTAATAGAAAAATTAAAATTTAATGGTATAATAATCACAGATGATCTAAAAATGTTAGCTATAAGACTAAAATATTCATTAAAAAAAGCAGTAGAACTTGCAATTAATTCAGGGGATAATATGATAATGATAGGAACAAAATATAAAAATATAGAAAAAATAATAAAGACTATTTCTATACAAACAAAAAAAGGAAAGATAGATATAAATAAAATAAATGAAAGCGTCGAAAAGATTGTAGCCATAAAGCAAAAGTATAATGTTAATAATAATAAAGTAGATGGATTTGATATTGAAAATATTAATAAAGAGATAGATGACAACTATAATAAACATACAGCAATT
>CAMXOP010000051.1 GCA_947245665.1 uncultured Clostridiaceae bacterium
TTATACTATATTTATTTTGTTTTGACTACTTACCCACTCGATTTAGCGAAGAGCCGAAATATAGAAAAAAATGGATTACAAAATAGTGAAACAATAAATATAAGTAATAGTATGGATCAATTAATAAATTATTATTATTTTTTAGCGAAGAGGCGACAATATCCATTAAATAGTAATATGATGTTATTTTATGAGGCTGCATATGAAGAATTAAAACAAATGACAATAAAAAATAATAAATTTCCAGAAGTAAAAGAATGGAATAAATATGCCAAACAAAATAATTTATTATCATCAGAATCACTAAAATACATATCAATGTTTGATTGGAATTACCTAAAAATAAAAATTAGTAGAGAACTAAACAAGAATTTTTATAAAAAAATCATGTAACACCATAGTGTTACATGATTTTTCTGTTATTAGATATAAGTATCGTGTTTTGGCTAAAGAGAAATAATGAGAAAAACATTATATATATGTTGTATTTAAAATAATACTTTAAATAATTTAGTTTTTATAAAAAATGAATAAAACCCCACAAACCCTAAATAAATTCACATAAAACCTTGATTTGGCAACAAAAATGTAATATAATTATAATATATGAATTGGAAAAAAAGTTATGGGCAGAAAACGAGTATCCGTAGCTAAAATTTAAGTGATAAAAAAATACGAAAAAAACAGCCAAATATTACTATTGACTTATATTTAAAATATTTTTAAAATATAGATATATAAATATAATCAAAAAAAAATAAAAAAAGGATGGTAAACAATGAAATTAAAAAAAGGAATTTTGAGTGTATTAATAATAACTTTGGGAATATTGCTTTTAACAGTAAACACAAATGTTAATGCTGCAGCAGCAAATACATTATATTTAGGACTAGAACAATATCGTAGTTCTGGTTATTCATATAGAGCAATAGAAAAAGTAATGTGGAAAATAGCTTCTTATGATAGTGAAGAAGGTCCAACAGCAGAAAATCCAAAAATAGATTTAAGTAAAACAATATATTGTATTAAAGCAGGTGCAGGTTTTGGATCAAGAGATATGGGAGGCTCATATGTTGGAGCTGTAACAGTAAGACCATATACTCAAAGTTTTGATCTAAAAGATATAAATTCAATAAAAGGAAATTATTTAGCAGCACTTCCTAGTGGAAGTAATTATAATTCACTAATTTGGGTATTAGAACATTGTTATGTACCAGAAAATGATCCAGAAGGAGAATATAGAGCCCAATTATTAGAAGCTGCAGGAATAGCAAATAGTGATATAAGTGATGATGAAATAGATGTTGCACAACAATTAGCAATTTGGTATTTTACAAATAATGATGAAAATGATGATTATCATATAACAGATAGAACATTCTATTTAGAAGTAAAAGAAAAAGAAGATCCAAATTACATAGCTATAGGGGATAAGTTCAGAGATAATGGAGACGAAAGAAATGATGATGCACAAGCATTATTCAATTATTTAGTTTCTGGAGGAATAGAAAATGATGATTATGAACCTACTCCAAACAATACTAAAGCACCAGTATCTATAAATACAGCTAATAGTGAAATAAAACTAGAAGGAGAAAATTATATATTAGGACCATATACTTTAAATGATGAAGGAGTAAATTTAGAAAGTATATTAACAGCAAGTCTAAAAAAAGGGGAAGAAGATGTACCATTCACAATATTAGACGATGCTAAAAATTCATCAGATATAAAAAACATGGTAGGAAAACAATTCTATATATCAGTGGCTAAAGAATTATATGATTCAGGTTTAAAATTTCAAATATCAGCTAAAACTTATGAAACAGCAATTACATATTGGTCAGTAGTAAATGCGCCAGAAACAGACCAACCAGTTGTAGAAATAGGAAAAAAAGAAACAACTTATGAAATACCATTAATAACACCAAATAAACCAGGAGAAAAAGCATTTGACTTAAGCTTAAGAAAATTTATAACTGGAGTAAATAATACTAAATTAGTAGATTCAAATGGAAAATATATAAAAGAGCCAATACCAGATGTTACACCATTAAAAAATGGAACAGCAACAACAGCAATATATAAACATCAAAAAGCTCCAGTAGGTGTTACAGTAGGAGATGAAGTAATATATACAATAAGAGTATATAATGAAGGTGAAATAGATGGATATGTAACTGAAATTACAGATCATTTGCCACCACAATTAGAATTTGTAAATGATAGTTTTAATGCAAAATATGGCTGGAGTGTATCAGCTAATGGAAGAACAGTAAAAACAACAATAACATCACCAGACACAGCCCTTTCAGCAAATAGAGATGATATATATAGTCAAAGAACAGATACAGAAGATAAAGTTTTACTAAAAGCATTTGAAGGAGAAGAATTAGACTATATAGATGTACAAATAAAATGTAAAGTAAAAGAAGTAGAAGATTTAGACACAATAATAACAAATATAGCAGAAATAACAGGATTTACTGATAGCAACGGAGATATAGTAGTAGATAGAGACTCAACAGCAGACAGTTTAACAAATAACAACTCAAAACCAGCAGATGACATACAAAATGATAATTTACCAACAGACGAAGAATTTCCAGAATATAAAGGAAGAGACACAAACAAATCAGTATTAACAGATAAAGAATATCATTACAAAGGTCAACAAGATGATGATGACTTTGATAAATTAATATTGCAAGAATTCGATTTAGCATTAAGAAAATTCATAACAGGAGTAAATGAAGAAAAAGTAACAAATAGATATCCTACATTTACAACTGATAAAGATGAAAACGGAAATTACATTTATACACATACAAAAGAACCAGTAGAAGTAGAAACAACAGACCAAGTAGAATATACAATAAGAATATATAATGAAGGAAATATTGCAGGATATGCAAAACAAATAAAAGATAACATTCCAAATGGCTTAGAATTCTTACCAGAAAATGAAACAAATAAAGAATATAGATGGATAATGTTAGATGAAGAAGGAAAAGAAACTGAAGATGTAGCAAAAGCAAAATATATAACAACAGATTATTTATCAAAAGAACAAGAAAAAACAGCAGGAGAAAACCTAATAAAAGGATTTGATAAAGAAACAATGTCAACACCAAACTACAAAGATGTAAAAGTAGTATTTAAAGTTATAGCACCTAATTCTTATGAAGGAATAATAACAAATATTGCTGAAATATCAGATGATTCAGATGAAAACGGAAATCCAGTAATAGATAGAGACTCAACTCCAAATAACGATAACGAAAAAGAAGATGACATAGATGTTGAGCATATCAAACTAACATATTTTGATTTAGCATTAAGAAAATTCATAACAGCAGTAGATAAGCAAGAAGTAACAAATAGATATCCAGTATTTAGTATAGATGAAAATGGAAACTATATATACACACATACAAAAGAACCAGTAGAAGTAGAAAACGGAAATATAGTAACATACACATTACGTATATACAATGAAGGGACAAAAGCAGGATATGCAAAACAAGTAAAAGACGATTTACCAGAAGGCTTAGAATTCTTACCAGAAAATGAAACAAATAAAGAATATAGATGGATAATGTTAGATGAAGAACAAAATGAAACAGAAGACATAACAAAAGCAGTTTCAATATCAACAGACTATCTATCAAAGGCACAAGAAAATGAGACAGGAAGAAATAACTTATTAAAACCATTTGACAAAAATACAATGGAAGAGCCAGACTATAGAGATATAAAAATAGCATTCAAAGTAACAGAACCAAATACATCAGATAGAATACTAATAAACAAGGCACAAATAGCAGATGATGAAGACAAAAACGGAAAACCAGTAATCGACAAAGATTCAACTCCAGATAAATGGATAGAAGGAGAAGACGATCAAGATATTGAAAAAGTAAAAGTAAAATATTTTGATTTAGCATTAAGAAAATGGGTAACACAAGCTATAGTTATAGAAGATGGTAAAGAAAAAGTTATTGAAACAGGACATAAAGCAGAAGATGACCCAGAAGAAGTAGTAAAAGTAGAAATAGCAAAAAGCAAACTAAATAAAGTAGTAGTAAAATTCAGGTATAAAATAAGAGTAACAAACGAAGGTGAAATAGCAGGATATGCAACAGAAATTTCAGACTATATACCAGAAGGACTAAAATTTGTAGCAGCAGATAATCCAACTTGGAAGCAAGTAGACGGAAAAATAGTAACAAATGCATTAGAAAATACATTATTACAACCAGGAGAAAAAGCAGAAGTAGAAGTATTATTAACATGGATAAATGGAAGCGATAATATGGGACTTAAAGTAAATGTAGCAGAAATAAGTAAAGACAAAAACGATAGTGATACACCAGATATAGACTCTACTCCAAACAATAAAAAACCAGGAGAAGACGACATAGACGATGCACCAGTAATTTTATCAACAAAAACAGGAGAACTACTAAACACAAGCTACATAATACTAGCAGCAGGAGCACTTGCAATATTATCTACAGGAGTAATATTAATTAAAAAATATGTATTATAATAGAAATCAAAAGTTAAAAAACAGAAAATAAAAAAACAGCCTTTTAAGAAAAATTTTTAAAAGGCTGTTTTAATGTGAACTTGTTATAATATACAGTAATGAAACTAGTATTTATTTTACAATAGCCCTTGTAATTTGAGACATTTTACGATAAAATATATGAAAGTTTTGTAATATAAAAAATTAAAAAAATAAAATATATATAAATATATCACAAGTTGTAAAAAACTTTTTTAATTTCATACATTAAAACGACAAAAAAATAGTAGTACATGTATTAAAATAACAAATGAAAAAAGCAAACTAAAGAAAAATTAAAAAAGTATGAGGTGGTAAGGATGTTTCAAAATATAGAGAGGAATTTTGATAATAATCAAAATGAATTTGAAGATATAGAAAAAAACAAAAAACAAACAATAAAAGAACTAATAAAAAATTCTTTTACAAAACAAAAAATACTATTATATATAGTAGCATTTATGGTATCACAAGTATCATTTGTAATAAATAAAGACTTAGCTCCTTTTGGAATAGCAATGTTAGCAGCAATATTAAGTAATTGTATACCAGTAGGAATATCTTTCGTTATAATAGGAATAGGAAATTTTATATCATTTGGAGGTACAAGCACATTAAACTATGTGTTAATGTCATTAATATTATTATTTAGTATACTAATAAAAGCACCAAAATATGATGAAGAAAATAATGAAAAAAGAAAATTAGGACTTCGTATATTTGTTTCATGCTTAATGGTAAAATTAGCAAGTTTAATATTTAAAGATTTTATGATATATGACCTATTAGTAGCTGTAATGTATAGTATATGTGTATATATATTCTACAAAATATTTGTAAATGCTATACCAATAATTAATAAAATAGGATATGGAAAAGTATATGGAGTAGAAGAAGTAATGGGGACAAGCCTACTTTTAGCAATAGCCATATCTAGTATAGGAGAATTTAGTATATTTGGTTATTCATTAAAAAATATACTATGCATACTAATAGTACTTATCATGGGGTGGAAAAACGGAATTCTAATAGGAGGAACAGCAGGTATCACTGTAGGAACAGTATTAGGAATTATAGGAGCAGGGGAAGTAAATATGGTTGCTTCTTATGCACTTTCAGGAATGATAGCAGGAATATTTAGTAAATTTGGAAAAATAGGAGTAATAATAGGTTTTATAGCAGGAAACATAGCACTTACATATGTAGCAAATGGTAATGCAGCACAGGTAATAAATATTCAAGAAATACTAATAGCTGCGTTAGGACTTTTAGCAGTTCCAAAACATATAAAAATAAATATAGAAGATATGTATAATAATACAAAATTGCTTCCAGAAGCAACAGGAAGAGTATTAGAAGAGAATAAAGATACAATATATAAGCTAGAAGCAATGTCAGAAACAATTTCTGAAATAGCAAAAAGTTATAAAGAAGCCGCAGCAACAATAGTAGATGAGGAAGAACTAATAGAGCAAGAAAAAGAAAACTATAAAATATTTGAAAAAGAACTTCAGAATAATATAGAAGGATTAGAAGGAAATATTTTATTTGATGATATATGCACACCAGAAGGTACACTAGTAGAAGATATATTTATGGAATTACTAGGAAAAGAAATGATAGTAGAAAAAGACCTAATAAATATATTTGCAAAACACAACAATTACATTATAATAAATGATGAAATAAAAGATGATATACTAAAAATGGTAAAAACCATTAATTATTCATATAGGGTAAGCAAATTAAACTTTATATGGAAAAAGAAATTAGACGAAAATAAAAAAGCAGTTTCAAATCAATTAGAAGAAGTATCAAAAGCAATAGGAGCATTAGCAGAAGGAATAGAAAAACCAGAAGAAGACCAATATATTGCAATAAAGCAAGAAATAGTAAATATGTTAAAAGAAATACAAATAGAAGTAAAAACAATAACAATAAATAAAGAAAAGTCAGGAAGAGTAGAGCTAAATTTATACACAGATATATGTGAAGATGTGGAAAAACCAACATGTAATATCAAAAAAATGACAAAAATAATATCAAAAACATTAGGTCAAAATATGATATTGCAAAAGCAAGAATGTGGAAAGAGACTAAAAAAGGATAAATGTTTATATACATTTATTTCAGACGATAACCAAGTAATGCAAGTAGGAATAGCAACTGTGACAAAATCAGGTTCTACTGCATCAGGAGATAGTAGTATACAAACAAAACTAGGAGATGGAAAATACTTATTAGCAATAAGTGATGGAAAGGGCTCAGGAAAAGAAGCGAAAAGAAGTAGTAATATAGCAATAGCAATGTTAAATAAACTATTATCATCAGGTTTTGATAAAGATACATCATTAAGATTAATAAACTCAACACTATCTACAATAAATGAAGAGGATATGTATGCAACATTAGATATAGCAATATTTGACCTATATGCTAAAAATCTAGAATTCATAAAAAATGGGGCATGTCCAACATATGTAAAAAATAAAAAAAATGTACAAGTATTAAAATCATTATCATTACCAACAGGAATATTAAGTGATATAGACCTAGTAGTATATGACAAAGACTTAAGTGATGGAGACATACTAGTAATGTGTAGTGATGGAATATTAGAATCATCAGAAGAATACACAAATAAAGAATTGTGGTTAAAATTCTTATTAGAAGAAATAGAAACAGAAGATAGTCAGAAAATAGCAGATATCATTTTGCAAGAAGCAATAGACAATAATTATGGAATACCAAAAGATGATATGACAGTAATAGTAGCAAAAATAAAAAATAAATAAGTTACCATTCCCATTGGGGACGTTTCCTAATGGGTTATCTGTCCCTTTTGGAAATGTTATTATGAGAAAAAATAATAAAAAAGATTGTGTTTTATAAATAGTAAATGATATATTATAGTTAGAAATAAATGAATATTAAGAGGAGAAATTTATGAGTAGAAGTAGAGGGAGAAGATATGACAATGAGCCAAAGCTAAATATGAAAAAAGTAATGGCAGTAATAATAGCAATATTAGTAATTGTCATGTTTGTAATAGGAATAAAAGAACTATTAAAAGGAAAAGATGAAATAAAAGAAAAAACATTTATAACAGGATATTATACTATATTTGAAAATGGAAAATGGGGAGTAATAGACACAAAGCAAAATATAATAATAGAACCTTCATATGAAGAAATGATAATAATTCCAGATAGTACAAAACCTATATTCATATGTACAATTAATACAAACTATGAAGCAGGAACATTTGAAACAAAAGTATTAAACAATAAAAACAAAGAATTGTATACAAACTATCAAAAAATAGAAGTAATATACAACAATGATAAATCAAATAATTTATGGTATGAAAGCAATGTACTAAAAGTCCAAAAAGATGGAAAATATGGTTTAATAAACTTAGAAGGAAAAGAAATATTAAATTGTGAATATGATGAAATAAAAGCAATTGTAGGAACTAAAAATGCATTTATCACTATAAAAAACAATAAACAAGGAATAGTAGATAATTTTGGAAATATTCTTATACAAAATAATTATGAACAAATAAATTCATTAACAACAAAATATGAAAATGGATTTATAGTAAAATCAGAAAATGGAAAGTATGGAATAGTGAATTCTAATGGAGGAAAAGTATTAGAAGAAAAATATGAAGAAATAAAAAATATATATGGAAATAACATGTATGTAGTAAAAGAAAACTCAAAATGGAAAATAATAGATACAGAAGGAAACACATATTTAGAAAATAGTTTTGAAGATGTAAAACAAATAAATTCAGATAATATAATACTAAAGAAAAATGGAAAATATGGAATTATTACAAAATCAGGAGATGTAAAAGTATCACCAGAATACGACGATTTAACATATGCTTTTACAGATACATATATAGCTAAAAAGGCAGAAAAATACGGAATAATAAATACCAATAATGAAGAAAAGGTACAATTTAAATATACAAATATAAAATATATAGAAGAAGCAGATTTTATAACAGCACAAAAAGAAAATTCAGAATCAGACTTATTAAATAGAAATTTCAATATAAAAGCTTCAGGAATAATATCAGAAATAAATACAGATAAGAACTATATAAAAGTTAGAAGTGGAGAAGAATATAAATACTACAACTTTAAACTAGAAGAGAAACAAAATACAGAGATATTAAATACAAATACAATTTTCCTAAGTAAAAAAGATGGAAAATATGGATATATAAATAATAAAGGAATAGTGGTAGTAGATTATATATATGATGATGCAACAGAGCAAAACAAATATGGGTATGTATCAGTAAAAAAAGATGGAAAATGGGGGTCATTAGACCAAACAGGAAAAACAATAGTAGAGCCAACATATACACTAGAAAATAACCTAATAATAGATTTCATAGGAAAATGGCATTTAGCAGAAGATATAAATGCAAACTATTATACAAAATAAAATCAAAAAGATTATTATAAAAGGAATAACTGTAGGGGCTTAATCGGTAAGGAATACCGAATTATGCCCCTATAAAATATTTAAATGTAGAGCAATTACTAAATGTTCTTGTGGTAAAGTCATGTTTATACCAATAGGAGGAAAAAATGAATATAAAATGTGGAACAGATATAATAGAAGTAGAAAGAATAAAAAAAGCAATAGAAAAATTAGGAGACAAATTTTTAAATGAGGTGTATACTAAAAATGAAATACAATATTGTAAAAGCAAAAATATAAAGAAATTTGAACACTATGCAGCAAGATTTGCAGCAAAAGAAGCAATATTTAAAGCAATATCGCCACTACTACATAATAAATATGATTTAACATGGTTAGATATGGAAATATTAAACAATGAGGAAGGAAGACCATATGTAATATTAAATAAAGAAAAGATAAATGAGAAAGTAGAAATAGATATTAGCTTATCACATATAAAAGATTATGCAATTGCAAACTGTATAGTGCAAATGTAGGGGCGTGGCTTTGTGCTCGAGTTTTCTGCGAAGAGGTTACGAAAAAAACAATATATAAAATAGCCCGCTCCCAGGAGGTTTAATTTATTTTTTCAAAATTGGTTTCCTAACCTCCCACAAAGCGTAAATACAAATAGTGAGTTACATTTCATTACACTCATTATTATACTAATCTAAGCGGTCCCCACCGCCTTAACGGAGAAAGCAATTTTAAAAAAATAAATTAAACCTCCTTCATGCTACTCTATAATTTAAAAATACTATTATTTTATGTAAGAAATGGAGAAAAGAAGAAAAATAAGAAAAGAGGAAAAAAACATGGAATTTTTTGATTCACATTCACATTATAATGATGAAAAATTTAATAAAAATAGAGAACAAATAATACAAGAAACATATAAATCAGGAGTTACAAAATTTATATGTGCAGGTTATGATATAGAGTCTTCAAAAGAAAGTTTAAAAATAGCAAATGAACATAGCTATATATATTCAATAGTAGGAATATCACCAAACGATGTTCCCGAAAATTTAAGCGAAGTTGATTTTATGATAGAAGAAATAGAAAATATAATAAAGCAAGACAAAAATAATAAAATAGTAGCAATAGGAGAAATTGGTTTAGACTATTATTGGAATAAAGAAAATAAAGATATACAAAGAGAAATTTTTATAAAACAAATAGAACTTGCAAATAAATATAATATGCCAATCGTAATTCATACTAGAGAAGCGGTAGATGATACTCTAAAAATTTTAAGAGAAAATAGTGTAAATAATAAAGGTATATTTCATTGTTGCCCACTAAATAGAGAGCTAATAAAGCAAGGCTTAGATTTAGGGTTTTATATATCATTTGCAGGACCAATAACATTTAAAAACTCAAAAAATGCAGAAGAAATAGTAAAAATGGTACCAATAGAAAAAATACTAATAGAAACAGATAGTCCATACTTAGCACCAGAGCCAAAAAGAGGAACAATAAATGACTCAAGAAACGTAAAGTATATAGCAGAAAAAATAGCAATATTTAAAGAATTAGAGGTAAAAGAAGTAGCAACAAAAACATACAACAACGCCAAACAAATATTTAAAATCAACTAAAAGGGACGTCCTTTTTTCGAAAATTTTTACTATTTGGGACACTCCTTTAAGATAAAATATAGAATATACTTGAAATAAAGGAATTAAAGTATTTAAGTTTTTACAAATTAATTATATAAAGTTAATATTTATGTAAGTTTATAAAAAAATAGCAATAAATTTATAATAAAAAAATTACAGGGATGACCCTTTTAGAAAATTTTTTCGAAAAAGGGGCGTCCCTTTTAGTTGTTTTATCATTTTTTTTGTACAAGCTGCATATAATGTAGTAAGACCGCTATTTTACAATGTTTTATTTAAGTAGAAATTATGTATATAAGTAGCAAAGTGCTTATATTAAAGGGATACAAAAAAGTTATTAAATTTGACAATTTTTTGTAAAAATAGTATAATTACATTGTTGCATAAAAGGAGGTTAAATTTTATGAACAAAAATGATAAAGCATCTGTTTCTCTAAGGAAAATATTAGGGATAAGCTTAATACTTATATTTATAACTAGTATGGGTGTTGTAGCTACAAATGCTAAACTTGTAAATGTTAAAATAGTACTTTCAAGTAATTATGAAATGAAAGTCTTAACAGCTAAAACGAAAGTATCAGAAATATTAGAAGAAAATCATATAACTCTTCTTGAAGATGAAGTAGTTGTACCAGATATAAATTCAGAAATTTCAGAAAATAAAACTATAAAGATATCAAAGGTTTCTGAAGTAGAACAAGAAGTTGCACAGTTAGAAGAAACTGTTAGCACAGAACAAATATTAGAAAGTTATAAAAGTGTTATAGAAAAAATTATAACTGAGCAAGTAGTTATACCATATGAAACAATTACAAAAGAGGCTGTAGGAGAAGGCACAAAGCAAAATAAAGTGGTTCAAAATGGTATAAATGGTTTAAAAGAAGTAACATATAAGGTGAGATATCAAAATGATGTAGAAATAGAAAAAGTAGAGATATCTTCAAAAGTTATTAAGGAGCCAGTAAATAAAATAGTTGAAGTAAAAACAATTCAAGTAACATCAAGATCGGGAGAAAGGTTAGCAACTACTAATCCAGCAGCTACAGCTTCTACAAAATTAGCAAAATCAGTAGAAGGAATAACTCCAATAGTTAAAAAGTTTAATACATCAGCATATTGTTCATGTTCAAAATGTTGTGGAAAGTCAACAGGAATTACAGCTTCAGGTGCTAGAGCATCATCATGGTATACAATTGCAGCAGGTAAAGGTTATAAATTAGGAACCGTAATATATATACCTGCATTTGCAAATAAACCAAATGGAGGATGGTTTGTAGTACAAGATAGAGGTGGAGCAATATCAAATAGTAAAATAGATGTTTACATGGGTTCACATAGTGAGGCATTACAATTTGGTAGAAAAACTTTAGAATGTTATGTTTATGAATTTTAAAATGGAATAAGAAATATATATTAAACTTCTTTAATATATATGATATAAAAGTAAAAGTCGGATATCTCAAAAAAGATATCCGACTTTTGTAATGAAATAATTCAAAACACTAATATGAACAATAGGAGAAGTTACTTAATTTCTGTTACATTTGGTTTTTTCATAGAATGAACCAAAGCATTATTGGTAGTTCTACAGGTATATACAGTACATCCATTTGGTAGTTCCCATTCTACCACAGTATCACAAATTAATTGAATACTACCAGTAAGTTTTACCTGCTCATAACAATATGGGTTAGAATACCAAATTGCTTTTTTGTCTTCATATTTCTTACCATCGGGGTCAGGGTTAAACATAAGAGAAAGCAAAAGCTCAGACTGAGTTATGTCCAAAGGGTAGATCTGTACAGGAACAGCTACTGTAGAAGTTCCTGTCTTCTTTAAAGCAGCTATTTCAGCATCCCTCTTTGCAAGTTCATCCCTTAAATCAGTATTTTCCTCCTGCAGTTCTTTTACAGTTTCCTCATGAGAGGTTTGAGAACTTTTGTAACTATTAAGCATTCCCTGAAGAACAAAGGCCTGTGCTTCATAATCAGCACTCTCATTTTTTATAGCCTCAATTTCTTCATTTAAATTGGCAATTTCAATTGCTGTGTCTTCCTGCAGTTTTTTGTACTTCTCTTTGCTGACACAGTCCTTATGAGAACAGCCTGTAAGAGAAAGAACCAAAAATGCGAGAACTACAAATGTTGTTAATTTTTTCATGTTGAAAGCTCCTTTCATGTTGTTAAAATTTTATTATTCTCCTATTTCAATGTACACAGGACATTGCCCATATAGTAACATTATAGCATAGATGACATAAAAAGTAAATTAGAAAACGAAAAAATATTTAAAAATACTGTATAAGTGTCAATGATGTGAAACAAAAATATATAAAAATTTAATATATATAA
>CAMXOP010000052.1 GCA_947245665.1 uncultured Clostridiaceae bacterium
TTGGGACATTTTCTAAAGTTATTACTTAAGACATTATCATAAATTAATCATAATACTAAATTTTTTTAGATAAAATTATTGAAACTCTAAAAATAAAATGATATAATATTTTGCATAATTTACATGTAACTTTATAACTAATAAATTAGGAGGTATAAGGATGAAAAAATTGGAAGCGTTATTAGACAAATTAAAAGTTCTATTAGATGCAAAAGGTATGCGGATATCTGAAGCGCTAGGAATACTTTTGATGTTGGTTATAATGTTAATGGCTGAAGTAGCAGGTATTTTTATAGCAATAGAAAGCAACATTTATATAATATTATCTGGTATGACATTTATGTGGGTATGGTTGATAGCAGCATGTTGTGTAAAAAAAATATTTTTTAACAAACTGAATAACTATTTATTAGAAACACCAAAAGCTACAACATTAATATTTTACATAATCTTAATAGCTATTTTAATATTATCATGGAAATGCTTAATAGGATTTATATTTTCAGTAATATTGGCATTTATAATTGCAGATTATATCAAAAATTTACAGGCTAATAAAAATAAAGAAGAAGATGAATGAATAATAAGAGACTACAAAAAAGAAGGACGTGTGTTAATTTACACGTCCCATTCTTTGTATATTTTATAAATCTTTACTAACACTAGCATATTTCTTCAATTTCTCTTGCACCAAATAATTTATAGAACCAGCAGGAAACTTACCATTAATATCTTTTTTTCCAGCAGGTACACCAGTTAATATTTCAATACCTTCATCTATTGTAGAAATAGCATATACATGAAATTTACCATTTTTAACATCCTCAATTATCTCATCAGAAAGACTTAAATTATTAATATTTTGTATAGGAATTATAACTCCATTAGAACCATCTAAGCCTCGTAATTTACATACTTGATAAAATCCTTCTATTTTATCATTAACACCGCCAATAGGTTGTATTTCACCTTTTTGGTTTACAGAGCCAGTTACTGCTAAACTTTGATTAATAGGTATTCCAGATAAACTTGAAAGTATAGCATACAATTCTGTACTTGAAGCACTATCACCATCTACACCATTATATAATTGCTCAAAACATATACTTGCTGTAAGCGATAGGGGAACTTCTTGTGCGAACATTTCACCTAAATATCCAGTTAAAATTAATACACCTTTTGAATGAGAAGAACCAGAAAGTTCGACTTCTCTTTCTATATTAACAACACCAGTCTTTCCAGAGTATGTGTTAGCAGTTATTTTAACAGGTTTTCCAAAAGTATAATCTCCAATTGTCATTATAGTCAAACCATTAATTTGACCCTTAGCAGCTCCTTTAGTATCTATCAAAAGTGTATTTTGCTCAATCATTTCCATATACCTAGAATCATATTTTTTCACTCTTTCAATTCTTTGTTTTAAAGCAATATCAATATATTCTGATGTTACTACCTTTTTTCTATCCATTTTAGCCCAAGTAGCAGCTTCACCTACAACTTGACCTATTTCAGTAAATCTAGTAGATATTTTATCTCTATCATCAGCAAGCTTAGAAGCATATTCTACAATTTTGGCAACAGATCCTCTATCTAAATGAGGTAATTCCTCCTGTTCACAAAATCCATGAACAAATTTAGCAAGTTTATTCATATTTTCAGCTGTAATAGGAGCATTTTCTTCAAACTCAACTTTTATTTTAAATAATTTTCTAAAATCACTATCCATAGCTAAAAGAGATTGATAAATCTGGTCATTTCCTACAACAATAACTTTAACTTCTAATGGAATAGGTTCAGGTTTTAATGAGACCATAACCATAGATGTACGCTGATCAGCAGTATTTTCTATAGAAATTTCTTTAATACGAAGAGCCTTTTTTAAGGATTCATAACAAATTCCATTTGAGATAAGATCTTTTGCTTGAAATATAATGTATCCACCATTAGCAATATGAAGAAGACCAGGTTTTAACATTGTATAATCTGTTTTTAATGCACCATAATAATTTTCATATTCTAATTTACCAAATATATTGTGATAAGAATAGTTAGAATCCATAATAACTGGTGAACCCTCATTATCACTATTATCTACAAATAAATTAACACGATAATTAAGCCAAGGCTTTGGTTGATCTTTAGTAGGAGTTTGTGCAGACTGCGCAACATTTTGAGTGTCATCTCCTACAAAAATTGAAATATTTTTTAATATATCCTTTTTTACATCTGTAAGGAATTTATTAATTTTCTTATTTCTTTTATACTTATTTTTTATATAATTAATATGTGAATTAACTGTAAGTAGGGCAATGTTTGCTTGCCATTCTTCAATTTTTTTATCAGAAGCTCTTTCAATTTCTTTTATTTTACCAATTGCATCCATTACTTGCTCTTGAACAATTACAGATTTTTCTTCAAATTGTTTTTTTATATTTTCATCTAATTTTTCAAATTCTTCTTCTTCAATTGTTTTACCATCAATAATAGGCATCATATAAATACCATTTTGAGCAGATTTAACTTGAAAACCATGTTTTTCAGATTCCTGATTTAATTTATTTAACAGATATGACCTTTTTTCTTCAAATTCTTGTTTTATTAAAGTTTTTTCTTTTTCAAAATCATCATTATTAAAAGTATTTTTAATATCTTTACGAATATCTTTGATAAATAAATTCATATTCTCTTCAAATTCTTTACCTTGACCAGCTGGAAGAGAAACTGCAATAGGCTCATTAGGGTTATCAAAATTATAAATATAACACCAATCAGAAGGGGTCTTTTTCTTTTTAGAAATTTTATCTAAGTAATTTTTAGCATACATAGTTTTACCAACACCACTTGGACCTTCCAAATAAATGTTATAACCTTTAACATCAACATTAACACCAAATTCTAAAGCTTTAATACCTCTATCCTGCCCAATACCTGAATCAATTCCTTCAAGCTCAGATGTATCCTCAAACTTAAATATGTTTGGGTTGCATATTCTTTTTAAATCTTTGTAAGATAATTCATTTTTTTTCATTTGTTTTTCTCCTTTCGAAATGGATGTTGGAAACCAAATTTCTAGCTTAACATCTAAATCTATTTATTATTAAAATTTATTTAACTATGTAGGGATATTGTTCATTAAGTAATCAATTGTTCCTGGTAGACAATCTTCAATTTGAGCAACACAGTATATCCCATTTTTCATAAAAGTTCTTGATTGAAAATCACATGTTTCCATTCGTACAACAACTAAATTCTTTTGTTTACAGAATCTTGCAATTCCATGTATTAAAATTGTTCCAATATTCTTATTTCTATATTTTTTATCTATACATAATAAAACTAAAAAATACTAACTGAATTCTATAAATGCAACAGCATATTATCAGAAGTATTAGTTCTCGGCTATTTACATTTAGTCCTATAAAATTTGTATAAATTAAAATTAACTTTATTTGCTTTATTTGTTAGTTCAATATTACTTCTATCATTTTTAATAATTATTAGATATTTTCATTTTATTACAATTTCAGTGTCATCAAAATGGCACTATGTGTACCATCATAATACTTTTTTCTCAAACCAACCTGCTCAAAACCAAATTTTTCATATAAATGAATAGCACACTTATTATTTTCATTTACTTCTAATGTGATACTTGTACAATCTTTTTCTCTGGCAATATCAATTAATTCATTTAAAATAAACTTGCCAAATCCGATATTTCTTTTATCTTTTCTAGTTACAATATTCATAATATCAGCTACATCAAAAACAACTTTAATTCCACCATAACAAACAACTTCACCATTGTAACGAGCTACTAAATAACTAGAGTTATTATTTACAAGTTCTTCTTTAAATATTTCATAATTCCAAAAATCATCAAAATCCTGAAATAAATTTTCTTTAATTTCATTCAAATCAGAAACATGCATAGTATAAATTTCAAGTTTAGTTAAATCAAACATATCTTTTTCTCCTATTTATTGTAGGCACATATTTTTTAGAAATACTTTTAGGAAAATAAATTAAGATGTACCTTTTGTCTATAAAAAATTAATTTTAAATTGAGGGGTCGTACTTTAAGCGACCTGGTAATGTCAAACTTTACTTTTGTACTAATTTTCACCATCCAAAGCACGTTCAGCTTGAGACTTTCTTAAATATAATGGAGAAAGAAAATTTGAATCTCCACAAACTCCTTTATTATATTTATTAAAACCAGCTATACCAATGCTAACTGAAGTTTGTTTATTAAGATGATCTTCTACAAAAATTGAATTAGAAAACCTTTCTAAAATTAAATTTTTATGATAAACAGCACCATCACCAACAAATAGGATAGTAGATAAACAGTATTTAGATAAAATATTTAATATTTCATTAATACTATTAGCACATAAATCTTCTAATTGTATAAATTCATTATTTTCATTTTTAAAAATACCACAATAAACATTATCATTTTTAGCATCAATTAAAGAACATACAATATTTGTAGTATTATTAATATTTGAACTTAAAGTATTATAAGCTAAGCCCTCTAAAGAACTAACAGAAGCAGTAGGTACATTTGTAACATCACAAAAAGCCTTAATAGTAGAAACACCAATACGAACACCTGTAAAAGAGCCAGGTCCAACACTACAGCTAAATAAATCAAAATCAGTAAGTTTCATATTAAGTTCCATTAAAATATCATCAATCATAGGCATCAACTTTTGTGAATGTGTAGTCATATCATCAATGTTTTTTTCAATAATTACAGTAGTATCTTCTAAAACAGCAACAGAGCAAATTTTAGAAGAAGTATCTATACTTAAAATTTTCAAAATAATCCCTCTTTTCTTATCATATTCTACATTAATATACAAAGTTTGTAAACGATTTTTGATAAAGAAAAGATTACATTAATATTACAATTATTACAAATATTACATAAATATTATTTTTACATTACATTAAGTGAAAGTCATTGAAAATATAGGTAAAATATGGTATTTTATTATAGTACAAAAAGGAGAGAAATATGGATATAGAAGATATAAACCAAGAGTTGTTAGATGGACTTACTATAGCAGACAAGTCTGAAATACTTAGTAGATTGAAAAGAAACCTAAAAATACAACAAATAATATATGATGATGAAAAAAAGAAATACACAAAAGATTATGAAAGATAGTTGGAGGCATCCTAGATGGATAAAAATAGCACAAACGAGCTTACAATAGTAAACTCAAGTATAATAGATAAAATAAAAAATATTTTTAAGAAGTTATTTGCAAAAAAAGAAAAAAAAGAAAATATAGAAGAGGAAACAAGCAAAACAAAAAAAGAAAGTACATTTATTAATAGTGTAAAAATACAAGAAAATGATGAAGAAAAAAGACTATTAAAACTTCAAGTATTGATAGCAGATAATGTAATAACAGAAGAAGAACTACCAGAAGAAGATGTAAAAGCTCTACACAAACTATATGATAAGCAAATATTACAATTAAAAAAAGAAATTGATGATTATAGAGAAAAAATATTAAAATTAAGAATGAATATAAGTGAGTAAAATATAATATTATAAAACAACCGATAGTAAAAAATCGGTTGTTTTGTCTTAATATAAGAACCTTTATCGAAACTCTTGAAAACTATAATTACATAATATATAGTATATAGCCTTTTGCCTAAAAGGTAGGAAGGAGGGACTCGTTTTGAGGAGGATACAGAAGATAATAGCCTTAATTATAGTGTTATACATACTAAAAGAATTTAACAATTAAGGGAAAAGACCGTTGTTGCACCAACGGTCTTTTTTTATTCGTTTGAGAAGATTTATTGTTTAAATCTTTAAGATTAAATATATAATACTATAATTCCCAATATATGTCAATAAAATTTTGCAAAATATTAAAATTTATAGTTAAACATATTTTATAATGTTACATTTTCTCAATATGTAATTCTCTATAATCAGGACTATCCTCATTCTTTTTAAAAACAATTTTAGTATAATGTTTAGGCAAAATACTTTCAATAATTTCGCCCCACTCAATAAGGCAAATACCATTTTGAAAATATTCTTCTCCTCCAATAGCATAAAACTCATCCACATCATCTAAACGGTAAACATCAAAATGATAAATATTCATATTCTCAGCATGGTGTTCATTTACAACAGTAAAAGTAGGGCTAGAAATTTCATCACCAACACCAAAGAACTCTAAAATTCCTTGAGTAAATTTAGTTTTACCGTGAACCAAGTTCACCACTTAAAACAACAATATCACCGTTTCTTTAAATTCTTAGCAAAATCTTTTGCAAAATTAATTGTATCCTGTTCACTTTTTGAAATAAATGTATCCATATAAAAACTCCTTACTAATTGATATTATTATTTTATATCAATAAAGAGTATTTGTAAAGAAATTTTAGGGACGGGGCAAAAAATTTCCATCTTGTGGATAACTTTTTTACTTTTCCACAGTTTTGGAAATTTTTTGCCCCGTCCCTAAAATTTCTATTTACTTGACTATTGGTTATATAACCAATATAATTAAAACAATAGAAAATATCAAATAAAAAGACATAAATTAGAAAAAGTAACAAATAATAAAGAAAAGAGAGTGACAAAAGATAATGAGAAAAATAAAAAAAGATATGAAGATACCAAAATGTGAAAGTATAAAGAAAGATGAGATGATAATATTATGCACATCTAAATCAGCAATAACACTAATTTCTCTAGTAATTACAATTATCCTTTTAATAATATTAGCAGGAATAGGAATAAACTTAAGTTTAGGAGAAAATGGTTTATTTAACAAGGCTCAATATGCCAAAGAAAAGTATCTAAATGCTCAAAATAAAGAGGAAGAAGAACTAAATAAATTATATGAACAACTAGGAATATTAGGAAATTTACCAGAAAACACAAAAGAAACTGAAGCAGGAACAATTGTAAAGCTTCCAACTAAGTGGGAAAAATACACTCCATCATATGTATCAAAAGAGAATGCAAAAGAAATAATATCAAGCAAAAAAGTAGCAAGTGTATATGCAGTAAGTTCAGGAAATGGAGAAACAATACCAGTGCCATATGGCTTTTACTATGTAGGAGGAAATTTAGGTAGTGGAGTAGTAATATCAGATAATAAAGCTGACCAAAACAAATATGTAGGACAAGCAGATGTACCAAATGGAATAGAAGTAAATGAAGGCAAATTTGTAGATATATTAAAAGGAAATCAATTTGTATTTATTCCGTGTAATGAAAATGAATATAAAAAAACAAATTGGGGTCAAGGTGATAAAGAAGGAGTAAGTAATTGTTATTGGGCAACAGATACAAATGGTTTCGAATTAGGACAAATAGAGAAATATGGAGGATTTTATGTAGCTAGATATGAAGCAGGTTTACCTACAAGTCAGGATGGTTTTACTAGTGAAACTGGATTTATATCTGCATTAGGCACAATTTCTAACTCATTAGATGGATATTCAACACAATATAATGGTATAAAAACACCAATATCAAAAGCAGGGAGAGAACCATGGAATTTTATAGATTATAATAATTCTTGGTCAAGTGCAAAAAAAAACGTATAATACTAACAGTGTACAAAGTAATTTGATAACAGGAACCCAATGGGATGTAATGATAAATAAAATATCAAGTACAGATCCAAGTAAAAATTTAACTGATTCAAACACATGGGGAAATCATTTTAGTGGAGAAGCATTTACTTATACAGGAAGAGCAGCAGAATATAAAAAAAATGAAAATAAGTTATGCGGTTATGGAGATATAGAAGAAAATGGAACAAAACAAAATAATACTTATAGAATATTAACAACAGGAGCAAGTGAGCATAATAAAGCTTACAATTTATATGATGTAGCAGGAAACCTATGGGAACATACAGATGAAAGTTCTGCAGCATATAATTCTATAGGGACTCTACCAACATATCGTGTTATTCGAGGAAGTAGCAGTTATTATAACTCAAGTACTTTCCCAGTACTATATCGTCATGGCATAGCATCAAATGTAACTAACTATAGTATAGGCTTTAGAGTTGTACTTCATATAGTATAATATCAATAGTATAACAGACATTTAACATTTTATTGTGCCAAAAGGAACAAACCTTATTTAAAATTGATAAATATATCATTATAAAGGGCAAGAAATTTTCTGCTCTTTTATGTTGCGACTAATATAGTAAAAATCACAAATAAATTTACACAAAATTCACACCCATTTCATTGACAATTAAAAATATCTAAAATATAATACAAAGATGGAAATTTTAGGGACGGGGCAAAAAATTTCCAAAACTGTGGAAAAGTAAAAAAGTTATCCACAAAATGGAAATTTTTTGCCCCGTCCCTAAAATTTCCAAAGAGGGAGGATATAAAAAGAAATGTTTAAAATATTAAAAAATCTAAAAAGAACAGCACCATCAGTTGTAATAATTGTATTACTTTTATGTGTGCAAGCATGGGCAGATTTAACTCTTCCAGATTATACATCAAAAATAGTTAATATAGGTATACAACAAGGAGGAATTGAAAATTGTGCACCAGAGGTAATTCGTAAAAGTCAAATGAATAATCTTCTAATTTTTACTAAAGAGGATGAAAACATTTTAAGTAAATATACATTAATTTCAAAAAATTCTATGGATGAAAAAGAATTTGATAAGTATAAAAAGAAATATCCAATATTAGAAAATGAAGATTTATACATAATAAATGAATTAAGTAAAAACGATTTAAGTGAACTATCTACTTTAATGTCAAAGCCACTTATGATTCTTTCAAATGTAACTAATGAGCAAACTGCTGAGAAGATAAAAGAACAACTAGTAAATACTATGCAGGGGATGCAAGAGTATGATGAACAAAACATTCCAGAAACAATGCCAATAGAAGAAATAATAAATAAGCAAAATGAAACTATAGGTAATTTACCAATTCCACCAGCTATAATGAACCAAATGAGCTTGTTGGAATTATTAGGCGCTATGCCACAAGAACAGTTTGATATGATATTTGAGAAAATAGAACAAAGTCTAAATGGAATGAATGACTCTATATTAGAGCAAGCAGCAATCAATAGCGTAAAAGAAGAATATAAATCAGTAGGAATGAATACAGATAAAATTCAAAATAATTATATATTTATAGCAGGTCTTCAAATGCTAGGAATTGCACTAATTAGTATGCTATCAGCAATTGTAATTATGCTATTATCTTCTAGAGTAGCAGCTAATTTAGGAAGAACTTTAAGAGATAAAGTATTTAAAAAAGTTATGAATTTCTCTACAAAAGAATTTAGAGAGTTTTCTACTGCTTCATTAATTACAAGAAGTACAAATGACATTCAACAAATACAAGGTCTAATTTCTATACTATTTAGAGTAGTAGTATATGCACCAATCATAGGAGTAGGTGGATTTTTAAGAGTACTAGCTAATAGTGATACATCTATGGCATGGATTGTAGGTTTGGCTATTTTATGTGTTATAGGAGTTGTATTAACACTATTTACAATAGCAATGCCGAAATTCAAAATATTACAAGAACTAGTAGATAAACTAAACCTAGTATCAAGAGAAATATTAACAGGTCTTCCAGTAATAAGAGCATTTAATACAAGTAAAAGAGAAGAAGAGCGTTTTGATAGTTCTAATAAAGATTTAATGAAAGCAAACATATTTGTAAACCGTGCAATGAGTATAATGTTTCCAGCTTTAATGTTTGTAATGAATAGTGTAATGGTACTTATAATATGGGTAGGAGGTCATAAAGTTGATGAAGGTATAATGCAAGTTGGAGATATGATGGCATTTATACAATATACAATGCAAATAGTAATGAGCTTCTTAATGATTTCAATGATATCAATTATGCTACCACGTGCAGCAGTATCAGCAAAACGTATTAATGAAGTATTAGAAAAAGACTTAAGTATAGCAAATAAAGAAAAAATAAAAAGATTTAAAGAAGATAAAAAAGGCTTAGTAGAATTTAAAAATGTATGTTTCAGATACCCAGATGCAGATGAAGAAATACTAACAGACATAAATTTTACAGCAAAGCCAGGTGAAACAACAGCAATAATAGGAAGTACAGGAAGCGGAAAATCAACAATAGTAAACTTACTACCACGTTTTTATGATGTAACAAGAGGAGAACTTTTAATAGATGGTACAAATATAAAAGATGTACCAATAAAAGAATTAAGGAGAAAGATAGGTTTTGTACCACAAAAAGGAATACTATTTTCGGGAACAATAAAATCAAATATAAAATATGGAAACCCTGAAATGAGTGATGAAGACATGATAAAAGCTGCCAAAATAGCACAGGCAGAAGAATTTATTTTAGCAAAAGAAGAAAAATATGACTCTCCTATTGCACAAGGCGGAAACAATGTATCAGGAGGTCAAAAGCAACGTTTATCAATAGCAAGAGCAATTGCTATATCACCAGAAATATTAGTATTTGACGATAGTTTTTCAGCCTTAGACTTAAAAACAGATAAAGCATTAAGAGCAGCCTTAGCAAAAGAAGTAAAAGGAAAAACAGTAATAATAGTAGCACAAAGAATTAGCACAATAATGAACGCAGAGCAAATAGTAGTACTAGAAGAGGGAAAAGTAGTAGGAAAAGGAACACATGAACAATTAATGAAAAATTGTGATACATATAAACAAATAGCAATTTCACAATTGTCAGAAGAAGAACTAAATGGAAATAATAGTAAGGAGGTGGACTAAAAAGTATGCCAGGACCAATGGGGGGACCTCGGAAGAGGAGTAGCAGGAAAAGCAGTAGAAAAAGCAAAAGACTTTAAAGGAACTACAAAAAAATTAATAAAAGATTATCTATCAAAATATAAAATAGCAGTGTTAGTTGTAATAATATTTGCAATAGGAAGTACAATATTTTCAATAGTAGGACCCAAAATATTAGGAAATGCAACAACAGAAATATTTAATGGTTTAGTAAGCAAATTATCAGGAGGAGAAGGAATAAACTTTGGTAAAATAGGGGCGATACTTTTAAGTCTACTTACCCTATACCTAATAAGTGCGTTATTCTCACTAGTACAAGGTTTTACAATGACAGGAGTATCACAAAAATTAACTTATAGCTTACGTAATGACCTAGCTAAAAAAATAAACAAATTACCAATGAGTTACTTTGACAAAAAAACAAAAGGAGAAGTTCTATCAATTGTTACAAACGATATAGACACAGTCTCACAAAACTTAAACCAAAGTATTACACAAATAATAACAGCAATATGTACATTAATAGGAATACTAATAATGATGTTATCAATAAGTGTAGAAATGACACTAATATCTTTACTAATACTACCAGTTACAGTAGTACTAGTAAAAATAATAGTAGGAAAATCACAAAAATACTTTAAAAAGCAACAAGATTACTTAGGCCATGTAAATGGTCAAGTAGAAGAAATATATGGGGGGCACACCATAGTAAAAGCATTTGGAGGAGAAGAAAAAGCCTTAGAAGAATTTAGAAAAGCAAATAACGAACTGTATTCTTCAGCATGGAAATCCCAATTCCTATCAGGCTTAATACACCCAATAATGAACTTTATAGGAAATGTAGGATATGTGCTAGTTGCTATATTAGGTGGATACTTAGCAATACAAGGAAAAATTACAGTAGGAAATATACAATCCTTCATACAATATAACAAACAATTCACACAACCAATAAACCAAATAGCACAAGTTTCAAGTATGCTTCAAGCAATGGTAGCAGCAGCAGAAAGAGTATTCGAATTTATAGAAGAACCAGAAGAAGCAAAAGATGTAGAAAATCCAAAATCTATAAAAGGATTAAAAGGAAATGTAACATTTGACCATGTAGAATTTGGTTATGATAAAGACAAAATTATAATAAAAGATTTTAGTGCCAAAATAAAAGATGGACAAAAAATAGCAATAGTAGGGCCAACAGGAGCAGGAAAAACCACAATAGTAAAACTATTAATGCGTTTTTACGATGTAAACAAAGGTGCAATATTAGTAGATGGAATAAATATAAAAGACTTTAAACGAGAAGACCTAAGAAAAATGTTCGGAATGGTACTTCAAGACACATGGCTATTTGGAGGAAGCATAAAAGAAAACATACGTTACAGTAAGCCAGATGCCACAGATACAGAAGTAATAGAAGCAGCAAAAGCAGCACACGTACACCACTTCATAAAAACCTTGCCACAAGCGTATGACATGATACTAGATGAAGAAACAAGTAATATATCAAGCGGACAAAAACAACTACTAACAATAGCAAGAGTAATACTAGCAGACCCAGAAATACTAATACTAGACGAAGCAACAAGCTCAATAGACACAAGAACCGAAATACAAATACAATCCGCAATGGATAACCTAATGAAAGGCAGAACCAGCTTCATAATAGCCCACCGTCTATCAACAATAAAAAATGCCGACCTAATACTAGTAATGAACCACGGTGACATAGTAGAACAAGGTACCCATGAAGAATTACTTTCAAAAGGCGGCTTCTACGCAGATTTATACAATAGCCAATTTGAAGAAATAGAAGAATAACAAACAAGAGATTTTTGGGATGCGCCTAAAAATCTCTTAATTTATTTAATAAGGAATATTTTTGTATGGGGTGGCAGTTTCAACAACCAAAGTGACATCAAACCACCTAAAATAATCTATAAAAAATGAAAAAAATGTCAATAATTTTTGAAAATGTCCCAAAAATTTCTAAACATTAACGGAAAAATA
>CAMXOP010000053.1 GCA_947245665.1 uncultured Clostridiaceae bacterium
TATATATATTAAATTTTTATATATTTTTGTTTCACATCATTGACACTTATACAAATATAAATATAAAAAAATTGAAAATATATTGTAAAAAAATATATAATTTGATATATTAAAGAAAATAAAAAGGGAGGAAATAAAGATGAGAATAGTAGAGCCATGGATAAAAGTAGAAAAAATTGATGGAATAAAAATAATGAAAAGAATAGAAAGAGCATGTAGAACATGTTATCGTTCAGAAGGAAGTATAACAGAAGATAGTTATAAGAAATTATTAAATAACTGTATAACAAGGGGCCATGAATCTGTATTAGAACACGAAAAAGTTACAGTCAGAATATATAATGATATAGGGTCATATAAAGACTTAACAAGACATAGATTTGCAAACTTTTCAGTAGAATCTACAAGATACTGTAGTTATGATAAAGATAAATATGGAAATGAAATTTCATTTATTAATCCAGTATATATAGAAGATAAAGAAATTTATGAAACTTGGAAAAATACAATGCAAGAGATAGAAAAAAGTTATATCAAAATGAAACAATTAGGAGCAACAACAGATATATGTAGAGAAATATTACCACATTCAACAGCAGCAGAATACACAATGACAGCAAATATAAGAGAGTGGAAACATATTCTTAGTTTAAGAACAACAAAACATGTTCATCCATCTATTAGACAAGTATTAATACCACTACTAAAATACTTCAAAGAAGAAATGCCAGAAATATTTAATGATGTTGCATATGATGAAGAATTTAAACCAGAATATTATGCTGAACTAAAAATAGAAGAAGAGATTTAGATATAATAAAAAGACATATAGAGAAAAAATAATAATTACTATGTGAGAATATCTGTTATTTTAGCTATGTAGGCATTGACAAAAATGAAAAATATAGTATAATTAATAGTGTAATATAAACAAATTGGGAGAGAAAAAATGATAGCGAAAGTTTGGAAAAAAGTATTATTAATTATAGTAGTGCTTGCATGCTTGTTTAATATAGTAAATAAGTTTGTATTTCATCCATCAATAGAAGATGAACTAGAAGCTTCAGCAAAATATGTACAAGAGCAGCAAGAAAAATAAATAAAAAACATATAAATACTTGAAAAAAATGTATTTATGTGATAATATAATAAAGATAATTTAAAAAAGAGAGGAAGAGGTGAATACAAAATGAGAGAAGGAATACATCCAACATATACAGAAAGTACAATTACATGTGCATGTGGAAACACAATGAAAACAAATTCAGTAAAAGCTGATATGAAAGTAGACGTTTGCTCAAAATGTCATCCATACTGGACAGGTAATTTAAAAAGAGAAACAACAGGTGGTAGAGCAGATAAATTTAAGAAAAAATATGGAATTCAATAAAAGACATAAAATAGAGTGGGGAAACCATTCTTTTTTTGTGCAAAATTTTGGAAATTTTAGGGACGGGGCAAAAAATTTCCAAGTTGTGGATAACTCAAAAATGGGAAGATTTGGAAAGACTTTTTGACATGTCCTAAATCTTTCCAAATCTTTCTATTTTCTATTGAAAAATATTCAAAAATATAATAAAATAAAGCAAAAGTAATAAAAGGAGAAATAAGATTTGGAAAAAATAAATATAGATGAAGAATTAAAATATATAGAAAAAGTAAACGAAATAAATAAAGGAAAAACATTAAAATATTATATATTAACAATGGGATGTCAGCTAAATGAAAATGATTCAGAAAAACTAAGCGGAATGTTAGAAAAAATGAACTATAAAAAAACATTAAATATGGAAGAAGCTGACTTAGTTTTATTTAATACATGTTGTGTACGTGAAAATGCGGAAGAAAAACTATTTGGAAAAGTAGGAGAAGTAAAAAAACAAAAAGAAAATAAAGGTACAATAATAGCAATAGGTGGCTGTATGATGCAAGAAGAACATATAGTAAAAAAACTAAAACAAAGTTACCCATATGTAGATATAATATTTGGAACACATACACTTCACAAATTACCAGAAGACCTTTACAAATCTTTGGAAGAAAACAAAAAAATAAGAGATGTAATAGATATAGATGGTGAAATAATAGAAGGGCTACCAATTTCAAGAAATGACAAAATAAAAGCATCAGTAACAATAATGAATGGATGTAATAATTTTTGTAGTTATTGCATAGTTCCATATGTACGTGGAAGAGAAAGAAGTAGAAGCCCAAAAGATATTATACAAGAAATACAATTACTAGCAGAACAAGGATACAAAGAAATAACACTATTAGGTCAAAATGTTAATTCATACTTAAGAGTAGAACGTGAAAAGAAAATAGAATTTGAAGAATATGAAGGAGTAAATTCATTTGCAACATTATTAAGAGCAGTAAACAAAATAGAAGGAATAGAAAAAATACGTTTCGTATCACCACACCCAAAAGACTTTACACAAGACGTTATAGAAGCAATAAGAGACTGTGAAAAAGTAAGCAAAATAGTACACTTACCACTTCAATCAGGAAGTACAAATATACTAAAAGTAATGAACAGAAAATACACAAAAGAACAATATCTAAAATTAGTAGAAAAAATGAAAAAAGTGGTACCAGACATAGTATTTTCAACAGATATAATAGTAGGTTTCCCAGGAGAAACAGAAGAAGACTTTGAAGATACTCTAGATGTTGTAAAAAAAGTACACTTTGAGCAAGTATTCATGTTCATATACTCAAGAAGAGTAGGAACACCAGGGGATAGAATGGAAAACCAAATACCAGAAAAAATAAAACATAAACGTTTTGATAGTTTAAAAGCATTAGTAGAAAGCCAAATAGAAGAAAACAATAATAAATATATAGGAACAACTCAAAAGGTACTAGTAGAGGGAGTAAGCAAAACAAACAAAGAAATGTTAACAGCAAGAACTGACACAAATAAAGTAGTAGTATTTGAAGGTAACAAAGAACTAATAGGAGATATGATAGATTTAAAAATAATATCAGAACATATGTGGTACCTAAAAGGTATAATCTTATAAAGAAGGTAAAATGAAAGAAAGAGAAATGGAATGAACAATGTATTTGGAAAGGAATTGAATAGATAGTTCTCATTAGAAACGTTTCTTTTACAGGAATATATCTTAATAAAAATGAAAGAGTGATAAAAACTAAAATATAAAGTACACTAAAAAGGAATGCCTAAGTGTTCCAAAATTGGAACGAAAGCGAATTTAAGAATTGCTAAAAAGTGAAAAAATATAAAGAAATTCTATAAATTCACATACTCATATTCTAAGAGCTTTTTGCCCACTGGACGAAGTTCTAAGAATATAAGCAAAGACAATCCCTAGCGTGTGGAAGGAGAATTTAAACATGGCAAAAAAAGCAGAATTTTCACCTATGATGCAAGAATATTTAAAAACAAAAGAGGAATATAACGATTGTATTTTATTTTATCGTTTAGGAGATTTTTATGAAATGTTTTTTGATGATGCAATACGTGTATCAAAAGAACTAGAATTAACTTTAACAGGCAAACTTTGTGGACAAGAAGAACGTGCTCCTATGTGTGGAGTTCCTTTTCATGCAGCAGATACATATATTTCAAGGTTAATTGAAAAGGGGTACAAAGTTGCAATTTGTGAACAGTTAGAAGACCCTAAACAGGCTAAAGGTATAGTTAAAAGGGGAGTAATACGTGTAGTTACTCCTGGTACAGTTATGGAAAGCAATTTGTTAGATGAGAAAAAGAATAATTATATTATGAGTATATATAAAGTAGGTACTTTTTATGGAATAAGTGTATGTGATGTTTCAACAGGAGACTTTAGAACTACAGAAATTACAGATAGTAACAATTTCCCAAAATTGTTAGATGAAATATCAAGGTATAATCCAGCAGAAATAGTAGTAAATTCATTTATGTATGATTCTTTAGAAGAAATAAATAAAATAAAAGAACGTTTTGAAGTATTTATTTCAAAAATAAAAGAAGATGCTTTTGAAGATGACATAGAGAAATTAACAAGTACATATATGATAAAAAGTGAAAATGGAGAAGATATAGAAAATATAGAAAATAAGAAAATAGCAGTAGCTTCAATAAATGGACTTATATTTTACCTTATAGATACACAAAAAAACAGTTTAGAACACATTAACAAAATAATAATGTATAATACAACTAAATATATGAGCCTAGATATAAATGCCAGAAGAAACTTAGAATTAACAGAAAAAATGAGGGATAAATCTAAAAAAGGAACACTTTTATGGGTATTAGATAAAACTTCAACATCAATGGGTGGAAGACACTTAAGAAGATGGATAAATGATCCATTAATAGATGTAAAAGAAATAAACAATCGATTAGGTGCAGTTAAAGAACTAAAAAATAATATTATATTAAGAGGAGACATAAATGACTTGCTTAAAAAAGTATATGATATAGAAAGACTAGCAGGAAGAATATCATATGGAAGTGCAACTGGTAGGGATTTAATTTCGCTTAAAAATTCTGCAAAACAATTGCCAGAGGTAAAGAAAATATTAGCGTTTGCAAAGTCACCACTTTTACAAGAATTATATTTAAAATTAGATGAACTAGCATACATTCATGAGTTAATAGAAGAAGCAATAGTTGATGAACCACCACTTAGTGTAAAAGAAGGTGGATTAATAAAATTAGGTTATAATGAAGAAATTGACCATTTGAAAAAAGCAACAACTGAAGGAAAAACATGGATTGTGAAATTAGAAGCAGAAGAAAGAGAAAAAACAGGAATAAAAGGTTTAAAAGTAGGATTTAATAGAATATTTGGTTATTATATAGAAGTTACAAAATCTAACTTTGACCAAGTACCTGAAAGATATATAAGAAAACAAACCTTAGCAAATGCAGAAAGATATATAACAGAAGAGCTAAAAAATTTAGAAAATCAAATATTAGGAGCAGAAGAAAAGGTTATAAACTTAGAATATAACGCTTTTGTAGAAATAAGAGATGATATAGAAAGCAAAATAAAGAGAATACAGACCTCAGCAGAAGTAATAGCAATATTAGACGTTTTATGCTCATTTGCCACAGTGGCAGAAGAACTAAATTATATAGAGCCATTAGTAGATAATAGTGGAATAATAGATATAAAAGATGGACGTCACCCAGTAATAGAAAAAATGTTACCATCAGGAAGTTTTGTTCAAAATGATACATATTTAGACAAAAACGAAACAAGACTAGCAATGATAACAGGTCCAAATATGGCAGGGAAATCTACATATATGAGGCAAGTAGCATTAATTACATTAATGGCACAAATAGGCTCATTCGTTCCAGCTTCATATGCTCATATAGGTGTAGTAGATAAAATATTTACAAGAGTAGGAGCTTCAGATGACTTAAGCATGGGACAAAGTACATTTATGGTAGAAATGATGGAAGTAGCTACAATATTAAAAGAAGCAACTAAAAATAGTTTAGTAATATTAGATGAAATAGGAAGAGGAACTTCAACATATGATGGACTTTCAATAGCATGGGCAGTAGCAGAATACATTGTGGATAAAGAAAAGTGTGGGGCAAAAGCACTATTTGCAACACATTATCATGAACTTATACAATTAGAAGATAAACTAGAAGGAATAAAAAACTTCCAAGTAGCAGTAAAAGAAAAAGGAGAAGACGTAATATTCCTAAGAAAAATACTTCCAGGTGGAACAGACGAAAGTTATGGTGTACACGTAGCACGTTTAGCAGGAGTACCACAAAATGTAAGCAAAAGAGCAAATGAAATATTAAAAAGTTTAGAGCGAAAAAGCATAATAAGTGAAAAGGCTATGCAAAAAGAAGAGAAGAAACAAACAGTAGGTCAACTAGATATGTTCAATTTCAAGCTTGCAGAAATAGCAACTGAAATTGATAAGATAGATGTAAACAGTTTAACACCTATTGATGCTCTAAATACATTGGTTAGAATAAAAGAGAAGATGTCATAGAAAAAAACGAAGGTCAAATTTAAGATTTGGGATTTTTGTAACATAAGGTAAAAGATTTATAGGGGCATGAGGACAATGACCAGTGAACAGATTAAATTTATAATTATACAGAATATAATATTGATAAAATAAAAGGGAGCAAAACACATAAAAGTTTTACTCCTTTTAACTTTACACATTTGTTGTATTAGTAATTATTAGATACCTTTTCAATTATCCTCAGAATAAAGATTACAAAAAAATAACCAATTATACTAGAAAGATAAGAGCCTTTTTTAGCTATTTGACCAAGTGTAATTAATCATTTGATAAATCAAAATACTGAATACATCTTTTAAGATAATAATTATTAAATAAAAATAAAGTAATATGTATTATATATAAGATAAAATTGTATAAATACAATACTGATATAGAAATTTGTCGAAAATTTCAAAAAAACATTACATAAAATATGTTGACATATTACTAGAAAAAATGTAAAATATACTTAAAATTTTTTCTATATAGAAGGGCAATTTTAGTAGCCAATATGATAGATTTTTAATTGACAAGAATTTTTTAATCTTTTACAAATTCCAAGAGAAATAGAAATTAATAATTATAAAAATAAAATATAAAATAACACAACAATAAAAGTTAAGTTGTTAATTTATGATATTGAAAGGAAAATATGAACATATACAAAGCAGATATAGAATATTGTAACTATCTACATTATTATGAACCAAAAATTCCATATGTAAAAAATGAAAAAGAAAATAGACCATTTATTGGAACATTATTATGTGTTAATGGAAAGAACTTTTTTGCACCATTAACATCCCCAAAAGCTAAACATTTAACTATGAAAAATACGCAAGATTTCTTAAAAATAGATAGAGGAAGACTAGGAGGAATAAACTTAAATAATATGTTACCAATACCTATAAGTTATTTACATGTAATAGAAATTAGAAAAATTAAAGATGTAAAATATAGAAGAATGTTATTTATGCAAATGGAGTGGATTGAAAAAAACAAATTGAGAATAAATAACAGAGCAAAAAATTTATATTACTTAGTAAATGAAAAGAAAGCAACTAAAAAGCTAATTGAAAGGTGTTGCGATTTCAAGTTACTAGAAGCAAAATGCCAAGAATTCATGGAGAAAAATAATATTAAGGAAGAAGAAATATTATATAAAATTTAATAATACTAAAATAAAAAATAAATTAACAAATTGCAAAATATAGGAGAATATAAAGATAAGTTAATAACAGAAAAAGTAATTGTAACTTATGAAAGAAAATTACATATACTATAAGGCCTTGAGAAAAACTATAATACAATAATGGAAAATATAGAAAGAGTAGTATTATTTTAAAAACAAGAGCTAGAAGATATAAAAAATAAAATAATTTTTAAAAGTAATTGTGCTTTTATATAATTTTGTATATAATAGCAAATATGAAATATACAAAATTGGAGGAAATCTAATGAAATTAGATGAAGCTAAAAAACAGGTAGAAGATTTAAGAAAAAAATTAGAATACTATGCAAATAAGTATTATGATGAAGATGCACCAGAAATAACAGACTATGAATATGATATGATGATGAATAAATTAAAAGCTTTAGAAAAGGAATTTCCAGAGCTTATAACTAAAGATTCTCTAACGCAAAAAGTAGGTGGACATGTTAATGAAGGATTTAAAGAAATAACTCATATAGTACCACTTCAAAGCCTTCAAGATGTATTTAGTTTTGAAGAATTGCAAGAATTTGATAATAGAATGAAAAAATCAGCAGAAGAAGAAAATGAAGAGTTAAATTATGTAGTAGAAACCAAAATAGATGGACTATCTGTAGCATTAGAATATAAAGAAGGAATATTCGTAAGAGGAGCAACACGTGGAAATGGATTAATAGGGGAAGATATAACAGATAACTTAAGAACAATAAATTCAATTCCAAAAGTGCTACCAGAAAAAATAAATATAATAGTTCGTGGAGAAGTATTTATAGGAACAAAAGAATTTGATAAAATGAATGAAGAGCAAGAAATATTAGGAAAGTCATTATTTGCAAATGCAAGAAATGCAGCAGCTCGGATCATTAAGACAATTAGATTCAAAAGTAACAGCATCAAGACCACTAAGTATTTATATATTTAATGTACAAAAATTAGAAAATAACAAATTTAATTCACATTATGAACAATTAGAATATTTAGAAAAATTGGGATTTAATGTAAATCCCGTAAAAGTATATTGTAAGACTTTTGAAGAAGCGAAAAATGCAGTAATAAAAATAGGAGAAGATAGAGAAAAATTAACATTTGGAATAGATGGAGCAGTAATAAAAATAGATTCACTATCATTTAGAGAAAAATTAGGAACAACCTATAAAGTACCACGTTGGGCAATTGCATATAAATATCCGCCAGAAGCAAAAGAAACAATATTGAAAGATGTAATATGGCAAGTAGGAAGAACAGGTGTAATAACGCCAATGGCAATACTAGAGCCAGTAAAAGTAGCAGGTTCTACAATATCAAAAACGACACTTCACAATGAAGACTTCATAAAAGAAAAAGGGCTAAAAATAGGAGATACAGTTGTAATTCAAAAGCAAGGAGATGTAATACCAGAAGTAATAAAAGTTATAACTGAAAAAAGAACAGGAAATGAAACAGATGTAGAAATTCCAGCAATATGTCCAGCATGTGGAGCAAAAGCTGTAAGAGAAGAAGGAGAAGCAGCAATACGTTGTAATCGGTATAGAATGCCCAGCACAATTATTAAGAGGAATAGAACATTTTGTATCAAAAGAGTGTATGAATATAGAAGGACTAGGTTATAAAATAGTAGAAATACTAATCCAAAAAGATTTAATAAAAAACATAGCAGATATATATAATTTAACATTAGAAGATATAGCGTCACTAAAGAAAAATGGAAAAAAATTTGCAAGTAACTTAATAGAATCAATAGAAAAAAGCAAAGGGCAAGATTTATTTAATGTAATTAATGCATTAGGAATTAGGCAAGTAGGAATAAAAGCAGCAAAAGTACTTGCAAAAAAATATAAAACAATGGATAATTTAGCAAATGCTAGTTTAGAAAGTTTATGTATGGTAAATGATGTAGGAGAAATAACAGCCCAAAATATATATGAATTTTTTAGACAAGAACAAACAATAGACATGTTAAATAAACTAAAAGTTGCTGGAGTTAATATGAGTTTAAAACAAGAGGAAGGGATAGACAATAGATTTGAAGGAAAGATATTTGTTCTAACAGGTTCACTATCAAAATATACAAGAAATGAAGTAAGTGACTTAATAGAAAAGTATGGAGGGAAAACGTCAACTTCAGTATCAAAGAAAACACATTATGTATTAGCAGGAGAAGATGCAGGATCAAAATTAACAAAGGCACAACAATTAGGAATTACAATTTTAACAGAAGAGGAATTTGAAAATATGACAAAATAAAAAAGAAAGGAATAATAAGTTAAAAAATATGTTGGAAATAAAAGAAGAAATGAGTAAAATACTAGCTAATATGAAACTACCACCCAAAATACACATTATTATAACTGAAATATATAGTGAATATCAGGATTCATATAAAAAACTTATTAAATATTTAAAAAATAGATATCCAGATAAAGAAAAAGAAATATTAAAAATAGGAGAAGATACACTAAAAGATTATGATGAAGATATACAAATGATTGAGACAATAGAGTTTGAAGAATATGAACAAAGAAGAGCAATAATAATAGAATCCATAAATAATATACTAAAGAGTATGAAAGAAAATAGAAACACACCTGTTCAGATATTTGAGAATAATATTGCTGAAATAATTAAAGAAAAACAGAATGAAAGATTTGCTAAAATAGTAATAGAAACAGCAGTTAGTGAAATGGAATCATCTAGTAAATATCTTATAAATAAAATAAATCATTTAGGAATAAAAACAGATGAGGAATTAGAAATAATAAAACAGCAATTTGTAGAAGAAATCAAATTAGTTAAAGAAAATGTAATTAAGAAATCACCAGAAATAAGTGAAATTATAAGTGAACATTTTAAACAATTATATGAGCAATTGAAAAATGTTATAAATAAATATAAAGCACAAATAGAACAAGAAAAAAAGAAAAAAGCAACTTTAGAATTAGAAAATAATGATGAAGGAAGATAAAAAGAAAAGGGGATAAAATTGGATAAAAATTATACATTAGAAAAATTTGAAAAAGAGTTAGATGATGGATATTTACTATATTTCACATATGTACGAAATAGATATTTAGTATTTAAAACATCAGAAAATTGTTACACTCAGAAATTAGTAACTATTCATGATAAAAATCCGCAACCAGTAATGCAAATGTTAACAAAAAAACGTGTAATAGAAATGTTTCCATTTATGGAAGACATAGAATATAAACAAAATTAAAAAATACAGAAAAAGAAGCCAAAGAAAAAAGTAACAGAGGGAGTCACCATTAACTCTCCCTGTTACCTTTTCCTTTGGCTTCTTTTTCTCTATTTTTTTCATGTACTATAACACTCAGTTATATAATACCTACCAGTACTATAATTATTCTTAATATTATATTTAGTTTCCAAATCTTCAAAATGCCACCACTCAGAAGCTAGAGGGGAAAGGCCAGCATTTATACAATATTTTTGTAAAAGTTTAGCTTCATCATTCATTGTTTTAGAAAATGGTGTTTTTTGTAAAATTTCTTTATTTTTATTAGATATACCATATGCATATGTAGCGGCAGATTTACTTAATTCGTGTATTTTTGTAGGCATTGTATATTCTTCATAATTAGTGATATCTGTATAATAATAGTCTTCAAAATATTTTAACTTGGAACTAGTAATTTTTACTAAACTTGTATCAATCGCAATACCACATTGATGATTAGATAAGTTCTGTGCAATAAACCAACTTTCAGACCATCCAGAAGAATTAATACCTTTTTTCACTTCCTCATCATAATTAGCAAGTTCCTTTAAACTATTTGCAATAGATATTTGAGTAACATATGGTCTATAAGTTTCATATATTTTTAAAGAATTTCCTTCTTCTAAAGCCATTTGTTGTGCAATGCATATTTTTTTTGCTACACTATACAGTACAGGCATTAAATATTCTTCTTTTTTTAACCTATTATTCATTGTTTTACAGTTATAAAGTGCCTTACCAGTAATATTTGGAAGTGATTTACCACTAGATCTAAATAAAGAAGAATAACTGTTAGTATCATCGTAAATAATAGATGGGATTACATCAGGTAAATTAATCATACAATACTTATGCTCAAGCCAACCAGATAAATTGTTTAATTCAACATACCACCATTCCCCTTGCTCTTTTAAAATTCTAAAACCAGTTCCGAGGTACAAAAGTACTAACTATTATAGAATTATAAGTTGGTTCAAACATTAAATTCATTTTTATAGAAGCATATCCAGTAGAACCTTGAATAGGTAATTCAAGTCCGCCAACTTCTATATATGATTGTAACTTTTTAGTTCTGACTAATGAATTAGTAAAAGTTCTGGAAGTTTTTATAGCAGTATTTTTGATACTTTTAGAATTTGAGTTTATATAGCTACTATTAATACATATAGTAACTTTCCTTAAATTATTTAAGTTAATAATATTTATTAAATAGTAGAACATAGAAATAAAAGATAATATACAATATATAACTAAAAATACTTTTTTTAAATTTAATTTCTTCATATAGTTCTCCATAAATTTTTTTAAATAAATTATACAAGCAAAATATAATAAAAGCAAGGAAAGAAATAATATTGTAATACATTAAATTATTATTGACTCTATTTTAAAATGCATATAATACTTATATTGATACAATTGTAATATTAATGAAATATACTTGTTACAGACTTGTTAAATTGTTTGTGATATACTTAAAATTAAATATAAAATAAATATTATATACAAAGGGAGAGTAATATGGAAGAGCTAAAAAGTGAAACAGTAGAAAATACTCAAAAAATAGGAAAACATGCTAAAGAAAAACAAGAACACAAGCAAAAAAATAAAACTAATTTAACAGAAAAAAGAGAAGTTCAAGAAAATATTAAAAAGGAAAATAAAAAACTGGAGAAATTTTTAATAACAATAATAATATTTCTTTCATTATTTACATTAGTGTTAGATATTTATTACATATTACTGTCTTATTTTTATATGGACGAAATGTTC
>CAMXOP010000054.1 GCA_947245665.1 uncultured Clostridiaceae bacterium
AATTAGTGCTAATGTTTAAAAATTTTTGGGACATTTTCAAAAATGATTGACATAGCTATTATAAAATGGCGACATGTTGTCGCCATTTCTATATTTATTATTTTGAGTGTTTTCCTCTACCCTTCTTTTTTTGGGTTTCTTCTTCATAGTTGTCAAATAATTCATCTACTTTTGATTTTCTTACTTGATTTGATGTTTCTTCAACCTGTATTTCTTCTTGCTTCTTTTCATTTTCTTCTATTTCTTCTTCTTTTGCGTGTTCATTATCTTGTGAATTGTTTTCATTTTGTTCGTTGTTTAAATTATCATTATACACATAGTCTATATTTGAGTTATCATTATTTTTTACATATTTTATTATTAATATTATTATTATAACTAATACTACTAGTGCAATTAGGCCACATATTAATAAGCTTTTTATATTTAATTCTCTATTCTCTTCTTGTTTAGATTGAATTAATCTATTTGCTTTTATTTGATATGTTGCAGTTTGTTCTCCATCTGCTGATGTTACTATTATTGTTATTGTGTTTTCTCCATCTACCAAATTTTCATTTCCTAATATTTCTACTGTTGCACCTTCCATATTAGGTATTGCTTCTATATCTAATTTTTCTAATGCTTCAAATTCTATTTCATATTCAAATTTATCTGTTGAGAAATCTTTTAGTTCTACATCTTTAATTACTAAACTTTTCAGTCCTAGTGCTTCTTTATCCTCTTTTGTTGCAGTTATTGTATATACTTTTTTTGTTCCATCTTCTGCAGTTACTGTTATTGTTATTACATTTTCTCCTAATTTTAGGTTAGTATTTCCTTCTATTTTTACAGTTGATTTATTATCTTCTGCTTCTGCTAATATTTTTAATTCGTTTTCTTTATAATTAGTTAACTGTATACTATACTCTGTTACATTTGCATTAAATTCTGGTGTTAGTTCTACACCTTCTATCTTTAATATTTTTAAATTATTATTTGCTTTCTCTTCTGGTTTATTTTCTGTTATTAAATCTTTTGAAACATATTTTGTTTGTCCATTATATGTTACTCTATACCATACATATCCATTTACTTTTTCTGTTGATGTTCCTGTTAATTTTAATTCTGTTCCTTTTGCTATTTTTGTAGCACTACTACTTGTTGACCAACTAGAACGTAAATTAATGTCTGAAGTTGCATACACTGTTTTATTTGTTGATGTAAATTTGGGTTCTGTTACTGTTGGCTTGTTTGTTGTGCTTCCTCCATTGTTTCCAGTATTTCCTCCTTGATTACTTCCTGTATTTCCATTTCCTGTTGTACTTGATGATTTTACTGTTATAATAATGTTTTTACTTCCTGTAACTTCATTATATGATGGATCTAATACATCTACTGCTGTTATTGTAATAGTAGCTGTTCCCTCTGATTTTGCTGTTAATGTAATTTCTGGTGTCATTGATTTTCCATCAACAAAAGTACTTGAGCTACTTATCGAAATAACATTTGGGTTTGATGATTTTATACTAAACTTTCCTGCACAACCTGTTGTTGATACTGAAAGCTTTGTAGTTTCATTTGGTTGTAAATTTGTAGATGCTGTTGCCGAAAAAGAACCAGCAGCCTCTACTTTAGAATATAAAAACATCATTAAGATCAATATTGCCATTATAATTATTAAAAAACTATTTTTTATTTTTTTCATACGTTATACTCTCCTTATAATTCTATATTTGATATAGACATTATTTGATTTTTTATCATCATATAATCTATTGTACTTATTCTTCCATCTTTATTTGTATCTGCAGCTTGTAGGTTATACCCTGTCAAAATATCTTCATTCATTATATGATTTTTTATTTTCATATAATCTACTGTTTTTATTAGTCCATCTCCATTAACATCCCCAAGCTTCACAACTGTATACTTATTATCATAAAAAGATACTGTATACCCTGTCCCAATATTTCCACTATTTACTACTTCACCTTTTGCATTTTTTATGGTTACTTCTCTTCCTTGATTCTTTTCTTTTATTGATTCTACAGTTGTTCCTGGTTCACATACTAAGTTTCCATTTTCTAATTTGTATTTATTATTTGGTTCTGCATTTTTTAGGTATTTTTGTGCTACATATCCTTGTGTTCCATTAGGTAATATTACTCTATCCCATATGTAACCATCTACATTATATTTGTTTTTTTCTATTCTTCTAACATATTGGTTTTTAGGTAAAAGATCTACTGTTGTTGTATTTTCTATTCCTGGTCCATTTCTTAAATATACTTCTGTTGTTGTTGTTACTGCTTCATTGCAATTTGTTATATCTTCTACTTGAGTTAAATAACTACGTGCTACATAACCTTTTCTTCCATCTTGCAAAACTACTTTATCCCAATGTATTCCATTAACTTGTGTAGATGCTAACTCTATTCTTAATAAATCATACCCCATATTTACGGTTTGAATTATATTATTATCTGAACTATTACTTGCACTACTTCTTATACGTACACTATTTCCTTTTATTTTTACATTTTGTGTAACTATTGTATTTGCAGCTGGCTTTCCACAAGGTATACTTGGCATATTTTCATATACTGGTATTCTAAAGTCTATTGCATTGTTTATAAATCCTAATTCTTCATATGATTCTCTTGCATTTGCTCCTTCTGTTAAACAAACTGCTACATTTTGCATATATTGGAAATAATATAATGTATTATCACTGCTATCTACATCAAATTTTTGTAAATATATTGTATCTGCTCCATCATTTATATAATTTTTTGATAAAACTTTTGCACCTTCTTTTATAGAAATTTCTGGAGTTGTCCAATTATTATTTTTAGCATGTTCTAAACCATTTCTTATTACTTCTGCATCTCCACTTCCTGAGGCTTTTATATTCATATAATTGTAATAACCTACATATCCTCCATATGTTCCTGTTGCAGTAGAACCTGGCTTACTTCCAGTTCCTTGTTCTTGTTTTAACCTTGAAGCTAAGTGATATGGACTTATATTTGCTTCTTGTGCCGCTTCCATTATTACTTGTGCATATGATTTATTTATAGTTCCTTGTGTACCATCTGTTTTTGTATAACTTATTGTATTCCCTTGCATATATCCCATATTAGATATTATTTTCTTTACACCTTCAATTGTTTGAATTTTACTATTATATGATAAAGTTTCAAATTGGAATATATATGTATCATTTATCCAATTTCTTGGATCCATATAATATGAAACAGCAGCTGTTGACGCACATCTCCATGATGTACCCCCATGAGGTGTTTCTCCACATGTTTTGCATTTCCATACACTTGACCAACTAGCTGGCACTACATTTCTTCCATGAGATTTTGTTGTTTCATTTTCTATAACAGTATTCCAATCTAAGCCTGTATAAAATATTGTAAAATTCCAATTTGGATGTTTTGCTTTCATTGTTTCTATTAGTTCTTTATATCCTGGATATTTAGTTATTTTACTTGCATCATAATTTTCATTATACTGTGCTGCTTGTACATTTTTTTCATTTATTAAGTTTATTACTATATATATCACTAAAGTTAGAATAGTTAGTATGCTTATTAGCTTTACTCCTATAATTTTGGCACTATTTTTCACTTTAATTCCTCCTTATTATTACGACAATTTTCTACAGTGAAATTATATCATTAGGTAAAAATCAAGTCAATAAATTTAGAGAAACTTACAAAAATGTAATATTTTAGTAATATATTAGGAGTTATAAATCAGAAATCAAAAATTATAAGATAAAATTTTAGAATTAATGTTTAAATAAATGTAAATGGAGTATTTTGACAATATTATCATCAAAATACTCCATGTCATATATTGTTACTCTCAATAATGTAAATTTTAGTAGTTCTTATAATTTCAGCTTCATTATTTATCTTATGACCTCTGATTTATCATTTCCAACTTCTGTGTTTCTATTTAGCAACCTCTGCCACATCCACAGCCAAAGTTTGTAAATAATAATAAGAATATTATTATGAAGAATAATATTTCAGAATCTCCGTTACATCCACAGCCGCCAAAAAAATTACTTAAAAATCCACCGTTATTTCCACATCCACAATTGTTATTACAACCGCAATTATTATTGCATCCGCAACTATCGTTACATCCACAGTTTCTTATTTCTTCTTGCATGTTTAGCCCTCCCTTTTTTATTTTCATAGTTTCTCTATGATTATTATATAATATAGTATGCTTTTTTTATTTTTTGTGTTACAATTAAATTAGATGAAGGAATAAAATTATTTTATATTTATTTTTATGCAAATAAAAAAAGCACTTATTCAATGTGCCTTATCTTAAATATTAAAGTAGCAAAAGTTACTTTGTTATATAGGTATTCAATGTGCAATCACTACAAAATAATATATAAATAATTAAATGATATGAAAGGATAACATATGAAAAAAATTGAATTACTTTCTCCTGTTCGGGGATTTTGAATGTTTAAAAGCTGCTGTACAAAATGGTGCAGATAGTGTATATTTTGGAGCTGCTAATTTTAATGCTAGGGCTCAAGCAACTAATTTTGACTTAACTAATTTAAAAGATGCTATATCATATGCAAAACTGAGAGGTGTTAATTCTCACCTTGTTCTTAATACTCTTATAAATAATAATGAATTTGAAGATGCTGTTTTATTGGCTCAAAAGGCTTATGAATTTGGAATAGATGCAATTATTGTTCAAGACTTAGGTTTAGCAACAACTTTAATAAAAAACTTTCCTGATTTACCAATACATGCAAGTACTCAAATGACTATACATAATTTAGAAGGTGTACTTGAAGCAGAAAAATTAGGTTTCAAACGTGTTGTACTTTCAAGGGAACTTTCTCTAGAAGAAATTACATACATTTGTGCAAATTCTAATATTGAAATCGAAACTTTTATACATGGTGCACTATGTATTTCATATTCAGGTCAATGCTTATTCTCTAGTATGGTTGGTGGAAGGTCTGGAAATCGTGGTAGATGTGCTCAGCCATGTAGACTTCCATATAAACTTGTTGTAGAAAAAGATAGAGCATTAGACCAATTAAATAAAAATGATTTTGAAAAAAATACAAATTTAGAATATAGAAATATATATACTCCCTCTTTTCAAAAAGTGATAGATACGTCATTAGGAAACGTTTCTAATGGGTATTTGCTAAGTACTAGAGATTTGTGTGGTTTAGAGTTTATTCCTGATTTGATTAATGCTGGGGTTATGTGTTTTAAAATTGAAGGTAGAATGAAATCACCTGAGTATGTTGCTACTGTTACTAGAATTTATAGGAAATATATTGATTTAGCTCTGTCTGATAAACCTTATATTATTGATGAGAAAGATAAAAAAGAACTTATGCAAGTATTTAACCGTGGTGGATTTTCGCGGTGGTCATTTTTCTAATAAACCTAATAAAGATTTGGTTTATAGTAAAAAACCTAATCATATGGGTATTTACATTGGTAATGTTTCTAATTTTAAACCTAATAAGGGTCATATTTTCTTTAATTTGACTGATTCTATTTCTGTTGGTGACACCATTAGTTTTGGAAATGAATCTGCTAAATATACTGTTTCTGAACTTATGATTAAAGGAAAAAATGTTACAGCTACTAATAAAAAGGAATTAGTGGAAATTGGTAGAATGAAAGGTAATATTCATATTGGTGATAGAATTTATAAACTTGCTAGTAAAGAACTTTCTAATAACGCAAAGCTTTCATATAGTAGTGAAAATATAAAAATTTTTCTTTCAGCTCTTGTAAAGGTTAAAGAGAATGAGCCCATAGAGCTTACTGTTAGTACTATTAATAGTGATAATGAAATTTTTAATAATATAACTGTTCATAAAAAGTCAAATATAGTGCCAGTTAAAGCTAACTCTATACCTATTGATGAAGAAAGAATAAAAACTCAAATTTCTAGAACTAATAATACTATTTTCCATTTTGAAAATATTGAAGTAGATTTAGGAGCTAATTTATTTATCCCTTCAATTAGTATTTTAAATGAACTTCGAAGAAACTGTTTAGATGAAATATTGACTATTTCTAATTCTAAAATTATTAAGAAAGGTAAAAATGTAGAATTAAATTTATCTTCATGTAGTAAAAAAGTAGGAGTAAAAAATAGAGAGATTTCTCTTCTCCTTAATGTTATAAATGAGAATATTGATTATTCTTTACTTAAAAATGTTAATAATGTGTATATACCATTAAAATATTTTTCTGATAGGAAACTTGAAAAAAACTTACATTCTATTTGTAACAATTTTAAAGCTTACATTTATTTACCTACAATTATAAAAGCTAATTATAAAAATCTTTTAAATAATATTGTTACAAATTCTATTGATAAATTTAATATTAGGGGATTTGTTATTTCTAACATTTCTTCATGTATATTTATTAATAACTTGAGAGAAAAATATGGCGATAAATTTGAGTATATTGCAAATTATACATTAAATGTTTATAACAATTATACTGATAAAATTCTTAAAAATTTAGGAGTAAGCAAAATTACTATTTCGCCTGAACTTAATAGTTCTACAATTAATTCTATTTGTGAGCATAAGGTTACTAATAATGAATTAATTGTTTATGGAAGAACACCTTTAATGACTTCCAACTACTGCTTATTAGGCGGTACTAACAAATGCTACCCTACTTGTGGAAGTAAATGTAAGGAAAATGTTAAATATTATTTAAAAGATAGACTAGGATTTAACTTTAGAATTATACCTGATAGTATTCAAACAGTTACTACTATTTATAATAGTAAAATAACTTCTATTAATGGTTCTTACTTTAATGTTAATTGTTATAGAATTGATGTTATAGATGAAAGTATTGATGAAATAAATGATATTGTCAATGTTGTTTTAGAGGGTAATAGATTAGAAGGTAAAGATTATACTAATGGGAATTTGAATAGAGAGATTTAAATTTTCAGCCAGTAGGCATTCAATAGGGACGGAGATTTTTGACTACTTTATTGTCCAATCAATAAAAATGGAGACTTTTGACAATAAAGTAGTCGTCAAAAATCTCTGTCCCTATTCACTTCCTATAGAAGAGGGAAAGTTTTGGTTTTGTCCCAATTCTTTCCCTTTTTTTCTTGTTTAATGTTTTGCACTTAATTTTATTATTAAATTCATATCATCATCTTTTGCCGCTTTATTTTTTCTAATCGCTCCACATTTCTTACATTTGAATACTATTACATAGCCTTTTTTGCTATCTATTTCTAGACCTATTGGTTCTAGTGTTCCATGACATTCTTCTAGCCTATCTCCTGGGTTTACATCTACATGTTTTGAATGCAAACAGTTTGGACAATGATTTCTACATGAATAACCTAATTGTTCTACTTTTCTTCCACAATTTTCACATATAAATTCTTCATCTATTTCTGTAAATTTACCTGCCATTTTTAGTTCCTTTCTGATATTTAAATTCTATAATTTAATATTTTTATGTAGTGTATGAGTGCCTATTAGCAGTCCATTCTTCAGCGAAACTACTCATATAAATATATATAATTTAGGATATTTTCTTTGAACATTAGAGGACTAATATTCTCCCCTACATCTACTTAAAATTTTAATTTTTATTAAAAGAAGAGTGTCCCCAGCGTTCCGAATTCGGAACGAAAAGGACCGTCCCTGGCGTGCTTTCGGAACGAAAAGGACCGTCCCTGGCGTGCTACTCTTCAAATATACTATTTCCTAAAAATTCTTGTAATAGTGAATTTTTTGGTATATTTTCTGGTTCTATTGGTTCAAAATATTTTAGGAATTGACATAGTCTTTTTGCTTCTGAGTATTCATCGTCCTCTGGTGTTATTTGCTCGAACAGTGGTAATGCATAGTTTCTTAGTGCATTTATTTCATATATTAATGATGTATTGAACATTATGTCTGCATCTTCTTGATATGGAAATATATTTTTTTCTTCCCCTGCTGTTACTGAGGCCCATGCTCCTAATGTTCTTTTTGCATTATATCCTCTGAATTGATTATCTCTTACTGTTCTTCTTATTATTCTTGTATCTGTTGTTGATATTCTGTTATAGTAATCTATATTTAGTACTGTTAATGCACTTATATATATTTTGAATTTTTGTGCACTTGGTATTGATGGCGTTAATTTATCGTTTAAGCAGTGTATTCCTTCCATCACTAGTACTTCATCTTCTTCTAATTTCATGGTATTCCCTAAGTACTCTTTATGTCCTGTTTTGAAATTGAATGTTGGCATTTGTATTTCTTTACCATTTAAAAGTTTTATTAGGTCTTCATTTAGTAGCTTTAAGTCTACTGCGTCTAATGCTTCAAAATTTGCTTTTCCATTTTCATCTACTGGTGTTTCGTCTCTTTCAACAAAGTAGTTATCTACTGATATTGTTTTTGGTTTTATTCCATTTAATCTAAGCTGAATTCCTAGTCTTTTTGCAAATGTTGTTTTTCCTGATGATGAAGGTCCTGCTATTAGTATTATTCTTTTTTCTTTGTTTTTCGCTATTGTGTCTGCTATCTGTGAAATCTTTTTTTCATGTAATGCTTCAGATAATAATATTAGCTCTTTTGCTTTTCCTTCTCTTATTGCTTCGTTTATATCATCTAAGTTGCATACTCCTAATACTTTATATATGTCATCATATTCCTCTAATGTTCTTAATAATTTTTTTGTTTCTTCATATGGTTTAATTTCACTTGGATTATCTTTACTTGGATATCTTATAAGAAAACCATCATTATATTTCATTATATCAAATAAATTTATGAAACCAGTTGATATTGGCATAACTCCAAAAAAGTAATTATAGTATCCATTACAAAAATATAAAGAAATTTCATCTTTTTCTTTATTCTCTAATTGTACTTTTCCTATAGATGTATTTTCATTTTTTAAAAATTCTATCGCGTTTTCTCTGGGTATTTCTCTTTTTTCTATTTCGAAGTTTTTATTTATTATTTCTTGCATTTTTATTCGTATATTTTCTATCATTTCTTGAGTAGGTTCTATATCTTTTAATTCACATAGCATACTACTTTTCAACTGATAATTTACTGATAGTAATATTTCAGGGTACAGTTCTTTAAATGCCATTGACATTATAAATAGTAGACCTCTTGTATAAATACGAGCTCCATCTCTATCAGTTACATCTAGTAACTCTATTTCATCATTTTCTTTTAATTCATAATTTAAATTTTTCACTTCATTATTTACTTTACAAGCAATTATATTCTTATTTTCTTCTATTCTTTCTTTAAATGCATCTTTTACTTTTTCATTTTCATTTATACTTATTTCCATATTTTTATATATTATTTTCATACACATTTTCCTTTCGATTATATTATATGTTGCAAAATTTATTATATCCTATTTTATATAAATGTCAATATTGGAAGTTTTAACTTATTATAATAACTTTAAATTCCAACTTTAATTTAATATGCATATTTTATCATTTTTTGGAAAATATATAAAATATATTATACGTTAAAGAGGATTGAAATAAATGGATTTTAAGAATTTTTTTACTAATTTATTTACTTGGCAAGAACAAACTGAATACAATTTTAAATTACCTGAAAATTATAGTGAAAATAAACCTAATACTTCTAATATAGATGAAGAAGTTTCTCCTAAAAATATTTTTCCAAGTATAGAAGTTAACCTTGATTATATAAAAACAAGATATAATTCTTTAATTAATAGTGATATTATTATTAGAGAGTTTACTCTTTCTGCTCGTAACAGGCAATATAAAGCTTTTTTATTATTTATAGATGGCATGGTTGATACTGATTTAGTTAATAACTATGTTCTTAAGCCTTTAATGTTAAGAAATTCTGCAAATATGTATGAAGGTGATGAAGATAAAATTATTTGTGAGGCTAAAACAAATAATATTACTGTGAGAAAAGTAAAAAAATTTAATATTCTTGATTATATTTCTAATTGTTTACTTCCTCAAAACAGTGTATCTGAAAATTCTACTTTTGATGAAATAGCAGATGGTATAAATGCTGGGAATTGTGCTTTATTTGTAGATACTTTAAATATAGCTTTTAATATAGATGTAAAAGGTTTTAAACAAAGAAGTGTTAACACTCCTCAAAATGAAATTGTTATAAAAGGTCCCCATGAGGCTTTTGTAGAAAATATTAGAACAAACACTTCCCTTCTTCGTAGAATTGTAAATAATGAAAATTTGATTATTCAAAATGTTGAGGTTGGTAATGTTACTAAAACTAAATGTGCTCTTTGCTATATTAAAGATATAGCGAACTCAGATTTAGTTTCTGAAGTTGAATATAGACTTAATAACTTACAAATTGATTCATTACTTTCTGCTGGTGAGTTAGAACAATTAATATCAGATAGCAGTGATATAGGTCTTCCTAGACTTGTTTCTACTGAAAGACCTGATACTACTTCAAGACATCTTCTACAAGGCAGAGTTGCTATTATTGTAAATGGAACACCATATGCTTTGATTGCTCCATCTACTTTAATTGATTTTTTATCTACACCAGAAGATATAAATTTAAAACCTGCTTTTTCAAATTTTTTGAAATGCATACGTTTTTTAGGTGCTCTTATTACTTTATTACTTCCTGGCATATATGTTGCAATAACAAGTTACCATCAGGAAATTTTCCCTACTGAACTTCTATTTTCTATTCTTTCTGCTAGAGAAAATGTACCATTTCCTGTAATTGTAGAAATTCTGCTGATGGAAATTTCCTTTGAACTTATTCGTGAAGCTGTGTTAAGGGTTCCTTCTCCTATTGGCTCTACAATTGGTATTGTTGGTGCTCTAGTTATAGGTGATGCAGCAGTTAGTGCAAGTATTGTTAGTCCTACACTTTTAATTATAGTAGCTATTACTGCTATTGCGTCTTTTGTCATTCCAGATTATGCATTTGGCTTCCATTTAAGATTATTTAGATTTTTATTTATCTTACTTGGTTTTATGGCAGGTTTCTTAGGAATAAGTTTAGGGCTTTTTGTATATATTTCTATGCTTACAAATATGAAATCTTTTGGATTAAATACTACTATACCTTTCGCTCCTTATGTAAGCTCTAAAGGTAATAAATATTTCCTTCCTCCTATTTGGAAACGAGAATACAGACCTTCATATTTAGATCCAAAAATTTCTAAAGATCAAGATAATATTAGTATGAAATGGAGAAGCAAATAAAAATTAGGGTGATTATCATCCTAATTTTTGTTTTTTAATAATATTTAATTTGCATTTGCATATTTTTGCTTTGCTGCATCAATTTTTGTTTGCTCTGCTGTTTCTGTTTTATACCATCCTTTTTCTGACATTAGGTTGTATATTTTGTTCTGAATATCTAATGTCTCATTTAAAGCTTCTTTAAATGCTGTATGAACTTCTGCTGTTGTTGATTCAATTGTTCCATGAAGATATAAATCGCAAACTCCTTTAATTACTAATAATTCGTTTTCCATTAAGTCTTTATCTTCCATATTTTTTCTCCTTATAATAAATTTAAAAATTTGTTAAATAACCCTGTATGCTTTTGTTCTAGTTCTGCAATATATGAAGAAAGCATAGGATCTTTTAGTTGCCCTGATGTTTTTTTACTACATGATTTCATAAAACTTTCATGTCCCAAAGCATCTTCAACATATAATAGTTCTTTACTTGTCATACTTTTCACCTCTCTTATAAGGATAGTATTTCCATTTTTTTATAATTGTATACTTTTTACATTTCCCCCTTAACTTTGTTATTAGTATGTTATTACAAATATTATATCATATTTTATGTTACTATTTATTAGTAGGAGATGTATTATGGTTAAATTAGATAAATATTGAGATAAAATCACTTAAAATATAATTTGACTTATGATGAGTAGTTTCATAAATATATGATTATGAAAAAGAGAATGCAATTATTGAATTAAGTTATGTTACAGATTATTGTGGTGATTATTTATTAGAAAATGGTTTTTATGATATTATGGCTTGTTATTTTTCACAAGAAGTATTAAAAATTGTAAATTCAAAAAATTCTAATTTATAATCAATGTTATTTGATATAAGAGTAGGGTTACTTTCAAATATGATTCTATTAATATTATAACTGCTGATTTAAGTTTGCATTATTTTAG
>CAMXOP010000055.1 GCA_947245665.1 uncultured Clostridiaceae bacterium
TCTTTTATTTTTATTTTCTTTTTCTTCATTTTTATAATTTCTATAAGTAAAGCACTTGATATATATGTAACAAAAATGATGCTATGAAAAATATTTGAAAAAATAGCCAAATATACTGTTATAAATAAAATACTTTTTTGAGTTAATGTATTTTTATTTTTCTTATTACACATCATATGCATTACTAAAGTGGAATTTAATAATGCTGGAATCAAATAATGAAAATATGTAGTAGCATCTAGTGAATAAAACATATAAGCATTATTATTATATGCACTTCTAAATATTAGGAAATGACATAATAGAAACAATATTGTTATCAATATACTATTATAATTGTTCATATCATACTCGCATTTCAATAGTTTCATAAAATAATATATATATATAACTATAAATACAGTAACTGTTATAGCATACATTATTGTTGTTGCTTGTATAAAATCATGATTAAATGGTAATACAAAAATTGACGAAAGTTTAGTTACTATTTTCATCATAGTTTCTGGCAAGACTTTTACTGGATTAAATGCTTTCCACTCTGGTATCCCCCTTCTATTTATAGATGCATTTGACCAGTCATCTGTATCAAATATAATAATTGGATATATTTTTGTAAAAAATATGAAAAAAAATATAAATATAACAACATAAAAAAGAATTAAATGTATTTTATCTTTTTTATTATTTCCATTTATGTTCATTTTGATTGTTTCATCCTTTCTTTTCGTTTTAAATAACCTTTTTATATTTTTTAGCTTTTATGCTATAATATTAAAAGCTTCTTTCATATTTTTTCCCCATAAACTTAGCCTTTAAAAAAGCCATTCCTTTTTTTAGCCAATTTATATTTTGCATATCCATTACTTTTAATTCTTCATATTTTAATCCTTTTGTGTTTATCCAAACATCAAGCAAAAGCTCTGATATTCTTCCAAAAAATCTTGCATGAAATGCATCGTATTGTGATATGTCTATTATTTTTTCTAGTTCAAATAGAATATCAAATAACCATGTGCAGTATTCGTTTAATAGTTCTTTTTTCATTACAAACATGTTAAACATATGTGCTGATGTTCTTTTGTGTAATTTGTCAAATTCTACTATATATTCTGGATATTTTTCTTCTATTATTTTTCTAGTTTCTTTTAATGGTTCAATATACATAGTATGTTCATAGTGTGAGTATAGATTTTCTATGTAATATTTTCTCTTTTTTGGTAATATAATATCTACACTTTCTAATATGTTATTTGCTTGTTCTTTAGATAACACTATTTCAAATTTTTCTTTTTCTTCCTTTGGTATCTTATTTAAGTTTGTAAAGTATCTTCTATAATGTACTAATCCTATATAGTCTGATTTTAAGTTTTTCCATGCCCAATATAATCCTGTCAATTCACAAAAATATGGATTTTTTTCTGATATATTTTCTTTTTCTTCATCTCTTTGATAATTTTCAATTATATCTTTTCCTTTAGAACCTACATGAACTGGTACATACATCTCATCTTTTGGCATTTGATATTTTTTATGAGTAGCTACAATTATTTTTATATTTTTCATTTACATTGCTCCTTCTTTTTTTAGTACAGTTATAAATGTTTTAAAAAATATCATTATATCTAGCCATAATGATTGATTATCTACATAGTAAAGTTCTAGTTTCATTCTTTCTTCATATGTTGTTGTGCTTCTTCCGTTTACTTGCCAATAACCTGTAAGTCCTGGTTTTACGCTTAAAAATTTTTCTTTGTTGTTTTCATATTTATCTATTTCTCCATCAACTATAGGCCTTGGACCTATAAAACTCATATCTCCTTTTAATATATTTATCATTTGTGGCAATTCGTCTAGGCTCGTTTTTCTTAAAAAGTTTCCTATTTTTGTTATCCTTGGGTCATTTTGCAACTTTTGTGTTTCTTTAAATTCTTTTCTCATTTCTTCATTTTCTGCTAAATACTTTGCAAGCTTATCATCAGCCTCTTTACACATTGATCTAAATTTGTATAGTTTAAAATATTTTCCATTTTTTCCTATTCTCTTTTGAGTGTAAAATAATGAGCCATCATTTTCTTTTAAAATTACACTCACTATATAAATTAATATTGTTGTTGGTATTAATAAAACTATTCCTATTATAGCTCCTATTATATCTGTTAACCTTTTTATACCTAAATATATGTATAATTTTATATTCTTTCCAATTATACTTTTTTCTAATGTCTCTATATTATTTTTAATCTCGATAGCATCTTCACTGCTTGTTTGCATATTCATTGCTATATCCCCCTATTTTTTATAATTACTTAACATTTTCTATTTGTATTATTCTTTATGTATTGTATAACAACAATACATAATAGTCAAGAAAAAAATGATTTTTACTGTCGTTTTTTAAGCTTATTTATTATCTATTTTACATAAAAACAGTATAAATGGTATTTTCTACCATTTATACTGTTTTTTTATTCTTTATATCCTGTTTTATTTATTATTTTATTACTTATCTCTTTAATATCATTTGGTACTTCATAATTTTGTTCTTCAAATATCTCTTTATGTAATTGTTTTACATTACTTTCTAATGTTACTGGTACTCCATACCATCTATCTAATGTTATTCCTTGTGTTTTGTATGGCCAACCTATACTTTCTGTTACATTATATTTTAACAAATCTGGTACCATTGCCAGTATACTTGATGATGAAATATTTGTATATACTTTTGGAAGTATTTTATCCATCAATGAATTTATTTCTCCTATACTTTTTGTTTTTAATTTTCTAAGCATCGCTTCTAATACATCTCTCATACGTTCTGTTCTTTTGTAGTCTCCGCCCGCTGTATATCTTATTCTTGAATATGCTACTGCTTGTACTCCATCTAATGTTTGTTTTCCTGCTTTTGTTATAGATGATGATTTTATGCCTGTTGATGATGACGTAGCATTTATATATTCATTTATATATTGAAGTTCACTTGTTTCAATTGTTATTTCTATTCCACCCATCGCATCTACTGCTTCTGCTACTAAATCAAAGTTCACTGTTGCAAATTCTGTTATGTTTAAATCTAAATTTGTATTTAATGTTTTTATTGCAAGTGGTGCTTCTCCATATGAGTACGCATGTGTTATTTTATCTAGCCCATGTCCCTCTATTTGTACAAATGTATCACGGTATACAGATAATAGCCTTACATCTTTTGTTTTTTGGTTTATGCTTGCTATTATTATACAGTCACTTCTATTTCCTCTACCTAAGTTACTATCTCTACTATCTACTCCAAATAATGCTATGTTTCTATATCCTTTTAATTCTTCATTAACATCTAGTTCATCAACATTTATATCTACTTGTTGCATTTTGTTTAATTTACTAACTATATACGAGTATCCTCCTACCCCTATACCTGCTATTACAATAATTAAAACAAGTAATATTATTGCTATTATTTTTAATGCTTTTCCTTTTTTATTTTTCTTGGTTGGTTTATTTTCTCTTACTGTTCTTGTTCTTCTTACCTTTTCATTTCCTGCTGAATGTTTTCCTGCCATTTTTGTACCTCCTAATAATATGTTATATATTTTGACAAATATATTTATTTTTTAGCATTAAAGTCTATTATTATTAATTTTATTTGTTTTTTGCTATGTTAATATTTTACATATATTATAATTTTTTTTCAAGTCTTTTTTATAATTAATTTATAATTTTTATTATGCACTTAAAAAATACGCCACTTTAAAGTTCTAAAGTGGCGTACGTGGTTCTATGCAATTTTCAATATAAATACATCATTATCTTCTTCCAGTTCTTCTGGTTTTTCACACTTGTATCTCTCGATAATAGTATTTTCTTTCTTCAGACGTAATACCTCGCAAAGTTCTCTTTCCTTGCAGCATTTAATAAACTGGCGTAATGCTTCAGTTCCGTATCTCATTTTAAATGCATAATTGGGGATAGAAATTTCTATAAACATCTCTTTCACAGACATATCTATTTTTATAAGACCTATCATCTTTCCATTCTCCCGCTCAATTGCCAAGTATTCATATTTTGAGTCTTCTGATATTTTGTCATAATTCATCATTGAATTATGATGAGTACATATCTGTGTTTTATACTCTTCCATATCTCTTTTCAATGCTTTACGAATTAATGTTTTCCGTCCTCTAAATTCTTTAAAATGCATATTTATGCCTCCTTATATTTTTTCATATTTATATTATATACTATTTTCATATTATTTACAAGTATATATTGCATTTTTTATTAAATTATGTTAATATAAAAACATTATAATTATATAGGAGGTATTTGTATGGCTAAAAAAGGAAAAATTTCTATTTTAGAAAGAGCTATTCGGATTGGCGAGGATTGGGCTTCGTTCTTAAATGAACATCCTGAAATTGATGTTATAATGGAAAGTGGCATTATTACAGATATCAAGTTGCCACAGAAAGCAACTCATAGTACTTTATTACTTTGGAATGGAGAAGTTCTCTTTTTGGAATATTATTTTAATCATTCCTTTATAATTTTCTCTTCTCCTCCGTAAATAAGAGCTACTAAAAAGGTGCCATTTTAAACTATTACCTTAAAGTTTAAAATGGCACCTTCTTAATATTATATACTATTATACTCATTCATATTAACAACTTTTTATACCCTTGTTACTTCTCTTTCTCTATTTAACAACACTCTCATTCTACTTTTTGCATCAAATTTGCTTCTGTGTTCAAACTCTTTTAATCTATTTGGATTACTATCATATATTAATTCTAAATTAGGGTAGCATTTCTTTTTTTCGAATATATTTGATAGTTTTGTTTTTATTTTTTCAAATATTGTCTCTTCTATTTTCATTAGTGCTGTTATTTTTCTTTCTGAAAATACTTTTATTCTTTCTTGTTCTTCTCCTATATAGTATTCATCATATTGATATAACTTGACTTTTTGTCCTTCTTCATATTGTGATTGCACAGCTTGTATCATATCTGCTCTACTAAATTTTCTTGAACTATATTTTATTACTTTATCTGGATGCATTTCACTAATTCCAAATACATTTATTAGTTTATTATCATATACACATATTTTATCTATATAATTTTCTTGTTCTTCAAAATGTGAACCTATATTTTCTATTTGTAATTTGTTAATATCAAAATTTTCTATATTTACTAAATCTGCACATACTACTTCTAATAATATTTTAGGCATAATTCCATTTATAGTTGCACTATTAAAAAGCCTATCTTCTAAAGAATTTTCTACATACCTCAAATAGTTATAGTCAACTTCTTTTTTTGATACAGCTTCTTTTACATTATTATGCAATTCAATTGCCTCTGACATTTTTCTTATTTTTTCTAGTATTTCTTCAAATTGTTCTTTTATTACTTTTTGCTCTACTTTTATTTCTTCATTTGCAGCTTCATTATTCATATTTTTTCACCTTTTTTATATTCTTAGGAAAATCCATCCACGATAATCGTGATTCTCCTTAGAAGATAGTTATTGAAGAATTAGATTTTCTTATGTGGATTTGCCACTTAGGAAATTCTATTCTTACCTTTATAGACTATTTGTATATTATAACATTAATATTAAGAATATTATATTACTTTTTATTTACTTTTATATTACAGTTATATAACAAAATTATATTTGACTTTTTTATTAGTTGTTTTATAATATATTTAATAGGGAATTGTTTTCCCACATCTTCTATTATGTAATAACGCAGTTTTTTTAATCCGATTATTTGCTAGGCTGGATTCATATTAGAAGAGTCAATAAAAGTACTACTGAATTGTAGTACTTTTTATTTTATTTTTTAGGTCAAAAATCTCCGTCCCCATTGACTTTCCATTGGCTTAAAATATTAGTCCAACTATAATTCCTATTGATGCACCTACTATTACCTGCATTGGTGTATGACCTAGTACTTCTACTAGTTTTTCTTGCATTTGTAAACCTGTTAGTCCTGGTGTTTCTGCTATTTTGTTTAACATTTTTGCTTGTTTTCCAGCTGCTCTTCTTACTCCTGCTGCATCATACATTACTACTGCTGAAAATACAAGTGACATTGCAAATATTGGTGAAGTTATACCATATTCTTTTGCTATCATAGTGGTAAGTGACATTACTACTGCTGAATGTGAACTTGGCATCCCTCCAGCTCCCATTATTCTTTTAAAATTAAATTTATGTGTTGTTACTAAATCCCATATTACTTTGAATAGTTGTATAAAAAACCATGTTGTAATTGGTATAATTAAATATCTATATTGAGTAAAAAATTCCATATTTATCCCCTTTTATTTTTCTATTGTTCTGTTGTAAAGTTTTCTTCTTGTAATTGACCATCTTTTTGTAATAATATTGTTATTTTCTTTTCTGCTTTTTCTATTATTTCATTACATTTTTTTGATAGTTTCATTCCTTCTTCAAATTTCGCTAATGATTCTTCTAAATTTAGATCTCCTTTTTCTAAATCACTTGCAATATTTTCTAGTTTTTCTATAGCTTCTTCAAAATTCTCTTCTTTCATAATAATTCTCTTCCTTTTTTTATTTTATTTTATTTTATTTGTAAATAATACATTGTTCTTACATTATATAGTTTATCTAAATTTTATTTTCATTATCATTTTCTTGGGTGTAGGTAGCGTATAACGCTACCTACACAATATATTTTATGCTATTGTAATAAATATTTAGTTTATTTCTTTTTTGGTAAATGTTCCATTTGTTATATTTACAAAGTAAAATGCTAATGCTTGTGTTGTTTGTGGATCTCTTATTGTAACTATTTTATTTCCATTTGCATCAGTTCCCTCTATAGAAAATTCTACATTTGATGTTGTATTATAATCTTGTTTTACTATTTGTATTGCTTTGTCCTCTTCTGTTTTTGGTTTTTCTTGTGTTGTATTTGTTTGCTCTTCTTGTATATTATTCTCTACTATTTCATTTTGCATTATACTATTTTGTAGTTCATCTTCTTCATTTATTTCATTATTTGAATTGTCATTTTGTTCTATATTCGTAATTTCATTTTTCATTTCTGTATTTGACGTTGCTGAATGTGTAGCTTTTTTCATTTGTTCAAATAATACTGCACATATTATTCCTAGTATTATAATTCCAATTACTAATATTGTAATCCAAAACTCTTTTTTCATTTTTTTCAGTCCTTTCTCTCTTTATGAAGTATTTTCTTTAATATAACATATATATTTTATATTATTTGTGCTTTACTTTTTCCATCTGAAAATGTTAATTCTATTTTATCTCCATTTTTTAATTGTTTCGAACTATTTATTATTTTATTTCCGCATTTCAGTAACTGTATATCCTCTAGCTAATGTTTTTAACGGACTTAATGTATCTAATTTTGCTATTCCCTTTATCATTCTTGTTTTTTCATCTTTTACTTTATTTACTATTGTATACTCCATATTTTTTATTAATTTATCAAGTATCATATATTGTTCATTTACTTTTTGCATAGGATCTTTAAATGCTTTTCCTGCTATACATTTTTCATAACGTAATTTCATAAGTTCTAATTTTTTTATTAATGAATTTTTTAAACGTTTTTTATATGTATTTAACTTTTCTTCAATATCTTGTATTTGAGGAACTGCAAGCTCTGCTGCTGCTGATGGTGTTGGTGCTCTTAAGTCACTTACAAAATCTGCTATGGAAAAGTCTGTTTCATGCCCTACTGCTGATATAACTGGAAGTTCTGAGTTATAAATAGCTCTAGCTACAATTTCTTCATTGAATGGCCATAGGTCTTCTAACGAACCTCCCCCTCTTGCTATTATTATTACATCTGCTAGTTTGTGCTCATTCATAAGTTCTATAGCTTTTGCTATTTTTTCACCAGCTCCCGCTCCTTGTACTGGTACTGGTAAAAGTTTTATATATACGTTTGGGTTTCTTCTTGTTGATACATTTATTATATCTCTTATTACAGCTCCTGTATTTGAAGTTAATACTCCTATACATTTTGGCATAAATGGTATTTTCTTTTTATGTGATATGTCAAATAACCCTTCTTTTTCTAATCTTGCTTTTAGTTCTTCATACTGTGAATGTAAATCTCCTACTCCATCTTCCTTCATTGCTTTTGCATAAATTTGATATACTCCATCTCTTTCAAAAACAGAAATTGTTCCTAAAATGATAACCTTCATTCCATCTTTTGGAATAAAGTTTAAGTTTGAAGTATATCCTTTAAACATAACGCATTTTATTAGTGAGTTTTCATCTTTTAAAGTAAAATACATATGTCCTGTGAAATGATGTTTGAAGTTAGATATTTCACCTTTTATTTGTACATTATTTAAAAATTCATCTGTTTCAAATTTTTCTTTTATATATGTATTAAGTTCACTTACAGTTATTGCATTATACCCGCATTTTTTTCTCCTATATTTAAGTAATATTTTTTTGTTTTACTATACTTGCAAGTATTCCATTTACGAATGATTTTGATGAATCATCACCATATTTTTTTGCAAGTTCTATTGCTTCATTAATAGCTACTTTATATGGTACTTCCGCATATATCATTTCATAAATTGCAAGTTTTAATATAGAAATATCTATCTTAGAAATTCTATCTATTGTCCATTTTTCTTTTAAGTTTCTTTCTATTAATTCTATAATTTCATCTATGTTCTCATTTATACCATAAAAACATTTTTTTATATATTCAATTTGTTCTTCTTTATTTATATTATTATCTTCTAAGAATAGCTCGATTTGTTCTTCATTTATCTCTTTTTGTATTTCTTTACTATATAATAACTTGAATGTATTTTCTCTTATTGCTGATCTGTTCATCTTTTTCCCCTTTTTTACATTTTATCTATAAATTTTTTTAAACTTTCTTTTACTTTTTCTTTATTTAGTTGAATATAGTTCCCTACAAATATTCCTAAACAAATTAATATAATTCCTATTATTAATTCATATAGATGTGTTAGTAATATTAAGAATGCTACTATTCCACCTATTATAGCACCTCTATATTTCATTAAAATTTTTTTGATTTCTTCCATTTATTTACACCTCACGTTTTATTCTATTGTTTGATTTTCTTCTGTTTGTAATTCCTTTATGCTTATATTAACCTCTTTTACTTCTAAATCAGATGTTTTCTTTATAGCTGATTTTATTTTTGTTTGAAGATTTGTAGATAGTTCTTTTATTACTGCATTTTCTTTTACATTTAATGTTACATATACTTTTAAGTTTTTTTCTTCATCCATTATTATTTTACTATCAGCATCTTGTGCGCTATCAAATCCTTTTACTACATTATTAACTAATTCTTCTAATGTTGTTTTTGATATTACAAGTTCGCCATCATCATTTTTTAATAATATACCATCTTTTATTCCATTTATTTTTTTCTCTTCTGAAGTAAAGAATATACATTTTATTGCAACTATTATACATAGTACTGATATTACTAATAATATATTAGTTGTAATTGCATCATTTAAAGCTAGTTTTACTATAAAATATACACTTTCTATATCTAGCCATCCAAATATTAATAAGCACATTATTACTGATAATATTAAAATTAAATTTGAGAATACTATAAGACCTATTTTATCTATAATTTTCATTTGTTACCTCCATTTAGCAAGGGCTTAACTAATTTTATGCTCTTCCTTATTTTCTTATTATTTAATGTAGGGGTACGGATATTCCGTACCCCGTTTCTTTTCTATATTCTTAGGTAAGTCTTCACGATAGTGGTGAATTTATTAAGAATCTAGTTATGCAAAAATTAGATTTTCTTATTTGGCTTTGCCACTTAGAAAATTTTATTCTTGTTTTTTATTCTTCTGTTTGTGATGTTGTTTCTTCTGTTTCTGTACTAACACCTTGTACATGAACATTTACTTCTACAACAGTTAAACCTGTCATTGTTTCTACTGCTTTTTTTACTCTATTTTGAATTTCAAAAGCTACATCTGGTATTCTAACACCATATTCTACTATGATGTTTACATCTATTTTGGTTTCTTTTTCTCCTACTTCTACTTTTATACCTTTTGCTAGGTTTTTCTTTCCGCTTAAAACTTCTGTAATTCCACCTGCAAAACCTCCTGCCATTTCAGCTACTCCAGGCACTTCTGATACTGCAACACCAGCAATAACTGCTACTACGTCATCAGCTATTTTTATTTCATTGTTGTCTACATTTTCTGTTATTGTTACTTCCTCAGTTTCATTTGTTATTTTATTTTCTTCTTCCATAATAGAACCTCCTTTAAAATTTCTTCTGCTATAACTATTATTATCATTTTGCTATCATAAGTATACCAATATCTTTTATTTTTTACAACAGTTTTTATAAAAAAAATTTAAAATTGATTATTTAATTTATGTTGACTTTTATACTTTTTTATGATACTATTTCTTACGTAACTAAAAATAGTTTTTATTTAAGTAGGAGGGCTTAGCCTATGAAAAAAACTTTAAGAAACCGGCCTTTAGATTCTTCTTTGGTTTTAATAAATCAGAAGAATTATACAATCTATGGTGACCTTGTAATAACAGGTCAACTTATTATCATTAATAGTACATTGACTATTAAAGGTAATTTGTCAATTTTAAAAAATCCTAGTCTAAATGAGCAGGTATATATTTTTGGAAGTTCCCTTTACATTGATAAAATTGATGCTTCTGAAATAGATATTAAAGCCAAGGATTCTACTATTAATGTAGAATTTTTAGGTTGTAAAAGTATAGATGGTAAGGCAGATATTTTATCTTCTGGTGATATTTTTATTTCAGAAAATTCTTCTGTTGGTAGCATTAATGCCAAAAACTACAAAGTAGGAGGTAATAATTGTTCTGAAGATATATCTTGTTTTGAAACTACCATCATATGTGGTAATAGTAATTCTAAAGTAATACGTACTAAAAAACTCCACATTGGAGGAGATGCCGACTTTGGTGGCACTACAATTTGTGTTGGTTATTTTACATCAAATGGTCGTGTTACAAATTGCTATGGTAATTCATTTAAAAAGTAAGTTGTTTTTTTACTTTAATTTTTAATAAAGAAACCTCAAATTATTTTATATAATAATTTGAGGTTCTTATAATATAAATGTATTTTTAGTTGTATATCTATATTATTATTTAAATATTCTTTCAAATTCACTCTCTGTTATTGTTTCTTTTTCTAATAAAGTTTGTGCTACTTCATGAAGTTTATCCATATGACTTGATATTAGTGTTTGTGCTTTTAAATAAGCTGTATCTAATAGTATTTTTACTTCAGCTCCTATTGCATCTGCATATTTTTCTCCTAATAGTTGTAATTCATATGGGTCTTTTTCTGTATTTATTGATATTGTTCCTACTACATCACTCATTCCATATACTGTTACCATATCTTTTGCTATTTTTGTTGCTACTTCTAAGTCGTTACTTGCTCCTGTTGAAATATCGTTTAGAGCTATTTTTTCTGCTGCTCTTCCTCCTAATAATGCTATTAGTCTTTCTTCCATTTCTGTTTTTGATATATAGTTTTTATCTTCATTTGTTTTATACATTGTATAACCACCTGCCATACCTCTTGGTATTATAGATATTTCTTTTACAGGTTCTTGTGTTTCTAGATACCTACTTACTATAGCATGTCCTGCTTCATGGTATGCTGTTAATTTTTTGTCTTTATCTGATATTACTCTACTTGTTTTTTGAAGGCCAACTGTCACTTTTTTGAATGCTTCTTCTATATCTTCTTTTTCTATTGCTTCATGTCTATTTATTGTTGCTATTATTGCTGCTTCATTTAAGATATTTGCAAGTTCTGCTCCTGTTAATCCTGCTGTATCTTCTGCTATCCCTTTTAATGTTACTCCTTCTGCTAATTTTTTACCTTTACTATGAATTTTTAGTATTTCTTCTCTTCCACGTAAGTCTGGTACATTTATTGTTATTTGTCTGTCAAACCTTCCTGGTCTTAAAAGTGCTTTATCTAACATTTCTGGTCTATTTGTTGCAGCTAGTACTATTATTGTTTCTTCTGTATCAAATCCATCCATTTCTACTAATAA
>CAMXOP010000056.1 GCA_947245665.1 uncultured Clostridiaceae bacterium
CTATATTTATTTTGTTTTGACTACTTACCCACTCGATTTAGCGAAGAGCCAAAAAAATCTAATGTTTTTCCAAGTGAAAGTATAAGTCTATGGGACCACCAGAAGAATCTACGTATTATGACAGAAAAAAATAAAGAATAAACCATTTTAGAATAAAGATTATTACTATCAACTAAAAAGTAGTTGATAGTTTTTCTATTTTATGTTATAGTATAAACAATAATAAAAAGAAAAGTACAGTATACATTAAATAGGAGGAAAATAATGAGTTTCTTTGATAAATTAAAACAAGGATTAAACAAAACAAAAACATCATTTGATGAAAAAATAAACAATGTTTTTAGTGGATTTAGAAAAGTTGATGAAGAACTTTTAGAAGAGTTAGAAGAAGCATTAATAATGTCTGATGTCGGAACAGAAACAACATTAAAAATAGTGGAAAACTTAAGAAATAGAATAAAAAAAGAGAATATAAAAGAAGAACAAGGAGTAAAACAAGCATTAAAGCAGGAAATTCAAGAAATACTAGATAAAGAAGATTCTGCTTTAAATTTAGATACAAAACCCTCTGTCATATTAGTGGTAGGAGTAAATGGAGTAGGCAAAACCACTTCAATAGGAAAAATAGCAAATAATTTAAGAAAAAATGGAAAAAAAGTAGTTGTAGCAGCAGCAGATACATTTAGAGCAGCAGCAGTAGAACAATTAGAAATATGGGCAAATAGAGCAGGTTGTGACATAGTAAAAAAAGAAGAAGGAGTAGACCCAGCATCAGTAGTATTTGATGCAATAAAAATAACAAAAGAAAAAAATGCTGATATACTAATATGTGATACAGCAGGAAGATTACATAACAAAAAATATTTAATGGACGAATTAGAGAAAATAAAAAAGGTAATCGATAAAGAAATGCCAGAAGCTTCTAAAGAAATTTTAATGGTATTAGATGCTACAACAGGTCAAAATGCAATTTCACAAGTAAAAGCATTTAAAGAAACAGTAGATATTACAGGATTAATTCTAACAAAGCTAGATGGAACAGCCAAAGGTGGAGTAGTAATAGGAATTGTAGAAGAGAATAATATGCCAATAAAATTTATAGGTGTAGGAGAAAGAATAGAAGATATGGAAAAGTTTAACTCACAAGATTTTGTAAATGCATTAATAGACTAAAAGAATGTATAATAAAAAATACTAAAGAGAAAATTAGTGTAAATTAAGTAAAATATAAGAAAGGAAACGCAAAATATGGAGGAAAAACAAAAAAAATCTAAAGTAGTAAATAAAGTTAAAAATAGAAAAAGACTATTAGTAGTTCTTAGTTTTATTATAGTAGCAATAATAATAGCATATGTAATGTTTAGAGGAAGTTACCTAGAAATGCTAGAAATAGGAGAAAATTACCTAAGTGTATATTGGCAAAATATAAAATACATGGCAGTTACTCTAATAATAAACTTTGTACTAATATATATAATGATATATTTTACAAATACAAGAATAAAAAAAGGACTAAAAGAATTTTTTGATCAAGAAAACAAAAAAATGCCAAAATTTTTAAACAAAACAATAGCATTTATAGGTGCAACTATTATAAGTGCAATAACAACAAGCTTTATACTAAAAAGAGCAATGTTATGTTTTAATAGTGCACAATTTGGAATAAATGATCCAATATTTGGTATAGATATAGGATATTTTGTATTTCAAAAGCCATTTATAGAATTAATGCTGTGGTATTTTATAATAGCAACTATTGGTTTACTTATATATAAAGTAATATACTATATAATAACATTTAATATGTTTTTTGATGGAGTAGATAGAAAAACTCTAAAAAACAGTAAACTAATAAAACAAATAACAACATCAATTATAATATTAGCAGTATTATTAGCAGGGTTAATATTTATATGGTCACAAAATATAGGAACAAGTAAATTTATAACATTAAAAAATGATAATACAACATACTCTTTATATGGAGCAGGTTTTGTAAATGTAAATATAAAAGTATGGGGATATAGAATTTTAGCCATAGTATTAATAATATCAGTATATATGGGAGTAAAAGCATTTAGACAAGATAAAACAAAAAAATTGTTAATATGTATGTCAGTAGTTCCAGTATACTTAGTTGCATTATTTATAATTATGGTAGGAGTTCAAAGTATATATGTGAATGCTAATGAATATGACAAAGAAAAAGAATATATATCATCTAATATAAAAGCAACAAAAGAAGCTTATGGCGTGAATATAGAAGAAATAAGCCTAAATGAAGCAGAAACAATAACATCAAATGATATTACAGAATATAGAAACGTATTAAATAATATAGCAATAGCAGATAAAGAAACAGTTTTAAAAGACTTAAATAATGGACAAACTGCAAAAGGCTATTACTCATATAGAACTTCACAAATAGGAAAATATAAAATAAATGGAAAAGACAGCTTAGTATATGTATCACCAAGAGAAATAGTAAATAGTACAGGAACATATAATAGTAAAACATATGAACACACACATGGATATGGAATAATAATAACATCAGCAACAACAACAAAAGAAAATGGAAATTTAGATAATATACAAAAAGACTTTGAAAATACATTGGTAGAACCAATAACAATTACAGAGCCACGAATATATTATGGACTAGAAACCAATGATACAGTAGTTACAAAAAGTAACTCAAATTTAGAATTTGACTATCCTGTATTAGATTCTAGTAATGCCGAAAATGAAGAAAATGAATATAAAGGAAAATCAGGATTAAACCTAAACTTTATAGATAGAATAATACTTGCTATAAAAGAAGGAGATTTAAAACTTGCATTTTCAGGAAATGTAACCAATGAAAGTAAAATACTAATAAACAGAAATATAATAAAAAGAGCACAAGTAGCAATGCCATATTTAAAATATGATGAAAATCCATATATGGTAATAACAGATGAAGGAAAATTAGTATGGGTGTTAGATGCATATACAATATCAAACAACTATCCATATTCACAAAAAACGATATTGCAAGAAAATCAAACAACAAAATTAGAATTAAATTATATAAGAAATTCTATAAAAGTATTAGTAGATAGTTATGATGGAACAATAAAATTCTATATAACAGATAGAACAGATCCAATAGCCATGGCATATTATAATATTTATTCAGATTTATTTGTAGACTTAGAAGAAAAAATACCATCAGATATAAGTAGTCATTTTGTATATCCAGAATACTTATATAATATACAAGCAGATATAATAACAAGATATCATAATATACAACCAGATGTATTATACCGTGGAGATGACATTTGGGATATAGGTTCACACAATACAGGAAAAGTAGTAACAAAAACAGGAACACAAATGTCACCATATTATACAACAGTAAAAACAGTAGACAAAGAAAAAGAAGAATTAGGTCTAATACTACCATATACATTATATGGAAAACAAAGCCTAATATCATATATAGTAGGAACTTGTGATACAGAAGGAAATTCAAACCTAAAAATATATAAGTATCAAGCAAATAGCAATGTATTAGGACCAATGCAATTAGATACTAAATTAGAAGAAGATGAAACAATACAAAAAGAAATACAAACATTAAATGTAGCAGGAACAAAAATAACAAAAAATATTATAGTAGTACCATTAAATGATACACTATTATATGTAGAACCAATATATACACAATATATAAATGAAAAAAATTCACTTCCAACACTAAAAAAAGTAGTAGTAGCATCAGGAACAAAGGTAGCAATAGGAAATAACTTAAAAGATGCATTAACAAACTTAGTATCAAAATATGCAGTAGATATACAAATAGAAAATACAGATACAATAGAAGACCTATTAGAAACAATAATAAGAGCAAACAAAAACCTAACTACTTCAAACGAAAGTAATGATTGGGAAATGATGGGAAAAGATGTAAAAAAATTGCAAGACTTAATAGAAAAACTAGAAATATTAGTAGAAGAAGAAAATGCAAAAAAAGCGAATGAACAAGTAAATGAAACAAATAGTATAATGCAAAATATAGCAAATGAAATAGTAAATGGTATATAAATACGAAAAAAAAGCACCCTAATAAAAAGGTGTTTTTTTGCTGCATAGGAAACATAAAAAGTTAAGAATTAATAGGAGATTTATAATGTTTGGAAAAAAGAAAAAAGAAAATATATTATTAAAAAAAATAGATGAACTAAATGAATCTTTATTAAAAAGTAATATATTAGAAATAACAACACTAATGGGAAATCGAAAAGAGCTGTTAATAAGAAACTTATTAGCAGGTATATCAAGAGGAATAGGAATAGGTATAGGAGTAACAATAATAACAGCTATACTAATACTGCTACTAAGAAAACTAGTAACTTTAAATATCCCAGTAATTGGTGAATACATCGCTGACATAGTAGATGTTGTGCAAAAAGCACGTTAGGGACGGTCCTTTTCGTTCCGAATTCGGAACGAAAAGGACCGTCCCTAACGTGCAGAAAAATATTTTGTAATATATTGCTTTTTTATGAATGTAATTATATAATTAGCATATAAAAATAATGGAGGGATATATATGAATTTAGCAAATAAATTAACAATATTTAGAATAGTATTGGTACCAATTATGATAATAATACCATTTTTCGGAATACAAGGAGAAGTTTTAAATATACCAGTTACATGTATTTTATTAGATGCAATATTTATAATAGCATCAATAACAGATAAATTAGATGGATACATAGCACGCTCTAGAAATCAAATAACAACATTTGGTAAATTTCTAGACCCAATAGCAGATAAAGTATTAGTTGTTACAGCAATGATAATACTAGTAGAAATGGGAAGACTTCCAGCATGGATACCATCAATAGTGGTATTTAGAGAATTTATAGTTTCAGGATATAGATTAGTAGCGGTACAAAGTAATGGTAATGTAATAGCAGCAAGTATATGGGGAAAATTAAAAACAGTAACACAAATGATAGCTATAATATTAGCTTTTATAGATATAAACAAATATGGAGCAATATTTAAAGGAGAATTAACAGGATTTAATTTTGTACTAAATTTAATTACAACAATAATAATGACAATATCTGTAATAGCAACAATTTTTTCAGGCTGGGATTATATTAAAAATGGGAAAGATTTATTAAAAGATATGTAAAAATGCCTATAAAAAGGAGGAGGAGAGGAAACTAAATAAGCTTTCCTCTCCTTTTCCATTTAATAGAAATAAATCTCTTTTTTGGATTCGTCCACAATAATGGGATTGCGACAGCCGGTTACCTGCTGAAGGTGTGACTGCTGTAAGCTGCCAGTCTCAATAGCCTCCTTCAAAATACCGTAAGTTGCATCTGTTTGAATAAAATAAATTCCGTAGATTTTCCAATTTCCATTATTTGTTGCGATTTCATTCATCATGTTGTTTTCCTCCATATGCAATAAACTATTATAAATATATATTAACATAAAATGAGAAAAAAGTCAAATTTACAATTTTAATCAAGTCTAGCTTGATATTTTTTTATTTTTTGATATACTAGCATAGAGGAAAATATTTTGAAAGGGGGCTACTACTTTTGATAGCAGAAGTTATAATAAATAATAGTGCAAAACAATTAGATAGAACATTTGATTATAATGTACCAGATGAAATGAAAAATGATATAAAAATAGGAAGTAGAGTGCTAGTTCCTTTTGGGAATATGAAAAGATTAGAAGAAGGATTTATTGTTAATTTTAAAGAAACAACAGAATATAAAACAAAAGATATTGCAAAAATTGGCAAAGAGAGTACTTTAGATGAAAACAAGGTAGAACTTGCAAAATGGATAGCAAAAAGATATTTCTGTAATTTGTCAGAAAGTATAAAATTAATGCTACCACCAGGAACTAAAACAAAAAATATAGAAAAAAGAATAAAAGAGAAAACAGGTAATTTTGTAATTCTAAAAAAGGAAAAAGATGAAATTGAGTTTGAAATAGAAACAGGCAAAATAAAATCAGAAAAACAAATTAGAGTATTACGTTTTCTCATTAATAATGATGATATATACATATCTGATTTAGAACAATTTACAGAAGTTTCTAAAGCTATAATGAAAACTTTAGAAAAAAATGGATATATAGAAATATATGAAAAGCAAACCCCAAGAAATCCTTTTATAAATAAAGAAGTAAAATCATCAAATAAACTAAAACTTACAGAAGAACAACAAAATGCTTACGAAAAAATAGAAGAATCAATAGATGATAAAATGAATTCAGAATTTTTAATATTTGGAATAACAGGCTCACGGAAAAACAGAAATATATTTGCAGTTAATAGAAAAGGTATATAAAGAAGGTAGAAGTAGTATAGTACTAGTTCCAGAAATATCACTAACACCACAAATGGTAAATAGGTTTATATCAAGATTTGGAGAAGAAAAAATAGCAGTATTACATAGCAAATTATCTTTAGGGGAACGCTATGATGAATGGAATAAAATAAATGAAGGCAAAGCAAAAATAATAATAGGAGCACGTTCAGCAATATTTGCACCTATTCATGACTTAGGTTTAATAATTATAGATGAAGAACACGACAGCTCATACAAGTCAGAAGGCTCACCTAGGTATGATGCGAAAGAGGTAGCAAGTTATTTAGCAAAACAGAGCTATTGTCCATTAGTATTAGGTAGTGCAACGCCAGATATGAAAAGTTACACTAAAGCTTTAAATGGAAAAATAGAACTTATAGAGCTAACAAAAAGAGCAAATTCATCAAGCCTTCCAAAAATACAAATAGTAGATTTAAGAGAAGAACTAGCAAATGGGAATAGGTCAATGATAAGCACAAAATTGTATGAAGAGATTGAAGAAAATTTAAAAAATAAACATCAAACAATTCTATTTTTAAATAGGAGAGGATACTCAACATTTATAATGTGTAGAGATTGTGGACATACTATAAAATGTAAAAATTGTAATATAACAATGACATATCACTTGAAAAAAGATAAACTAAAATGCCATTATTGTGGTTATGAAGAAAAAAGAGTAAATATATGCCCAGAATGTAATAGTAAAAATATAAAATACTTTGGAACAGGAACACAAAAATTAGAAGAAGAAATACATAGAATATTTCCAAAAGCATCAACCATAAGAATGGATATAGACACAGTAACAAAGAAAAATTCACATGAACAAATATTAAATAAATTTAGAGAAGAGAATATAGACATTCTAATAGGAACACAAATGATAGTAAAAGGCCATCACTTTCCAAATGTAACATTAGTAGGAGTAATGGCAGCAGATAGCTCACTAAACATAGAAGATTATAGAGCAAACGAAAGGACATTCCAAATACTAACACAAGTAGCAGGAAGAGCGGGAAGAGAGGACTTACCAGGAAAAGTAATAGTACAAACATACAACCCAGATAGCCTAGCAATAGAATATGCCTCAAAGCAAGATTATAAAAATTTTTATAACATAGAAATAGACTTAAGAAAACAGTTGAAATATCCACCATTCTGCGATATAATAGTAATTGGAATTAGTGGACAAAACGAAAAAAATGTAATCACAATAGCAGAAAAGCTTCATGAATATATAAAAATAAGAATAATAAACGAAAAAATAGGCTTATTACTATACAAACCACTACCAGCACCAATAGACAAAATAAAAAACAAATACAGATGGAGAATAATAATAAAATGCATCTACAACGACAAAATAAATGAACTACTACAAGATGCGCTAAATGAAGGCTATAACCAAACAAAAAACACTAATACAAGAATATCTGTAGATTTAAACCCAAACAATATGATGTAATAGGGGAGTAGAGGAGTAGCTTTTAGGATGGTTCGTAGTTAGAAACAAGATAGAGAAGAACTACAAGAAAAAAATAAAATAATCTGGATAGATTAAGAACTGTCCTAAATAGTGTAAACTAAAAAGAAAAAATAAAAAGTAAAAAAGCAAGGAGGAACAAATAGATGGCAATTAGGCAAATAAGAGAAGAAGGAGACGAAATACTAAAAAAGAAATCAAGAGAAGTAGAACAGATAGATGAAAAAATAATACAACTACTAGAAGATATGGTAGAAACAATGCACAAATATAATGGAGTAGGCTTAGCAGCAGTACAAGTAGGAATACTAAAAAGAATCATTGTAATAGACCTATACGATGAAAAAGGCCCAATAAAATTAATAAATCCAGTAATAATAAAAGAAAAAGGAGAGCAAGAAGTAGAAGAAGGATGCCTAAGTTTTCCAAATAAATATGCAAAAATGATAAGACCAGCTGAGGTAGTAGTAGAAGCACTAAACGAAAATGGAGAAAAAATAAAAATAAAAGGAAAAGACTTGCTAGCACAAGCGCTATCACATGAAATAGACCATTTAAATGGAATAACATTTATTGAAAAAATGATACCAGGGACTTTAGAATATGTAGAACCAAAAGAACAATAAAAAAGTAAGCAACTCGGAACAAATCCAAGTTGCTTAAAAATGAAATTAATTACAATCAGCTTCAATTACAGTAATTGTAGGCCCTCCTTCATATAATCCCTCTGAAGCATAAATATATAAATACTGAACTCCAGTCATAGTATCTGTAATTATATAAGCCTTTTCAGTAAAATTATCAATTGTAACTCTTTTAGCAGAAAATCTATTTGTTGAATTTGAGTAAGTACTATTTGAAGTATTTACACTATCCTCTGTTTGAGGCAAATAATCTGCTGAAACAGGATCATATACTACTTGCGACTTAGAAGCACCACATCCACCTACTAAAACTGTAACAGATAGTAAGAAGGTTGAAATAAATAGCCGAAATAATCTTTTATGCATAAACATGTCCTCCTTATATTAAATATATGTTGAAATCATTATAAAGTATTTTATGTAAAATGTCAATAAATTGTATAAAACCAATGATAATTTCTTTCAATAGCGGACGACTGACTAACGCATAACTTATTTCTAACTTGCTATCGCTTGAAGAGCTAAGAAAATATTTGCGCATACAATTAAAAAAGAAAGGAAATAAATATGAAAATTTTATTTATGGGAACACCAGATTTCGCTATGGAATCTTTAAAAAGTTTATATGAAGCAAAATATGAGATAATTGGAGTTGTTACAAACCCAGATAAACCAAAAGGTAGAGGAATGAGAATGGTAGCAAGTCCAGTAAAAGAATATGCTTTAGAAAAAGGTTTGAAAGTATATCAACCTGAAAAAGTAAGAAAAAATGAAGAATTTATAAATGAAATTAAAAACTTAAATCCAGATTTGATAGTGGTAGTTGCCTATGGTAAAATTCTTCCTAAAGAAATACTAGAAATTCCTAAACATGGCTGTATAAATGTTCACGCATCATTACTACCTAAATATAGGGGAGCAGCACCAATACAATGGGCAGTAATAAATGGAGAGAAAATAACAGGTGTTACAACAATGTATATGGATATAGGAATGGATACAGGAGATATTATTTTAACTAAAGAAACTGAAATAGGTGGAGATGAAACAACAGGCGAATTATGGAACAGACTTTCAAAAATGGGTGGAGAGCTTTTAATAGAAACTGTAAAACAAATAGAAAGTGGAAATCCACCTCGAACAAAACAAGGTGAAGATTTTACTTTAGCACCAATGCTAGATAAGGAAATGGCCAGAATTAATTGGGAAGAAAATACAGCAAATCAAATTCATAATTTAGTAAGAGGTTTAAACCCAATTATGGGAGCATATACATTTTTTAATGGAAAAAAACTAAAACTATGGAAGGTAAAAGTAAAAAAAGAAGAAGAACTAGTAGAAAAATTTCCAGAATTAGAAGAATATTTATTTAAACTAAAAGATGTAATGGAAGGAACAATACTATTTGCAAATGATAAAAAAGGATTATTTATTAAGGCAAAAGAAGGAATAATAGAAGTAAAAGAGATTCAAGGAGAAAATGCTAAAAGAATGCCAATAGGTGATTTCTTAAGAGGAAATGAAATTTATGTAGGCGAAGTATTAGAGTAGAATTTTTAAATTTGAATGAATTAAAAAATACGAAGAGTACGCATAAGTTAGCTGTAACTCACTAACATTCGAACAGCTAACTTAACTATCATGGATGACTTCCCTAAGAATATAAAAAAGAGAACATTTTACCTACCAAGCTAGTAGCTAAAAATATTCTCTTTTTGTTTCAACTTTAACTAAAATAATAAATAAAATTTTATATTTTAGTTCATTCTTAAATTGAAAAATGTTTACCATTAAGATATTCAAGAGCACCACTATAACTATTAAAATTAAATTTAATAGAATAACTATTAAGTAGTTGTGTATACTGATGAAATTTCTTATTAATATCATTTCTTCCATACTTACCATCACCAATAATTGGGTAACCTATATGAGCTAAATGGGCACGTATTTGATGGGTTCTACCAGTTTCTAAGTTTATATCTAAAATAGAAGTATTATTTTCTTTGTTTTCACTTACTATTTTATATGAAGTAATAATTTTTTGATAGCCTTTTTTAGGTTCATCTGAAATATAAACTAAAGATTTTTTATTATCTTTAAACAAATATGCTTCAAGTCTCTCCTTCTTTTTCTTAGGAATTCCATATACATTTGCAATATAGTGCTTTTCAATTTCTTTGTTTTTAAATTTATCAAGTAAAATATCTAATGCTTCTTTATTTTTAGCAAATAAAACAAGACCAGTAGTATTTCTATCTAATCTATGGCATGGCTCAATAAATCCTTTTATATAATCATTACATAGAGAAGTTAATGAAACCTCATTATTATCATTATTTGTAACCTCAATACCAGTTGGTTTGTTAACTACAAGAATATTATCATCTTCAAAAACAATATCAAGAGTAAAATTATTTACACATAAAAGTTCATCTGTAATAAACACCTTTATTTCATCTCCAGTGTGAACTTCTATATCTTTACTAACTCTAACATTATTAACTCTAATATCCTTTTTTCTCAAAGCTTTAAATAGAGTACCTCTCTTTAATAAAGGGAATATACTTAACAAATAACTACTTAATTTTTTATTATCATATTTTTCTTCAACATTCAAAACTTGCATAAATTATTAATTTAACCTTTCTTTTATTTAATATTTATTACATTTCTATAAATCTTTTATAATTATAAGAGATTTAATTATAAAAAGCAAATTTTGGCTAAAAAATTTTTGAAAAACTAATTGCAATTTGAAAATATATATGTTAGAATAGCATAAGTTAAGATAAAAACTAAGGAGAGTGTATAAAAAATGGAAATAGTGAGAAATATAGTATTAGTGATATATTTAATAGTTTGTATTGCATTAATAATTGTAGCTACAATGCAAACAAAAGATAATGATGGAGCCTCAGGAACAATTACAGGTTCTTCAACAAATAATTTTTATGAAAAAAATAAAGGAAGAACAAAAGAGGGAAGATTAAAGAGATTAACAATAACATTAGGAGTAGTATTTGTAGTATTAGCAATAGTATTAGGAATATTATATGTAATATAATAATGAAAATGTAGGGGCTTAATCGGTAAGTGCTACCCGTTAGATTTACCGAATTATGCCTTTTTTTATACTATTTTAAGTTGAAATTGTAGGGAGTCAGCATTGCTTGTCAGCATGGTTATTAATAAGTAATGTGTTAAATTAGCCGCTCCCAGGAGGTTTGATTTATTTTTTTTAAATTGATTTTCTACCCTCCCACTAACTCTAAGTAAAATATTTCGTTACATTGCATTTCACTACATATTTAACTTAGAGTAAGCGGTCCCCACCGCCTTAACGGAAAATCAATTTAAAAAAAATAAATCAAACCTCCTTCGCGCTACTCTATAGTTAATAATACTATTGTTCTAAAATTTATTAGTTTTATTATTATTAGATTCTGAATTTATTAATATTAAATTATTAATTTTATTATTATTAGATTCTGAATTTTATTAATATTAAATTATTAATTTTATTATTATTAGATTCTGAATTTATTAATATTAAATTATTAATTTTATTATT
>CAMXOP010000057.1 GCA_947245665.1 uncultured Clostridiaceae bacterium
TATTGTAATCTATAGCATATATAAAATTTATCTTATGCATATATGCTGAAATATTTTCAATATTCTCTGAATATATTATAAAATGTGCATGATTATCCATTAAAGTATATGATACTATTTTTATTTTATATTTTGGATAATATTTTTTCATTAAATATAAGTATTTTTCTTTATTTTCATTTTTATTAAATATATATTCTTTATTCAATCCTTGTATTATAATATGAAAAAATCCAGATTTAAAAGTTTTTCTTGATATTCTTGGCATAAATCTCCTTTGAAACAATTTTATTAACATAATGTATATTATCAAGTTTTATTATTTTTTTCAATAGTTTTTTGAAAATTTTTATTATTTTTATAACATTTTTTGGAAATTAACTAACTTATCCACAATTTGGAAATTTTTTGCCCCGTCCCTAAAATTTCCAAAAAGAAGGAATGTTAAAATTCCCTCTTTTTTCTTTTTTAATCATGCTCAATTTTAAAGTTATCCACAGTTTGGAATTTTTTTGCCCCGTCCCTAAAATTTCCATTAAATTTTTAGGACTCCTCCTATTGTTCTATTCATTGTTTCACTGTTTTCACTATGCATTGATAGTATTGAAGCTCCTCCTGCTATTACTACTATGTCTCCTGTTTGTACATAGCCTTGTTCTTTTGCTTTTTCTATTCCTGCTTCTATTACGTCGTTTGGCTTTTCTTTGTCTTTTATTAGTATTGGTATTACATTCCATACTAGTGATAGTTGCTCATATGTTTTTTGGTTTGTTGTTACTGCATATATTGGACATTCTGGTAGGAAACTTGCTACCATTCTTGGTGTATCTCCTGTTTGTGTGTATGCAAATATTGCTCCTGCTTTCATGTCTCTTGCTGTGTTTGATATGCTATGGCATAGGTTGAATTCGTAGTTTACGCTTGAACGGTCTTCTTCTCTTCTTATTATTCTTTTCCAGTAGTTTATGTTTGGTTCTACTGATTTTGCTATTTTACACATTGTATTTACACATTCTGTTGGATATTTTCCCATTGCACTTTCTCCTGATAGCATTATTGCTCCTGTTACATCAAATATTGCATTTGCTACATCACTTACTTCTGCTCTTGTTGCTCTTGGGTTTGATACCATTGATTCTAACATTTGTGTTGCTGTTATTACTGGTTTTCCTTCTTCTGTACATCTTTTTATGAATTGTTTTTGGACTATTGGCACTTGTTCCATTGGTATTTCTACTCCCATATCTCCTCTTGCTACCATTATTCCATCTGATATTTTTAGTATTTCTTCAAAGTTATCTATTCCTTCTTGACTTTCTATTTTTGATATTATTTTTATGTTTTCTCCTCCATTTGCCTTTAATAGGTCTTTTATTTCTTGAACGTCTGTTGCTCTTCTTACAAATGATGCTGCTATATAGTCGAAGTCTGCTTTTATTCCATTTGTTATGTCTATTATATCTTTTTCAGATAATGCTGGTAAGTTTAGTTTTAGTCCTGGTACATTTACTGTTTTTCTACTTCCTAGTTTTGCTGTATTTAGTGCTTTACATACAATGTCTTTTCCTACTATCTCTTTTATTTCAAATTCTACTGCTCCATCATCTACTAAAATTTTGCTACCTACTTTTACATCTTTATATAGGTCTTTGTAGCTTATTGATGTTTTCGTTTCATTTCCTATTATTTCATCATTAATAAATGTGAATGTGTCTCCTTCATTTATACATACTTTCTCGTTTCCTGTTTCTAATACTCCTGTTCTTATTTCTGGACCTTTTGTATCTAGCATAAGTGCTACTGGTAAGTTTAATTCTTCTCTTACTCTTTTTACATTTTCTATTTTTTCTTTATTTTCTTCATACCCTCCATGTGAAAAGTTTATTCTTGCTACATTCATTCCTGCAAGCATCATTTTTTTTAGCATTTCTTTGCTTTCAGTTGCTGGCCCTATTGTACATACTATTTTTGTTTTTCTCATAATTATTCCTCCTACTTTACTATATTCTTCTCTTATTAACTTGGTTATTATATCACTAATATATTTTTGTTTCAATAGATTGAGCTTTTTTTGTTGATTTTTGTTATATTTTATGTTATATTATTATTGTAACTTAAATTTGTTTTATGGAGGTATAGTATTATGGGAGTTAACGTTGATGTTCCTATTTATTCTACTCTTGAAAAGCTGCGGGATGATGCTAGGGCTTCTGGAAAATATGAAATTTATAAAGATATTCTTGACCAATTATTGATTATTGCTTTTAACAATGAAGATAAGCCTGGCCATCTTCCAGATCAATTTAAGCTTTGTGATATACATTTTTCTATTTCACCTAATCTTAAAAATGTTTTAAATGGTGAATTTGGTTTTAATTTTAATGTTCACAAAATAATACGATATTGTTCTAAAGGAACAGCTAATTTTGAAATAACTCGCATAAAAGAAGAATAAAGTATTACCCTCTCAAAAATTTTTGAGAGGGTAATATTTTATTTTATATTAAAATAATTTTTCGTTTATATTATTTTTCTATCCATTTTACCAAATTAAGATTTTCTGTATCTAATAACATTTCATGTTTTGGCATTACTCTAAATGTATATCCATAGTTTCCTCCTGTTGTTAGTTCTATTTCTGCTGTATAATAATATTTTTTCTCTTCTTCATTTTCTTCATACATTTCCATTGGAATTACTGCTATTTTCTCTACTACTCCATTATCCTTTATTCTTCCATAATATACTTGTACTTCTACATTTTCTGGCAATATATGTGGCAAATGTACTTCACAGTTTACTGTTATACAATTTCCTGCATCTATAGATATGTTATTCATATTATTTTGTTCACTTATTGTTATATTGTTCCAGTTTCTATACATTTCCCTTTTCCATTCATTAAATCCTCCCACTTCTGTTAGGTCTGTATAATAAATGTTATATAAGTTTACAAGTGGCATATATAATTTGTTTGTATAATCTACTAACATTCTTGATGTACTATATTCTCCTCCTGATGAAATTATAGAGTTTTTCATTATTTCTATCCATTTGGTAGATATTCCTTTTTTATTTTTATCATAATATACTGGAATAATTTTATTTTCTAATGTATTATATATACTCTCACTATCTTCATTGTCTTGAATTTCATAATTATTATATTCTTTATTTGTTCCAATTGCCCAGCCATTTTTTTGGTTATATCCTTCTGCCCACCATCCATCTAATATACTAAAGTTTATTACTCCATTCACAGCTGCTTTTTGTCCACTTGTTCCTGATGCTTCCATTGGTCTTCTTGGTGTGTTAAGCCATACATCTACTCCACTTATTAGGTACCTTGACATTTCCATATTATAGTTTTCTAGCAAGAATATTTTACCTCTAAATTGTGGCTTCATTGATATTTCATGAATATATTTTATTAGGTCTTGTCCTTCTTTATCTTTTGGATGTGCTTTTCCTGCTATTATTATTTGTACTGGTTTATCATTATTATTTAATATTCCTGTTATTCTCTCTAAGTCTCTAAATAATAATGTTGCTCTTTTATATGTTGCAAATCTTCTAGCAAAACCTATTGTTAATGCATTTGGATTTAGTTTTGATGTTATATCATTTATCTCTTCATATGGAAAGCCTGCTCTTCTTAATCTTGCTGTAATATTACTTTTTACAACTTCCATTAATTTTTGTTTTCTTTGCATATGTACATTCCAAAGTTTTTCATCTGGAATAGAATTTATTTTTTCCCAAGTTTCATTTTTATAAATATTATCTTGCCAATATGGCATTAAGTATTCATTATATAATTCTTTTAAGTTTGGTGCAAGCCAACTACATGTATGTATTCCATTTGTTACATGTGTAATTGGTGATTCATCTGGTGATATTTCTGGCCATACTTCTGCAAATAGTTCTCTTGATACTGCTCCATGCAGTTTACTAACTCCATTTTTCTTTCCAGATATTTTTAGTGCTAATATTCCCATATTAAAGCCTGAATTTGGTTCTGGATTTGGTTTCATGCCCATTTGCATAAATTCTTCTTTTGATATTCCAAATCTTTTCCAATAATCTTCAAAGTATTTTTCTACTAAGTCTAATGGGAATATGTCATTACCTGCTGGTACTGGTGTATGTGTTGTAAATACTGTTTTTGATGAAACTATGTCTTTTGCTATTTCAAAAGATAATTCTTTTTCTTTTATTACATTTTTTATTAATTCTAATATTAAGAATGATGAATGCCCTTCATTCATATGGTACACTGTTGGATTTAGCCCTAATTTTTTTAATAATTGTACTCCTGCCATTCCAAGAACTATCTCTTGTGAAATTCTCATTTCTTGGTCCCCACCATAAAGTGTAGTTGTTATATTTCTATATTCTTCATGGTTTTCTTCTATATCTGAATCCATTAAATATAGTTTTACTCTACCTACATTTACTTGCCATACTTTTAGATATAATCTTCTTTTTGGAAATTTCACATATATTATTAAATCATTTCCTTCTTCATCTTTTACTTTTGTTATTGGTAAATTATCTATATCTATGTTTTTATATTCTGTTTCTTGATCACCATATCCATTTATTTTTTGATGAAAATATCCATTTTTATATAATAAACCTACTGCAACTAGTGGCAAACCTAGATCACTTGCAGATTTTAAATGGTCACCTGATAAAATTCCAAGTCCTCCTGAATATATTGGAAGTATTTGATCAAGCCCATATTCTGCTGAGAAATATGCTATTAAGTCTTCTGTATTTTCAGAATATTTCTTAGAGAACCATGTATTTTTACTATTAATATAGTTTTCAAAATTTTCTACTATTTTATCATATTCACGCAAAAATGACCCATTATTACTTACATTCTCTAACTTTTCTTGTGATACATTTTTTAAAAATTTAACTGGGTTTTTGTTTGCCATCTCCCACAAATCAGAATCTATCTTTTTAAACAATCTTAAAAATTCTGTATTCCATGACCACCATAAGTTATTTGCTATTTCACTTAATTTTTCTATTCTTTTTGGTAATTGTGGATTTACAGTTATTTTATTAAATACATACATTATTTAATTTCCTCCTTCGTGATTTTAAAACTTATACTTTTGTTTTCTTTTTTTCCTTATATATTATCTATTAACTTTCTGCATTTGTCAAACGTTTTATAAAATTTCTTTTTTCCCATATTGTTCCATTCTTAAACCTACTGTACTTTTCATATAATTTAATAACAGAATCATTGAAATACTAAATATTGTTCCTACTATTATTAGTGTATAATTTGCAGGTATAATATTTAATATAAAAGATGTTCCAAATATTAATATTGATGCTATTAGATTTTCAACTAAATTATTTACAGTAGCTATTTTTATCCTTTTTTCGCTATTTGTAAAATTATTAAAGTATCTTTTTATTAATACATAGTATGGACCTTTCATAATATATTGCAAAGCAAACAATATTAATATAATTGGTATAGATATTTTAGTGTCTAACTTAAACATTAGTAGTATTCCTATAAATAAACATGAAATAGTAGTAGGAACTGCTAAAAATGTAAGTGTTCTATTTTTGTATTTTTTATGTATTTTATCTTGGTTTTTAGTGGCTATGCCCGATATTATACCTAAAAATGCGAATATTACTCCAAAGTATTGTTCTGGCATTCTTACTTCTAAAAGTACTGTATTTCGTAAATTCTGCAGAATTTTTATAATTGCAACCATTAAACTATTAAATATTAATAAGCTTTTTAAACGTTTTGATTTTAATATATTTCTGAATGAATATTTTAAATGTTTAAATTCTTCACTTATCTTACATTCTGGAAGTTTCTCTTGTATATCTTCAAATTTTGTAGAAATTATTGCTACTCTAAGTAATGTTAAAAAGCATAATATCATTGGTATATATGCGTTTACTACAAATAGAAATCCTGATATAACTGCTGTGACTGCTTCTATATAATAATGATTAGCTGTTGCTTTCCCATCTATTTTAGCAAATATAGCACCTCTTTTTTCTCCGTATTTCTATTGAGTCATATAATAAGTCTGTTTCACAAGTAGCTTTTATAACAAAACCTATTGCACATAATAATTGTGAAATTAAAAGCCAGGTAAAATTTGTGGCAAAAATTATAATAAGTACATGTATTACTACTATAAAATTTGCTATTATTATACTTTTTCGTTTTCCTACTTTTTGTATTAATATTGTTGAAGGTATTTGTACTAAAAACTTAAAAAATATGTAGAATGCGTCAAACTGTAGCACTTGTGTTGCTGTTATTCCTTTTTCTATGGTTAAAAACAAATATATTATTGCATAGTAAAATAATAAATCATACGAAAATACTCTGTACGATTTATATAGTTCTATATTTTTTTGTTTTTTATATTTTGGTATTTTATCTTTAATAATTTGATTTGTATTTTTTTCTAAAACTATATTTTTCATATGCTTCTCCATTTTTTATAATATAAATTTTATATATTTGAATTTTACTATAACCTTTACAATTTTACAAGTATATTTGTATAATATAAAAAGGACTTTACTCAAATTCTTGAGTAAAGTCCTTTTGAGATGGATAATTATTTTGCCTAATCCATTTCAACTTTTCCAACATACAGCCTTACAGCTATTGCTTTTTCTCCCTCATAACATTTACCAGTTATCATAAGGTTCTCCCGAAGAGCATATTGTTCAATATCCTCTTCTGTTAATTTTTTTCCATCCTGGAGTGTTGAGAGATAAATTTCTGCTGTATTTATCTGTTGCTCTTTTGCCTGATCGCAAACATATTTTATATGTTCGTCAGCAATTGTTTTATGGCTTGTAAAAGATTCTTCATCCTCTACAACTCTGTTTCCATACTTTTTCATGAATTCAGAGTTTCCTTTAAGTATTTTTGCCAATCTTTCCATGAGTTTTTTAAAGTTGCCATTCATTGATGCCATATGCTTTCCTCCTTGTATTACTTAGAGTTACTTAACGAGTTTTGTTTTAATGTCTCATTAAGTTTCAAATTATTCTGCTTTTATTATTATACCATATTTTACATAAATTTGCAAATTATTTATGGTAATTACTAGTATTAATTTAAAAATGCAAAAACATAATTAAAATTCTTCTAAAATATCTTGTATATTTGTTACTAGTTTTGCTCCTTGTTTTATTAATTCATTTGTTCCTTCTGAATTTTTGCTTAATATATTTCCGAGGAACTGCAAATACTTCCTTTCCTTGTTCTAAGGCAAAGTCTACTGTTATCATTGTTCCACTTTTCTTCTTGGCTTCTATTACTACTACTCCATTTGATAGCCCACTTATTATTCTGTTTCTTGCTGGGAAATTCATTTTTTGTGGTTTTGTTCCTATAACATATTCTGATACAATTACTCCACCTTTTTTTATTATTTCATCTGCAAGTTTAGTATTTTCTGCTGGATATATATTGTCTATTCCACTTCCTATTATCGCTATTGTTTTTCCATTTGCTCTTAATGTTTCTGTATGAGATATGCTATCTATTCCTTTTGCTAGACCACTTACTGTTACAATTTTATTTTTAGCTATTTCATATGATAATCTTTTTGCTACAATTTCTCCATATTTTGTATGTTCTCTACACCCTATTATTGCTAGTTTAAATTGATTTAATATTTCTTTATTTCCTTTAACATACAAAATTATTGGCTTATCATATATTTTATTTAATTCTTGCGGATAGTATTTATCATATATATGAATTAATTCTATATTATTTTCTTTCATATATTTTTCGTATCTTCCTAAATTAATTCTATATTCATTATTTAAAATTTGTTTTACTATTCCTTTTCCTATTCCTTCTATTTGTAATAAATCTTCTTCTTTTGCTTTCCAAATATTTTCTGGTGTTTTATATTTTTCTAATAATCTTTGTAATTTTATACTTCCTAGTTTTTCTATTCTTGAAAGCCATATCCAGTATTGTATTTCTGTCATTATAAATTTACCTTCCTTTTTTATATTTATTTTTTTCTAATTTATATGGTTATTTCTTATGTACTCTTTATCTTTATATATTCTTTTTTGTTTATATTTATTTTTTTGAGTATAAAGTATCTTATTTCTTTTGTAATTAATTTTTTATAGTTATTTATTATTTTTAATTTTAACCTGATTTTTTTAGTATATTGTTATATATATCACCCAAAATTTCACCACTACAATGTGATTTCTTATTACTTACAAACAAAAAGAGCCTATCATTTTTTGATATGCCCCTTTATTTAATTTATATTATTTTTCTTCTAAATTCTTAGCTGCTATTACTACATTATTTAGTAACATTGCTATTGTCATTGGTCCAACTCCTCCTGGTACTGGAGTTATGTATGATGTCTTTTTTTCTACTTCTTCAAAGTCTACATCTCCTACTAGGCCTGTTTCTAGTCTATTTATTCCTACATCTATTACTACTGCATTTTCTTTTACCATATTTGCTGTTACAAATTTTGGTTTTCCTATTGCTGAAATTAATATGTCTGCTTGTTTTGTTATTTCTTCTATATTTTTTGTTTTTGAATGACATATTGTTACTGTTGCATCTTTATTTAATAAGCACTGTGCTAAAGGTTTTCCTACTATATTACTTCTTCCTAAAATTACTACATTTGCACCATGTAATTCTATTTTATATTCTTCTAACATTTTCATTACTCCATATGGTGTACATGATATAAATGTTTCTTTGTTTAATGCTAACATTCCTATATTTATTGGATGAAAACCATCTACATCTTTTTTATAATCTATTGTTTCAAATGCTTTGTATATATCTAAATGTTTTGGTATTGGACTTTGTAATAATATTCCATGTATATCTTTTCTATTATTTAATGTTTCTATTACATTTAATAGTTCGTCCATTTCTATGTTTTCATTTAATATAAATTCTTCATATTCAATTCCTACTTCATTACATGCTTTACTTTTATTTCTTACATATACTTTTGATGCTGGATCTTGTCCTACCATTATTACTGCAAGTTTTGGTTTTATACCTTCTTTATTTAATTTTTCTACTTCTTCTTTAACTTCTCTTCTTACTTTTTTTGATAATTCTTTTCCATCTATGATATTTGACATATTTTTTCTCCTTTTTAATTAATATACTTCTTTTTATTTTCATTATAAATTATTCTATGTAACCTTGATAAACAAATTTATCAAGGTATTTTTTTATTAGCATTTTCTTTTACAACAAATAAGCATTACTATTCTTATAACAATTAATATAGCCAATATTACAGCAAGTACAATTATAGCTGGTAAGCTTAGAAGTATTAATATTCCTGTAAGTGCCCCTATAATTAACCCCAAAGTGAAAGCAAATAAAATAGATAATATAAATATTATTATATCTATACAACATCTCTTTTTATTACAACAGTTACAATCATTGTCAAACATATTATTCACCTCCTAATAGTATTTAATTTTAAATACTATTAATATATAATATGCTTGACTTCGACTTTATTCTACTATTTTAGTCTTTAAATTTAATATTTTTGTCCAAGTTCATTTTACCTGCTCTAGTTATTTTATCATATCCATATTTTTCTTTTAGAATATCTACTACTTTATCTATTTCTTTCTGTTTTTTACATGTATTGTCAAAAAGTGATAATTGTATTTCATTTTTTTCGCATAGTTTATCTACTCTTACTCCAATTAGTCTTATAGGTGTTTTTTTATATAACTCATATAGTAGTTTTTTTGCCTCTTCTAAAATTATTTTTGTGTTATCTGTTGGAATTGTTAGTTTCTTTTGATGTGAATATACTTTAAACTCATTTGTTTTTATTTGCACATTTACCACTTCTGCAAGCATATTATATCTTCTTAATCGATAAGTTACTTGTTCTACTAACGCAATTAATACTTCTTCTATTTTTTCTATATTTGAGTAATCATATGGCAATGTTATTGAGTTTCCTATCCCTTTTGGTTTTTCTTGTTCATAAACTACTTCTGAATCATCTATTCCATTTGCATATTCCCATATCATTTTACCATATTTTCCAAATATTTTTATCATTTGTATCTCTTCTTTTTTAGCTAAATCACCAATTGTTTTTACTCCTATTTTATGAAATTTGGGCAAGTTTTTTCTCCCTACCATAAATAATTCTGATATAGGTAGCTTCCACATTTTTTCTGATATTTCTTCTTTATATAATGTATGTACTTTATCTGGCTTTTGAAAATCTGATGCCATTTTTGCTAAAAGTTTATTATTGGCTACTCCTATATTTACAGTAAATCCTAATTCTTCCTTAATTCTTTTATTTATTTGGTATGCTATTTGTAATAGTGTTGTTCCTTTGGGTAAATATTCTGTCATATCCATAAAACATTCATCTATTGAAAAACGTTCTATCTTTTCTGTATATTCTAACAATATATTATATAATGCATTTGAATATTTTTTATAAACTTTAAAATCACTTTGGTAAATTTGTATATTTGGACATTTTTTTCTTGCAAAAAATATTGGCTCACCAGTTTGTATTCCAACCTGTTTTGCTAAATTACTTTTTGCTAATACTATCCCTTTTCTTTGTGCTTCATCTCCACCTATAATAGCTGGTATTGTTCTAATATCTAGTTCTTCTCCATTTTTCAATTTCTCTACTGCTGTCCATGATAAGAATGCATTGTTTACATCTACATGTAAAATTTGTTTTTCCATTTTTAACACCTAAATGTATTTTAAAACATTTGTTTTTGTGTTGTCAAGTGTTTTTATAAAATATTTTAATTGTAATATTGTATTAAATTAACATGTCATATTATTAACATGCTATTTAAAGTATTTCTTGAAAAATGTTATATGAATTTTGTTTTTTTCTAATATAAAAATGGTATATTTGAACTATTTCTAAAAACTATTAACAAAAAACATATCTTACAATCTTAACTTAAAATATTTTATTTTACTAATATACAAAAAATTAAGGCGTGGTACACCACGCCCCATTTGCATTTTTGTTTTTTTTGATCATGAATTCTAAACAGAATTTAAAATTCTCTCTCTGTCCTCATCCTCCTCATCTTCCTCATCTTCTTCCTGTCCGATGTCATCATATTCTTCATCAAACAGATCACAACTGTCAAAGTCGTCATCTTCTTCATAATTTGGTCTGAGAACAGGACCGATTGCACTCAAAATAGCTACTACACTTACATACCCTGTAATCAGTATTACTACAGTCTTCAGTATCCGTTTTACTACTTTTGCCATTTTTCTTTCCTCCTATTATCATTGTTTTTAGGATCTTACTTTTTTTACAATTTATATTATAACATATTTTTATTATTATTTCAACCATTTATGTTAAATTATGTAATCTTATTTTGGTCTTATAAGTCTTATTATAATAGTAAAGAGTAAAGAATTGTAAATTCCTTACTCTTACTATATTTTATTTCAACTCTCTTTTTGATTTACTACAAATTAGAAAGTCTGTTTACTCCGCAATTTGCTGCATACATTATTATTGTAATAAGCAAAATAATGTCCTTATATATGTCTTCACAATATCCTGCCTGTACAAAATGAATTGCTACATCTGCGAACATAAGTATAATTTCAGTTATTGCAACCCAAATTCCTACTTTTTCTTCCTTAATAGATTGATTGTACCACCGTTTAATTTTTTCCATGCTATATTCCTCCTGTTTATTTAGTAGTTAACAGTTACTATTTTAATTAAATATTTATGTTATATATTTTAACATAATTTTTCTTTATTTTCAACATAAAATATAAATTCTTAATCATTTTATGATTAATTTATGATAATGTCTTAAGTAATAACTTTAGAAAATGTCCCA
>CAMXOP010000058.1 GCA_947245665.1 uncultured Clostridiaceae bacterium
AACATTTTGGCTGCTGGTTTTAATCCTTTTGTATTTTTTAGTACTAACTTTTTAAAATCATCTATAAAACCTATTAGGCCAAATCCTATACTTGCAAATAATAAAGGTATAATATTTTTTGCTATCTCTGGTTCTTTTCTCATCCTTGTATAGTAAAAGAATAAGAATGCACATATTATAATCATACTAATAATAATTATTATTCCACCCATTGTTGGTGTTCCTTGTTTTTTTAGATGTGACTGTGGGCCATCATCTCTTTCAATTTGACCTACTTTTAATTTTCTTAGTATTGGTATTATAATGAAAGATATTACCACTGTTAAAATAAACGTTAATATCAATACTTTTACTTGAAATTCCATTTTTTACCCCCTGCTATAGCCCAGATGTCAGGAGTCACAGGTCAGAATTAAAATTAATTTTCTCAAATAGGTGAAAATTATTAATCTTCACTACACATTTGTATTTCTGGACCTCCGACATCTTACTTCTATCTTCTGTTTATATTCTATTTTCTATAATGTCATTAACTATTATTCTCTCATCAAATGGATGTTTTACTCCATTTATTTCTTGATATGGTTCATGTCCTTTTCCTGCTAGTACTATTATGTCTTTCTTGTCTGCCATTTTTATTGCTTCTTTTATCGCTTCTATTCTATCTACTATTACAGTATATTTTCCTTTTGTTTTCTTTATTCCTTCTTCTACTTGATCTACTATCTTTTGTGGGTCTTCTGTACGTGGGTTATCTGAAGTTATTATTGTGAAATCTGCTATTCTTCCTGATATTTCACCCATTATTGGTCTTTTACCACTATCTCTATCTCCTCCACATCCAAATACAGATATTACTCTTCCTCTTGTATATGATTTTACTGCATTTAGTATATTTTCTAAACTTTCTGGTGAATGTGCATAATCTATCATTATTGTTAGTTCTTTTTTATTATTTACTAGTTCACTTCTTCCTGGTACCCTTACTTCTTCTAATGCTTCTTTTATTTGTTCTGCTGTTGCTCCTAATTTTTCACCTACACAAATTGCTGCTAATGAATTGTATACACTAAATCTACCTGGTATTCCTGTTTTTACTCTTTCATTTCTTATTCCTATTTTTACTTTAAAATCTACATATGAGTTTGTTATTGTTATATCTTTTGCTAGCACATTGCAGAAATTATCTATTCCATATGTTGTTATATTACTTTCTGGCATAAGTTTTGGTAATTTTGCTACATGGTAATCATCTGCATTTATAAATGCTGTTTTACACATTTTAAATAATTGTAATTTTGAATTATAATAATCTTGCATGTCTGGGTGTTCCTTTGGACTTATATGGTCTTCTGAGAAGTTTGTAAATACTCCTATATCAAAGTCACAACCAGCTACTCTATGTAATTTTAAACTTTGAGATGATACTTCCATTACAACTGCTTCACAACCTGCAGCTGCCATTTTTGCAAATATTTCTTGTAATTTATTACTTTCTGGTGTTGTTCTATCACTATCTTCTAACTTTTCATTTCCTATATATGTAGCTATTGTTCCTATTAAGCCTACTTTTTTACCTGTTTTTTCTAATATAGCTTTTGTCATAAATGATGTTGTTGTTTTTCCTTTTGTACCTGTTATTCCTATTAATTTAAATTTTCTAGATGGATTCCCATAAAAGTTACATGAGCATATTGCTAATGCATATCTTGTATCTTTTGCCATAATTACTGTTACTTCTTTTGGTAATTTTTTTATTAATTCTACATCTGTTCCTTCTTGTATCATAACAGCTGTAGCACCTTGTTCTATTGCACTTTGAATATACTCATGACCATCAGTATCAAATCCTTTTATTGCTATAAATAAACTACCTTTATCTATTTTTCTTGAATCTTTATCTAAATTATTTATTTCTATCTCTAAGTCTCCTCTAACTTTAAGGCCTTCTAAACCTGCTAATATCTCTTTTAATTTCATATATTACCTCCAATTTGTAATTTTACAATCATATTATATATCTAAAGTTTGTATTTGTAAATTATATTAAAGAAAAAAATAATAATTACAATAAAATCATCAGGTTGCTTTTAATTGTAGGAATTAATTAGTAAGAATATTATATATAATTACCGAACTATGTCTACTTCATACATATATCTTTTTGTCATTGTAAAAACGTTGACAATAAATTGAACTAAAAGTATAATTGAATCAATTAAACATATATTAAAGGAGATATAAATGGAAAAGTACTCAAAAAGCTTAAAGAACTATAACCATACATTAAAGAAAGACAAAATTATAGAAATGAATTGTAATATTATGTGGCATAATATTAATGGAATAACACTAATATCGCTAATAATCACAATAATAATATTAATTACATTAGCAGGAATAGTAATAAATTTATGTTTAGAAGAAAATGGATTATTTAAAAAAGCCCAAAATGCAACAGATAAATATTTAACTGCTGCTGAAGACGAGGAAAAAGCACTAAATGAATTATATAAAGAATTAGGAATGATATACTTACCTGAAAATACAAAAGATACACTTGCTGGAACAGAAGTAAAGCTACCAGAAAGCTGGACTACTACTACAGCATCATATGTTTCGACAGAAGATGGAACTGTAGTAAAAAAAATGGTTAAATCATCAAATGTAATAGCAATAGCAACAGGAAATGGACAAACTGTACCAGTACCAAAAGGCTTTTATTATGTAGGTGGAACATTAGATAGTGGAGTAGTAATATCAGATTATGAAGAAGATAAAAATAAGTATGCTGGAATAGAAGATGTCCCTGTAGGAATTACATTAAAAGAAGATAATACTATAAATTATGAATTAAAAGGGAATCTATTTGTTTGGATACCATCAACAATTGATTCATATGAAAAGTATGATTGGGGAACATCATATAGATCTATTATATATAATTTTGATATTCCAGCATCAGAAAAAATACAAATTCAGAAGTATGAAGGATTTTATGTAGGAAGGTTCGAAGCAGGTTTAGCATCAACAATTAATGAATTAGAAACTACAACTACAAATGGAGAGCAAACAAATTACAATTCTTATGCAATGCCACAAAGTAAAGCAGGTTTAGTACCATGGAATTTTATAGATTATTTCCATGCAAAAGTTAATGCTGACAATATGTATAATACAGAGTATGTTCAAAGTGGTTTAATTACTGGAGCAATGTGGGACACAATGATTATATGGATGGCAAATGGAATTAAAAATTCAGATATATTAGTTTCAGCTAAATTGGGAAATTTTGCAAGCACAACTCCAAAAATAAATATTGGAAGAAAAGCGTATACATACTATTCAAGTCTATATAAGACAGATAAATTTGAAACAACCTGGTCTCAAAGTACACAGACAAATATTATAACCAAACCTGCAGGGACTCAAATTTCAGGTAAAAACGAAAAGAACTCATATATATTAACAACCGGATCAAGTGAGGAATGTAAATTAAAGAATTTATATGATGTAGCAGGAAATTTATCTGAATGGACTGAAGAGGCAGCATTAGCTACTACTTCTAGTGGAGTACTTACTAATGCAAGAGTTCAGCGTGGAGGAAGTGCTATGCATGATATTGCTGTTTGCTATAGGAATTATAACAATTCTATAAGAACAGGGGGAGTAACAGGATACAGAGTTGCATTATATATAAAATAGAAAATTTATTTTATATATTATAAAAAAGTAGAAATTAGTAAGTTTCTACTTTTTTTCTTTCTAAGCTAAAATTGCTCCTATTGCTCCAAATACTCCTGCAGATGCTAATCCCATTATTATTCCTGCTAAAATTACTCCTGCCATAATAGCTATAACACTTTTCTTAAAATCCATATCTAAAAAACTTGCTGCAAGTGTACCTGTCCATGCTCCTGTTCCTGGTAGTGGAATTCCTACAAATAAAAACAGTGCTACATATAGGCCTTTGCCTGCTTTTTCTTGTAATTTTTTTCCGCCTTTTTCTCCTTTTTCTAAACAAAAAGTAAAAAATTTGCCTATTATTTTCTTATCTGCTCCCCACTCTAATACTTTTCTTGCAAAGAAAAATATAAATGGTACTGGAAGCATATTACCTATAATACAAATTATATAAAGTGGTAGTACTGGAATTGGCTCACCAAACAAATTACTTAAGCCTATTGGTACTGACCCTCTTAACTCTATTAATGGTACCATAGATACTAAAAATGTTAATAAATATTTCTTAAACATATGCTCATTCTCCTTTGTGTAATATTTTACTATACAAAAATTAAAATGTCAAAATTTATAAAGTAATACTAAAATTTTTATTTTAAGGTGATCACGGTTTTATATTTTTATTTAAAATAAGATCTAAATATTATCAATATGTAAAAATTTTTAAGCAATTGACTTACAAAACTTAAGTTATATTTAAATTTAACTGTTATTAAGATTTTCATGTCAAATAAATTACATTTTTTTATGAAAATTTTCTTTTTTATATTTACATAAATCATTTTTTATGTTATACTATATTACATCTGATTTATCAGTATTTAGTAACAAGTTAACCCTAACATCAATTTATTCAAAACAGGAGGAAAAAATTATGGCATTTTTTGGTTTTGGGAAAAAAGACAAAGGAACTACAGAAACTACACCTGCTACAGATTTTGTTCAGCGGCAGAAAGTTACCCTTGACAAAAGTAAAGCAGACTTGAACCGTGTTGTTGTAAATTTGTCAAAGGAAACAGGCGTAAACCTGGCTAATATGAAGGCACGTGTAGCTGTCGTAATGGATCATTCTGGATCAATTAAGTTTCAGTTTGAAAATGGCAACATTCAGAACATTCTTACTCGCATTCTCCCTTTTGCTCTTCAGTTCGATGATAATGGGGAGCTGGAAGTATTTATATTTGACGACGTTTGTCATCAAATGGATGTTGATATGAATGAAGAAAATTATGCAACTTATGTAAAAGATGTCATTATGAAAAAGAATTACCCTTATGGTGGCACACAATATGCTCCTGCAATTCATATGATTGACAAATATTACAATGATACACAAAGTAAAGTTATACCTACCCTGGTATTCTTTATTACAGATGGTAACAATTATGTTTCTGACCATCGTCCCAGTGATAAAGCTATCATTGAATCTTCAGATCACGGAATATTTATTATGTTTATTGGTTCTGGAAACGCTGATTTTGATTATCTTCGCCACCTTGATAATTTGGATGGTCGTAAGTTTGATAACACTGGTTTTATGAGTACAAAAGATTTGAATACTACTCAGAATGCCACTATGTTCATGGAGTCTTTGAAGGATTATATTCCTTGGCTTAAAGCCAAAGGGTACATTCATTAATTACCCTTTAAATGGGCTCACTAGATTTTATCTAGTGAGCCCATTCTTTGTGCAATTTTCTATATTCTTTTAAATTCAATTATAACTTTAAATAAATCGCCATCTAAATAAATATTGAATTTTCCATTTTGTAGTTCGGTTAAGCTTTCAGCTATTGAAAGACCTAATCCGCTTCCTTCGGTATTTCTTGAGGTTTCTCCCCTTACAAATCTCTGTTTTAACTCTTTTGCATCTATATTTAATTTTTCTTTTGATATATTTTTCAACATAATTTCTACTTTTTCTTTATTTGTTAATACATCTATATATACTCTTGATCCTTCTAAAGCATATTTTACAATGTTTGTATACATATTCTCTATTACTCTATATAAATATCTACTATCTGCCTTTATTGTTATTTCTTCTTTTGGTATACTTAGTATTAATTCTAAGCTTTTCTCATTAAATTTATCCTCATATTCTCCAGATATTTGATTTATTAATTCTTTTACATTTATTCTTTCCATATTTAATTTTATATTTCCTGAAGATGCCTTTGATGCTTCCACTAGGTCTTCAGTTAATCTTTTTAATCGTTGTGATTTTTTGTCTAATATATCTAAATATTCTTTTGCTTTCTCATTTGGTATTTCTTCTTTTTTTAATAAATCTACATAGTTTATTATTGATGTTAATGGCGTTTTTATATCATGTGATACATTTGTTATAAGTTCTGTTTTCATTCTTTCACTTTTTAAGCTCTCTTCTACTGCTTTTGTAAGCCCAGTTGATAAGCTATTTATATATTCTGCCATTTCTTTTAAATTTTTCTCTAAATTTGTGGTTTCTATTTTAATATCTTTTTCTCCTTCATATATGCATTTTAGTGCTTTCTTTATATTATTTAATTGTTTTGTATAATTTAATATTGCATATAATGTTAAACTCCAAAATATCAATAGTAATATTAAGCAAACTCCTACTGCTGCTGTTGTTATTATTAAGAATAAAGATATTAGTAAAAAACCTATATAGTATATTATTAATTTAGTAGTAATTTGCTTATCTAATAATACTAAATTAGATATTTCTTTTATTTTCTCTTTTATACATTTATATATTTTATATGTTAAGGTTGTTTTTATAAACTTTCTTGCTTTTATTCTTTTTATTGTTGTTATTCCTATTATTGCACATGCTATATAACATATTAAATATGCTATAAATCCTATAACTATTGTATATATATTTGCATTTACAATACATTCTTTTCCTATCAAAAAGAATGTTACTATTACAATAATTCCTACTAAAAATATTATTTCGTACGAAAATTTATCCAAATTGCTTAAATATATCCCCTCTTGATCCTTCTTATGTCCTATTGACCATATTAAATATATTGATATTATAAATAACATTAATATTGAATATGACATTAGATATACTGGTAAATTTCCTACATTTGCAATAAAGTTATATATTGCTACATTTACTTTATATTGTAGTACTGCTGATTGTTCTTTATAAAATGCTGTATATATAGAAAATTTATTATTTTTTGTGTCTTTTAAATTTTCTATGCCATAATTATATGCTAAACCTTTGTCGCTTAATTGTTCAAAATCTGTACTAATATGTGAATTTTCTTTATACCAATAATATTCGCTATTTTTTAGTTCTTCTATTTTCGTATTATAATTTTCTGTTTGTATGTTTGTATATATTGTTCCGCTTTCATCTATTATAATATAATTAAAACCATTATAATAACTTCTATAATTCTGCGAATAATATATTTTTGTAGGTGTTTCTTGCACTAATACATAAGTGTCTATAAATGAATTATAATATTCTCCAGGTTCTCTAATTCCTTCATCTATACTTGCACATATTCTAAAAATTCTTTGTAAATTAGAATAATATTCATTATATACAAAACTATCTGTTTTATAGTAATCTCCTTTTACTAAATCTTCTTTATTATATGAATTATATTCTATATATATTGCTCCTAAAATTATTGCTAATACTAGGAATGGAATTAGTATATATGATATTATCTTTAGTGTATCTGAATTTCTTAATTTTTCCATTTTTCTCCTTTCTTATTCCCATTGGGGACGTTTCCAAATGAGAACTCTGTCACTTTTGAAAACTTTTTTCTTATTAATATATATTTTTATTAGTCTAATTTTTCTATCTTGTATCCAATACCCCAAATAACTTTTAAATATTTAGGTTCTTTGGGATTTATTTCTATTTTTTCTCTTATATGTCTAATATGTACTGCTATTATATTATCTGCACCATATGCCTCATCTTCCCATACATTCTCATAAATTTGTTCTATAGAATATACCTTTCCTTTGTTTTTAGTTAAGAATTTTAATATGTTGTATTCTGTTGGTGTAAGTTTTATTTCTTTTTCTTCAACTATTACTTCTTTTGTGTCATCTTTTATTATAAGTTCTCCTGTTTTATATATATTATTATTTTCGCTTTCCTTATCTACAATTGAACCAAGCATTGTGTATCTTCTTATTTGTGAGTTTACTCTTGCTATTAATTCTATAGGGTTAAAGGGTTTTGTAATATAATCGTCTGCTCCATTATTTAAGCCTGATACTTTATCATAATCTTCTGATTTGGCAGACAACATAATAATAGGAATACTTTTTGTTTTTCTTACTTGACTTGCTACTGATATTCCATCTAATTCTGGCATCATTATATCTAAAATAATTAAATGAATTTCATTATTCTCAATAACTTTTAATGCTTCTTTTCCATTATAGGCTTTTATAATATTATACCCTTCTTTACTTAAATAAATTTCAATAGCATTAACTATTTCTTTTTCATCATCACATACTAAAATATTATACATTTTTTATTTCATCTCCCTTTTTCTTATATAAGTATAACATATTTTTATTAATAAAAAATAGATAGATTATTAATTTTTTATTAAGGAACGACCCTTTTTCTAAAAAATCTTCTAAAAGTGACACTCCTTTTCTTTAATATGGGCTAATTTCTATTTTATAACAAACTGCCTTTAGTATACTAAGCAGCTAATAGCCTTTCCCTACAATTTTAACTTAAAATAACGTACTTTGTCCTATTTAAAACCAAACAGGTATTCTTCCATATAACCTACAGTAGAAAATTAGAATTAATAGTTTTTCCTTCTAAAGAGAAAAGACGGCTAATAGCCGTCTCTATAATTTTCTTAATGTTATATTTTTATGATTCAATCTGCTTTTGACAATTCTCTTTTTCTTTACTTTTTATATTCTTCCATTCTATAAAATCATCAATTATTAGTTTTAATACTGCAATTACTGGTACTGCTAGAAACATTCCTAGTACTCCAAAATATGCTCCTCCTAATGTTACTGCAAATATTACTAGTAGTGGACTTATTTTTAGCGAATCTCCTACTATTTTTGGATTTATTATATTTGCATCTATTTGTTGTAGTATAGTTACTACTACTACCATCCATACTGCCTGTGGTAATCCTCCAGTAAAGAATGTTATTATTGTTGCAATAATTACTGCTATTATTGCTCCAAAATATGGTATTATATTTGCTAAACCTATCATAAATCCTAATAGCACAGCATATTTTACATTTAATATTGACATTGCTATTGATGTTAATATTCCTACTACTATTGCATCTAGCATTTGACTTGCTAAGAATTTGAAGAATATTTCGTTTGTTCTATTAAAATATTTATTTATTCCTTCATATAGTTTTTCTTCAAATATTGCTCCTAATAGCCTTTTGAAGAATCCAATAATCTTCTTTCTTCCATTTAACATATATATTGATACTATTATTGATACAAATATATCAAATATTCCACCTAACATTCCTATTATACTTTGTACATAACTTGTAAGTGCTTCTGTATTTATTATTTGTTTTAAATCTATATTTTGAATTTCTCCAATTATTTTTTGTACCATTTCATTCTTTAAAACTGAATCTTCTGGAAGTGTATTTATTTTTTCTACTGCTATATTATAGTAATATCCAAAATTATTTACTAAGTCTACTATACTTTGGACTACTGGTGGTAATATAACATTTATTAGTATTATCACTAATATAAGAGCGATTATATATACAGTTGCTACACTGAGTGGTCTTGCTTTTTTGTTTATTAATTTAATTTTCTTTACTTTTCTATATGCTTCTTCTATTTTTCTACATGGAACATATAAAATATATGCTATTAATGTTCCTACTAAAAATGGTGATACTATTCCTAAAAACGTTTTTATTCCTTCTGTAATACTTCCTAAATTATCAATAGTTTTATATACTCCTACAACCGCTATTGCAAGTGAAAACCAAAATAGCCATTTAGTCCAGTTTTTTCTCTTATTTTCCATCCTTTTCTCTCCTATTATATACTTATTTGTTAAGTTTTATATATTTTTTATTTTTATTTACTTTTTTTGCATTTTATGCAGTTCCTATTCTAGTCAGATTATTTTTTGTCTCCTTGTATTTCTTCTTTGCTTATTTCCGATTACAAACTATCCCTAATTCTACTTATATTTCTATCTGTAGTTCTACAGGGCAGTGGTCACTTCCCATTATTTCTGAATGAATTATACTATCTTTTATTTTATTTTGTATGCTGTTTGATACTATGAAGTAGTCTATTCTCCACCCTACATTTTTTTCTCTTGCTCTTCCCATGTATGACCACCATGAATAACAGTTTTCTTTATCTGGGTATAGGTATCTAAATGTATCTGTGAATCCTGCTTCTAATAGTTTTGTCATTTTATTTCTTTCTTCATCTGTAAAACCTGCATTTTTTCTATTTGTCTTTGGATTTTTTAAGTCTATTTCTTTATGTGCTACGTTTAAGTCCCCACAATATATTACTGGTTTTATTTTATCTAATTTTTTTAGGTATTTACGTACTTCATCTTCCCAAATCATTCTATAGTCTAATCTCTCTAATTCTCTTTTTGAATTTGGTGTATAACAATCTACAAAATAAAATTCTTCAAATTCTAATGTTATTATTCTGCCTTCTTTATCATGTTCCTCTATTCCTAAACCATAAGTTACATTTATTGGCTTTTTCTTTGTAAATATAGCTGTACCTGAATATCCTTTCTTTTCAGCACTATTCCAATATTGATAATATCCATCTAATATAAGTTCTAACTGTCCCTCTTGCATTTTTGTTTCTTGGAGTGCAAAAATATCACTATCTTCTTGCTTAAAAAAATCCATAAAACCTTTATTTACAGCTGCTCTTAAGCCGTTAACATTCCATGATATAAGTTTCATTGTTTATTCTCCTATCTTTTAATATATGAAATTATAGCATATACGCTTATATTATGCAAATAAAAATCCAGTTATTGTACTGGATTTTTTATAGGGTTTAACTATTTGTTTCTATTAATTCTTTTATATATTGATATGCTTGTGTGTCTTTATTATCTTCTCTGCCTGTCATAATATCTGAAAAAATTTGTGCAAATAGCTCTCTTTCATCAAAAATTTTTACTTCACTTTTAATAATTTCTTTCTCTTCTTTGAAAATGCGTTTCCATTCTTTTGTATTACTTATCCAGCCATAATATTTATCTGCGTAATGTCCAAATTCATGTACTACTGTATATATCTCAATTACTAATTCATGATTTCTTATATAAAGAATATTATCACTTCTTTTTAAGAAACCAAGTACAAAAATTTTATCTTGCAGTTTATTTGGACTTGGGTTTACCAGTAAATTTTTTATATCTTCATTTGTTATACAAATTTGGTAATTGTCATTAATAAATGATTCAATAATTTCATTCGGTACAAGCTGAATTTGTTTTTCTAATGCCTCCATAAAGTCTTTGTCTGCATTTGCTACATTTACTATTTGAATGTTAAAAATTATTGGTTGTTTTTCTTCATTTGTTGTAATCTCCTTTATTGAATTATGTGATAATGTTTGATTGTCCTGTACTTGTCTTTCTTTACCGTTAACAGTTATAGTCATCACTTCATAATGATTATTTATTTTCAATGTTTGCTTTAAAGTAGCGATTTGAAAAATAAATATTAAAAATAATAATAATATGAATGACATTTTCAATAATTTAAGGCGTGACCTTAGCCGTTTTTTCTTCATAGCTTTTCTCCTTTTCTATTCCCTATTTATAAAAATTTTATATAATTTAATTATATCATTTGTCTCAGTTTATGTAAAGTATTTTTAAATATTTTTTCGTTTTTGTAGTGTTACAATTGATGTGAAACAAAAGTAATAAAAAATTGAATAAGTGATTT
>CAMXOP010000059.1 GCA_947245665.1 uncultured Clostridiaceae bacterium
CATACCAGAAATAATAATAGGGCTTACAATTGTTTCTATTGGAACTTCTATGCCAGAATTATTTGTAAGTATAACATCTGCAATAGATGGATATTCAGATATGGCAATAGGAAATGTTGTTGGAAGTAATTTGTGTAATTTATTATTAATTTTAGGATTAGCAAGTATTTTAAGACCCGTCAAATTCCAAAAAGAAACAATAAAATATGAAATACCCATGTGCTTAATATTTACAATAATACTTATGATATTTGCAAATACAGGAAGTACAATATCAAAAATAGAAGCAACTTGTTTATTAATATTATTTAGTTTATTTATTGGCTATACAATAATTATGGCCAAAAAACAAAGTATGAATAATGCATTGGTTGAATTAGAAAAAGAGGATAAAAACAAAAATAATATAGTAAAAAATATAATATTTATAATATTAGGAATTATAGGTTTAAAAATAGGTGGAGATTTAGCAGTAAATAATGCTGTAAATGTTGCAAAAATTGTAGGTTTAAGTGAAAAAATAATAAGTTTAACAATACTTGCAATAGGGACAAGCCTTCCAGAACTTGTAACAAGTGTAGTAGCAGCACTAAAAGGAGATGGTGACATAGCAATAGGAAATATAATAGGCTCAAATATATTTAATATATTACTAATACTAGGAGTTTCAGCAATAATAAAACCAATTACATATAATATATCATATAATTTTGACTTAATCCTTTTAATAATATCAACAATAATACTAGCAATCTTCCCATATATACCACCTAAAAAGGAAATGAGTAGATTAAATGGAGTACTATATTGCCTAATGTATGCTTCATATATAGGAATGCTATTTATGAAATAATTAAATATTAATATAAAAGAAGATGTTAACTAATGACATCTTCTTTTCAAGAAATAATTAAACTAAACTTTCAGATTTCTAATATATTTCAAGAAAAAACAATATCCATTTTTAATAATACATCTAAAAAGTGATATAATTATGAAAAAAATAAAGCTAAAACCATAGAACACATCATAAATATATGATTAATTTTCTATATCAAATCATTTCTACAAAACGGAAAACTAATAATTATGTTTTTTCGTTTTTATTGTATAAAATCAACATAAAAATTGAATTTAAAGTTGCCTAAAATAGAATCAAGTATTATAATAAAATTAGAAAAATGAAATCAGTAATTAAATGGAATATATTACTAAACATGAAATAATTCCTTACAAAAAACTTACAAAATATTAATCTTATTGTAAAGAAATTTTAATATTTATGGTATATAATTATATAGGATAAGTATTAAATGGAAGGATAAATTAGATGGAAAAACAAAAAAGAAAAAGAAGAATAAAAGAAATAAGGATAAATAAAAGAATAATAATAAGAAACATATTAATTATTACTATAGTTGTGTTATTAATTTTTATAATTGCAAAATGTATTATTCCCAAAAAGGAAACTAAAGGTAATACAAATATAACTGAAGTAGCAAAAGTTTCAAAAACAAATAAAATTGTTAATAATATAGAAAAAAATCAATTAGATTGGAAACTTATTCTTGTAAATTCAAGTAATAAATTGCCTGCAAATTATGAAATAAAACTATCAAGTATTGATAAATATAGAAAATTTGATAGTAGAGCAATTAAATATTTAGAAGATATGAGGGAAGATGGAGTACGTAATATATGGGTACAATCATCATACAGAAGTGTAGAAGAACAAACAAAAGTGTATAATAATAAAATAGAATCTTATAAAGAACAAGGGAAAACTCGGGAAAGAAGCAGAATTACTTACTCAAAAAATTATTAATAAACCAGGATATAGTGAACATAGTTTAGGATTAGCAGTAGACTTTAACTATGTTGATGGCACATTTGAAGAAACAAAAGCATTTATGTGGTTAAAAGAAAATGCAGAAAACTATGGGTTCATTTTAAGATATCCCAAAGAAAAAGAAAATATCACAAAAGTAACCTATGAACCATGGCATTGGAGATATGTAGGGGAGGAAAATGCTAAAAGAATAAATGAATTAGGAATGTGCTTAGAAGAATATATAGAATTAATTACATAAAAATCAAAACACTATATATGGCAAAAAATTATAAAGAACAATAAAAATTATAAAAGGAGATATAAAAAATGGCAACTACAAATGAATATATAGAATATGTATGTGAACAAATAAATGGAATTGGAGTTATTAGATATAAGAAAATGTTTGGAGAATTTATGATATATGTTAATGATAAACCAATCATCATAGTTTGTAATAATAATGCATTTGTTAAAAAGTTAGATTGTATAGAAGAAATGATGAAAGATGCAAAATTAGGTTATCCATATAAAGGAGCAAAAGAACATTATGTTTTAGATATAGATAATTCCGATTTTTGTAAAAAAATTGTTAGTAAAGTAGAAGAAGTAACGCCTATACCAAAGCCTAGAAAAAAGAAATAATTATTGCATTAACTTTAAAAGTCAACAACTATTTAGATATTTTTCTAAATAGTTGTTGACTTTTTATTTTTATAATAGTATAATCTATTTAGATATATATCAAAATAGATTAAGAGAGGTGATTATATTGGGAATGTCAGAAACCCTAAAGGCAATTAGTGACCCTGTTAGAAGGGAAATATTAGAACTATTAAAAGATGGTAGAAGAACAGCAGGAGAAATATCAAGTAGTTTTAATTTAACAGGGGCAACAGTTTCATATCATTTATCACATTTAAAGAAAGCAAACTTAATAACAGAAACAAAGCATAAAAACTTTATTTTTTATGAACTAAACTGTTCTGTATTTGAAGATGTTTTAGTTTGGATTTATAAGTTAGGAGGAAACAAAGATGAAAAATAAAAATTATAAAACCTTAATTTTAACAGTTATTATATGTTTATTACCAATAGTATTAGGTGGAGTACTATATAACAAACTGCCAGACCAAATGCCAATTCATTTTACAATAAATGACCAACCAGATAACTATGCACCAAAGGAGGTAGCATTATTTGGAATACCTGTATTAATGGCGATAGTACAAACAATATGTATACTATTTACAATGAAAACGCAAAGAAAAGAAGAAAACAAACCTAAAATTATTAAAATATTTGAATGGTTTATTCCAATTATTACTGTACTTTTATATATTATAATGATAGAAGTGCCATTAGGAAGCACAGTATATATAGGCAAAAGTGTATGTTTAATTTTGGGAACACTACTAATAATTATAGGAAATTATACTCCAAAAGTAAGCTATGAAACACGGAGAAGAATTATTCAACCCACATCCAAAGAATGAAAAATCATTTAGAAAAATGACAAAAATAACTGGTTATTCTGCAATTATAGTGGGAATTATTTTTCTTTTGCTAATTATTTGGGTTTAGCATAAAAGTATATAAAAAAGAGTAAGTTTAAAAGCAATGTTTTACTATATTAAACTTACTTTATTTTTATTGTATTTTTATGAAAATATATGTAATAATTATAATATGAACTATTATTTAACAATAATTATAGGAGGAATACAAATGTGTACAGCAGTAACATATAAAACAAAAGACTTTTATTTTGGACGAACACTAGACTATGAATTTTCTTATGGAGATGAAGTAACAATAACTCCAAGAAATTATCCATTTCATTTTATAGAAGAAGGAAATATAGATACTCATTATGCCATAATTGGTATGGCTCATGTAACAGAAAATTACCCATTATATTATGATGGAGTAAATGAAAAAGGTTTAGCAATAGCAGGTCTAAATTTTGTAGGTAATAGCTACTACAATAAAAAGATAGAGGGAAAAAATAATATAACCCAATTTGAATTCATACCATGGATTTTAAGCAAATGTGCAACAGTAAAAGAAGCCCGAAAACTAATAGAAAGTATGAATTTATTAGATAGGCAATTTAATGAAAATTTACCAGTAGCTCAGCTTCACTATATTATATCAGATAGCACAGAAACAATAACAGTAGAACCTTTAAAAGAAGGTATAAAAATATATGAAAACCCAGTAGGAGTATTAACTAATAATCCACCCTTTGATATGCAAATGTTTAATCTAAATAACTATATGGGTTTATCAACAAAAGAGCCACAAAATACATTTTCAAAAGACATAAATTTAAAAACATATAGTCGTGGAATGGGAGCAATAGGCCTTCCAGGAGACTTGTCATCACAATCAAGATTTGTACGTGCCTCATTTGTAAAAATGAACTCAATTTCAGAAGAAGGAGAAAAAGAAAGTATCAGTCAATTTTTTCACATATTAAATTCAGTAGACCAACAAAGAGGCTGTTGTAACTTAGGAGATGGAAAATATGAAATAACAATATATACTTCATGTTGTAATACAAATAAAGGAATATACTATTATACAACATATGATAATCATCAAATTACAGCAGTAGATATGAATAAAGAAAACTTAAATAGTAGTCAACTTGTAAGGTATCATTTGATAAAAGAAGAGCAAATAAGGAGGCAAAATTAGATAAGTTTTCTTACGACTTTATGAATGAATAATTAATAAAAAATTGAATATGATATTAAAATAATATAAACAAAATCTTCAGAAGTTTTTGCATTATCAATACAAAAACTTGATTTTTAAAAGCAATTATTGTATTATATAGTAAAGGAAGGTGAAATTATATGATAGAAAGACCTTGTTATATAAATGAACTAATAAAATTCAGAGATAAAGAATTAATAAAAGTAATTACAGGGATTAGAAGATGTGGAAAAAGTACATTAATGGAGTTATATAAAAACTATTTAATACAAAATGGAGTTTCAAAAAATCAAATTATAAGTGTAAATTTAGAAGATTTAAAATATAATTTTATACAAAATTATATGGATTTATACAACTATATAAATAATAAACTATTAGACAATAGTAAAAATTATGTATTTATAGATGAAATACAGATAATACCAGAATTTCAAAAAGTAGCAGATAGTTTATACTTAAATAAAAATATCGACTTATATATTACTGGTTCAAATGCAAATTTATTATCTTCAGAGTTATCTACATTACTAACAGGAAGATATATAGAAATTAAAATGTTACCACTTTCTTTTAAAGAATATAAAGAAGCAAAAGAAACTGATAACTTAGAAGAAATTTACCAACAATATATATCTTTAGGTTCATTTCCATATATCATACAATTAGATGAAGATGAAATAAGCAAATATCTTGGTAGTTTATATAATGATGTTATAATAAAAGATGTAATGATTCGTAAAGGAATATCTGATGAAGCAATGCTAAAAAGTGTAGCTATGTTTGCTTTAGATAATATTGGTAATCTTGTATCAACAAATAATATCGCTAATACAATGACAAATGATGGTAGAGCAATAAATGTTAGAACTGTAGAAAAATATTTAGAAGGATTTATAGAATCATTTTTTCTATATAAAGCGACTAGATATGATATAAAGGGAAAACAATACTTAAAAACAGGAGAAAAATATTATATTTCAGATTTAGGCTTAAGATATTTTATGCTTGGAAGAAAATTAGGCGATAGAGGTCATATATTAGAAAATATTGTTTATTTAGAGTTATTAAGAAGAGGATATGAAGTTTATATAGGCAAAGTAGATCAATATGAAGTAGATTTTGTTGCTTTAAATAGTAAAGGTAGAATGTATGTTCAAGTATGTGAAACTCTTAGAGATAATGAAAATAAAATACTTACTAGGGAGTTAAATTCATTAGAAAAAATACAAGATAATTATGAAAAAATAATATTGACTTTAGATAACATGCCAATATCGAATGAAAATGGAATAATTGTTAGAAATGTATTAGATTGGTTGATTGACAAATAGAATAAAGGAACTGTAAAAATATCAGTACTAAAAGAAACATAAGATATTGCAATTTTATGTAATGTGTAATATAATAAAATACAGAAACTTTATAAATTTTCAGCATATAACTAAATGCTGAACCACAATTAAAAAGGAGAAATGAATATGGAAATGTTGTTACTAATTTTTATGCTTGTACTAAACTTTATTATTTCATGGGCAAATGCGAGCTATGTAGGGCGGTATTGGTCAGAGTCAAAGGAAGTAGGTGGAAGTTTTAGAGTCTATATCGTAGCAGGCTACATTATGGCAATAGCCGGTTTCACTATGGTATATGGCTACATTTTGCTTCTCATCTCACCAACTATACTACAAATTGCAGCAGTTGCGCCAGAGACAATTTTGATGTTTGAGCAACTTTCAGCAGATTTAATTTATTTGTTCTGCGTTGTAACAATAATTCCCACAGGCTTTTATATTTGGATTCGTAGCCTAAAAACATTCTGGGAAAAGAAGACCTTGGCTAATGGATTAAATAGTTGATAATTATTATCTTTTATGTTAGTATTTTAATATAAAGATAAAGGGGAGTTAACATTAAAATGGAAGATTTAAATACACTAGAAAAATTAGAAGAATATTTTAAAAAAGTAAATTGATATGGAGAATATAATTATTGCTTCACATGTCAAATAGAACCATCAATACTACCTATGTTATTTGGAGCAGTTGGAGCAATTATTGAAATGAAAAGAAATAAAAAGGTAATGGGATATTTATTTAATAAGTTTGATAAAGGAATATGCCTTATTCCAATAGTTTCGGACACTTTAACAAAAAATAAAATTGATATAGATAATTATGTTTTTATAAATAATGATGAAATAGAAAAAGTAATTATAAAAAATGAAGATATAGTATATAAAAAAATAAAAATAATTCTAAAAAATAAAACAAAATATACTATGAGAGCTGTAAAAAAGATTAAAAATATTGAATATCATGAGAAAAACTTAAATAACTTTCTTTCAATTTGTAAATAATAACAAATAAATGTAAAAGAAAGGAATAAAGTTTATGCGGTTTAGCTATTGGATTAATAATACCATTTATAGGCACAACATTAGGTTCAGCAATGGTATTTTTAATGAAAGATAAAATAAATAATAAAGTAAAAAAAATACTTTTAGGTTTTGCAGCAGGAGTAATGATAGCAGCATCAATTTGGTCATTACTTATACCATCAATAAATATGTCACAAGAACAAGGAAAAAATTCATGGATTCCTGCAGCAGTAGGTTTTTTATTAGGAATGGTATTTTTACTAGCTTTAGATAGTGTAATTCCACATATGCATATACAAAGCAGTAAACCAGAAGGAGTAAAGTCACGCCTAAAAAAAACAACAATGCTAACTTTGGCAGTAACACTTCATAATCTACCAGAAGGAATGGCAGTAGGGGTAACATTTGCAGGAGCTATTCTAGGAAATGCTGGAATTACAATAGCAGGAGCATTTATATTATCTATTGGAATTGCAATACAAAACATACCAGAAGGAGCAATAATATCAATGCCATTAAAAAGTGAAGGAATGTCAAAATCAAAGGCGTTTTTATATGGAACATTATCAGGAATAGTAGAACCAATAGGAGCAATAATAACAATATTGCTAACAAATATAGTAATACCAATACTTCCATACCTACTATCATTTGCAGCAGGAGCAATGATTTATGTTGTAGTAGAAGAACTAATACCAGAATCACAAGAAGGCGAGCACTCAAACATAGGAACAATAGGAGTAGCAATAGGGTTTGTTATTATGATGATTTTAGATGTGGCATTAGGATAATAGAGAAAGGAGTTATCATGGAAAAATCAATATTAGAACAATATTTAGATATATTAGAAGAAAATAAAAAACCACAGTTTCTAGACAAATATTTACAAGTACCAAGTTTACTAAGACTAAAAAACATTGGGTACTTTTGTGGAATGGACTATGCTTCTAAACAAATATATTCTTTTAATGAATACATTTCAAGATATGACCATTCTCTAACTGTTGCACTCTTAACATGGTATTATACAAAAAATGAAAAGCAGGCACTAGCAGGTCTTTTTCATGACATAGCAACGCCTTGCTTTTCACATGTAATTGACTATATGAATAAAGACTATGAAAATCAAGAAAGCACAGAAGAATATACTGAGAAGATTTTAAAAGAAGATACATATTTAAACCAATGTTTAAAACAGGATAACATTTTACTAGAAGATATAACAAACTTTAAAAAATATACTATTGTAGATAATGATAGGCCTAAGTTATGTGCTGATAGGTTAGATGGAGTAATATTAACAGCACTATTTTGGACAAAGACAATTAATATTAATGATGTAGAAAAAATAATTAGTGATACTAAAATATTTATAAATGAAGAAAGAAATAAAGAAATAGGGTTTAATTCTATTAAAATTGCAAACATGGTTTTAGAAGCAAGTAAAACAATAGATATATTTTGCCATTCAAAAGAAGACAACTATATGATGGAACTGTTAGCAAGTATAACAAGAGAAGCCATACAAAATAAATATATAACATATAATGATTTATACATATTAAATGAAAAACAATTAATAGATATTTTGAAAAATTGCAATAATAATGAAATAACTAAAAAATTAACAAAATTTATGAATATAAAAAAAGAAGATATACCAGAAATAAACTTATCTAATATAAAAATAAGAGCATTAAATCCATTAGTAAATGGAGAAAGATTAATACACTAGAAATAATAAAATGAAAGAAGATAAAAGTAAAATGGAAAAATCAAAAGTATATTTTACAAAAGAAATTACACCAGAAAGTTTAGTAAAAATTTATGAAGCATTAGGAGCAAAATTAGAAGGAAAGATAGCAGTAAAATTACATTCGGGAGAAGAAGGAAATCAAAATTATTTAAGACCAGAATTTGCAAAAGCAATTGTAGAAAAAGTAAATGGAACAGTTGTAGAATGTAATACAGCATATGATGGAGCAAGAAATACAACAGACAAACACAAGAAGTTAATGGAAAAACATGGCTGGACTAAATACTTTGATGTAGACATTATGGACGCAGAAGGACCAGATAAAGTATTAGAAATACCAAGTGGAAAAGTAATAAAAGAAAATTATGTAGGAAAAAACATTGATAATTATGATTCAATGTTAGTACTATCACACTTTAAAGGTCACCCAATGGGAGGATATGGCGGAGCATTAAAACAATTATCAATAGGTGTTGCTTCTTCAGAAGGTAAAGCATGGATTCATACAGCAGGTAAAACAAAGAGCCAAGCAGAGTTATGGAACTGTGTAGCAGAGCAAAATAAATTCCTAGAAGCAATGGCAGATAGTGCAAAATGTATTGTAGAATTTTTTGGAGAAAATATAGTATATGTTAATGTTATGTGCAATATGAGTGTAGACTGCGACTGTTGCTCAGTAGCAGAAGACCCATGTATGAAAGATATAGGAATACTTATTTGATGTTGAAAATGATATAATAACTCTTGAAGAATTTTTAAATTTTGTCTTTAGCGATATTTTAACAAATGAAACATATAACAAAGCGCTTAAAGGTGATATGAAAAAAGATATTGAAGATGCAAAAACTCAAATAGATGAAAATAAAAGTATGATGCTTGCAAAAAACTATAATAGAATGGCAATTTCAATTAACCTTCCATCAGAGGGAGATGAAACTTTTGAATTTATTGGAAAGATGAAGGAAAAAATTTCTAGTACATTAGAAAAAGAAAACTATTTAGTTGGCGATTCTATTATGGGATACGAAATGAATGAAGTCTTTGCAGACGAACTTAATTTTGTAACTTTACTTACTATTATAGCAATATTAGTTGTAGTATTATTTACATTACATTCTATTCCAAGTTCTGTAATGCTAGTAGCAGTTATTCAAGGAGCAGTATATATTACAACAGCAATTTCTGTTCTTCAAGGAGATGCAGTAAATTATATAGCTTTAATACTTGTTCAATGTATTCTTATGGGAGCTACTATTGACTATGGTATTTTGTTTATATGTAACTATACAGAAGAAAGGAAGAATAAAGATAAACATGATGCAATATGTATAGCAATGAGAAATTCTATAAAAACAATTCTAACATCTTCACTAATTCTATTTAGTTGTTGTTTATCTGTTGGAATGATTATGACACAAAAAGTAATTTCACAAACCTGTTCGATTATAGCTTGTGGAACAGTAAGTTCAGTTGTAATGGTTATATTGGCTTTACCAGCAATTACTTTAATATTAGATAGATTTATAATAAAAAATAAATAAGATTTAATAATTGTTTGCTGGAAAGAAAAATTACAATTTTTAGAGATGTAAAAAGCAGAGAATATCTGCTTTTTTTGTACCCATAAATAAAAATTTTAATAAAACTATTGACAAGTGTTATATACTGTTATATACTGTATAACAAGGAGGCGATAATATGAAAATGATTATTAGTAATAGTAGTTCTGTTCCTATATATGAACAAATAAAAAATTCAATTATTAATCAAATATTGGACGGAGAATTAAAAGAAGATGAATTATTACCTTCTATTAGAGTATTAGCACAAGATATAAAAATAAGTGCTATGACAATAAAGAAAGCTTACGATGAATTAGAAAAAGAAGGATATTTAAAAGTAGTGCATGGAAAAGGAACTTTTGTTGCACCTAAAAATAAAGAGTTGGCTAAAGAACAAGCGCAAAAGGAAATTGAAAATTATATTGAAAAAATTGTTGATATTGCTAATAAGCATAACATAGATAAAAAAGACATAATTGATATGATTGAATTAATGTATGAGGAGGAAAATTAATGGATAGTGTTATTGAAATTACAGGTTTAAAAAAGAAATATGACAATAAATTTGAATTAGGAGAAATCGATATTGATATTCCAAGTGGCTCAATAGTTGGTCTTATTGGAGAGAATGGGGCAGGAAAAACTACATTAATAAAATCAATACTAAATATTATAAAAATTGATAAAGGTAATATAAAAATATTTGGTAAAGATTATAAAAATGAAAATGTAAAAGAAGAGATAGGTGTAGTGTTAGATAATACTTTTTTTCCTGAACTATTGACGCCAAAAGATATAAATAATTCTATGAAAAGTATTTATAAAAATTGGGATAGCGATTTATATTTTTCTTATTTAAAAGAATTTGATTTACCAGAAAATAAAACAATAAAATCGTTATCAAAGGGAATGAGAAAAAAATTAGAAATTGCGACAAGTTTAGCACATAAACCTAAATTATTAATATTAGATGAACCTACGAGTGGATTAGATCCAGTAATTAGATCAGAAGTATTAGATATCTTTTTAAAATTTATTGAAGATGATGAGCATTCTATTTTATTATCAACTCATATTACGAGTGATTTAGAGCATATAGCAGATAAAATTGTATTTATTGATGAAGGGAAGATTGTTCTTGAGAAATCAAGAGATGAAATAATGGATGATTATGCAATATTAAAATGTGACATAGATTATTTTTCTAAGATTGATAAAGAAGATATTTTAAGATTAAGAAAAACGAAATATTCATATGAAATATTGGTTAATGAAAAACAAAAGATGAGTAAGAAATATCAAGATTGTGTTTTAGATAAAATTTCAATTGAGGATTTAATGTTATTGATGATTAAGGGGGAAAGAATATGATAGGTTTTATAAAAAAAGATTTA
>CAMXOP010000060.1 GCA_947245665.1 uncultured Clostridiaceae bacterium
TGGTATTTCCTATTTTTTATATTAAGTGTGACATATCTATTGTAAACCTATATATGTCTATTAATTTAATTTTATTCTTTTAAGCCTTAAGCTATTCATTATTACTGTAAAGCTACTTATTACCATTGCAACACTTGCTATCATTGGATTAATTGTTATTCCTATTGGTGTAAGTAATCCTATTGCGACTGGTAGCATTAGTACATTGTAGAAAAATGCCCAGAATAGATTTTGTTTTATATTTCTTATTGTTTTTTTGCTTATGTGTATTAGGTTTATGATTGAATTTAGATCGTTTCTTGTTAGTATTATATCTGATGAGTCCATCGCTATATCTGTTCCACTATTTACACTTACTCCTATATTAGCTGTAGCTAGTGCTGGACTATCGTTTATTCCATCTCCACACATTAATACAAATCTATTTTCTTCTTTTAACTTTTTAATTACTTCTAATTTTTGTGTTGGTAATACGTTTGCAATGACTCTTTCTATTCCTATCTCTTTTGCAATTTTTTCTGCTGATTCTTTATTGTCTCCTGTTAACATTATTACTTCTATTTTGTTTTTGTTTAAAGTATTTATAACCTCTTTTGCATTTCTTCTTATAATGTCACTTACACCTATTATTGAAATTATTTCTTTATTTTTTACAACATATATTATGCTATTTCCTGCTTTAGCAAGTTTTTCTTCATCTTGTTTATGTGTATTTTCTATATCATATTTTGAAAGTATTTTACTATTTCCTAATATTATTTGTTCATTGTTAACCCTGCCACATACTCCATATCCACTTATCTCTTCATAATTTTCTACTTCAAAACTTTCTATACTATTTTGTTCTAAATAATCAACAAAAGCTTTTGATATAGGGTGCGTTCCTTTCTTTTCTATACTTCCTGCTAAAGCCAATACTTCTTTTTCTTCCATATTACTATAATTAATTACATTTGCTATTTTTAAAGTTCCATATGTTAATGTTCCTGTTTTGTCAAATACTATTGTATCTGTTTTTTGAGCATTTTCTAGTATTTCGCTTTTCTTTATTAATATTCCATTTTCTGCACATAGCCCTTCACTTACTACAATAGCAAGTGGAGTTGCTAAACCTAAACTACATGGACAGGCTACTACTAAAATAGTTATAAATACATTTAGTGCTGCTGCAAATGAAGAACCTATTAAAAGATATACTATAAATGAAATTATTGCCATTAGCATAACAGCTGGTACAAAATATCCACTTACTTTATCCGCTAGTTTTGCAATAGGTGCTTTTGTGTTTGTAGCTTCGACTACTAGTCTTACAATTTCAGATATTGTAGATTCTTTTCCTATTCTTTCTGCCTCATATTCTATATATCCATCATAATTAATAGATCCTGCAATTACTTTTTCGCCTATTGTTTTATTTGTTGGCATACTTTCACCTGTAATAAAAGCTTCATCAAAATGTGCTTTTCCGAAATGTTATTTTACCATCTACTGCTATTTTTTCTCCTGGTCTACTAATTAAAATATCACCTTTTTTTACTTCATCAATTGTTACTTTTCTTTCTTCTCCATCAATTTTTAAAGTAGCTTCATTTGGCGTTATTTTTACTAATTTTTGAATAGCCTCTTTCGTTTTATCTTTACTCATTCCATCAATATATCTGCCTAATTTTATAAAGAATATTATAATTGCTGCCGATTCAAAATATAGGTTTTCTACATAAGAATGCTCTCCTTTTATTACCATAAACATACTATATAAGCTATATGCTAAACTACTAAGTACACCTATGCTAACTAGCGTATCCATATTTGGAGTTTTATGTATCAAATTTTTATAACCATTTTTTAAAATGTCAAAACCATATACTATAAAACAAATAGTTAGTAAAAATAACACCACTGTATAATTAATTGGTTGTGTATGCATATTCAGTGCATCTATTATTGGCAAACCTATCATATGTCCCATTGAAACATACATTAGAATAATTGCTAATGCTAAGAAAATAAAGAATTTAATTTTTTCCGTTTTGTTCTTTTTTTCCACCTTTATTTCTTTAAATACTCCTAAACTTTTAAAACCCGCTTCTTTAACAAACTGTTCAATTTTATTTTGGTCTAACATTTTTTCATCATACTCATATCTCTCTAATCCATTAGAACACGCACTACACGTCATTCCATCAATCTCTAAAATTATCTTTTTCATCTTTTCCGCACGCTAGGGACGGTCCTTTTCGTTCCGATTTCGGAACGGTGGGGACACTCCTTTTTCCTCCTTTTTATTATTTCAATGTAAAAAGCACCTTATTTTAGGTGCTTTTTGCTTATAAGAATGTTCCTTTTAACTGTTCTTCAATCATATTGCATACAGTTGTTAGAATAATCTTAACTCCTTGTTCGTAAGTTAAATATCCCTGTTTTTCTTTTTTATTAATCTTTCGCTGTAATCTTCTTAATGTTTTATCATCATATCGAATAATTATTGTTTTTCGAAAAGCTACATTAACGTAATAGTACTGAGAATAAGACCGTACTGTGTAAATGGGATATTGACTCTTTTCATGTATATATCCCATTGCTACAATCTCGCCTTCACCATATACATCTTTTTCTGGATATAATACCCGCTTTCTTATTGTTGCTACCATAATAAACCTCCTTTACATTTGTAATAAAGATTTTAAATAAGTTTCTGATAACAATAATAACATAAAGTATTTTATTATTCAAGAGTTTCTACCTAATAAATTCTATAAGCACCTTTATTTTATTATTTTTTAATTTTATAAAACTGTAAAACCTAAATCTTGCATTCTCTCTTTTATTTTATCTATATTAATTTCATTTGCTGTTATTGTAACTGTTCCTTCTTTATGGTTTGCAACTACATTTTCTATCCCTTCCATATTCTTTAAAGCATTTTGAATTCTGTTTTCACATCCTCCACATGCCATTCCTTGTACTTTTATTATAGTTTCTTTCATTATCTTTTACCTTCTTTCTCTCTATTCTTTATTTCTCCATTAAACTTATAAATCTATCACTAAAACTTGGAGCATATTTTTTTAAGTTTATTGGTTTTAAATTTCTGTCTGTAAAGCAGTGCTTAGTTTCAGCTATGATTACTACTTTTCCAGTTTCTTTTTCTGTAACATCATAACCTACTGTCATTCTGACTCCTGTATATTCTTTTATAAATACACGAATTTGCAAAGTGTCTCCAAAAGTAACATGATGTTTATATGTACAGTTTACCCCTAATACTGGAATTGTTATACCATTCTCTTCTAAAACTTCAAATGGTATTCCTATGTTTTCTAAAAAATAGCATCTAGCTTCTTCTAAATACCTTATATAATTCGAATGATGTACTACTCCCATTGTGTCTGTTTCATAATAATTAATTTTCCTTTGAAATGCTTTATCCATTTTATTCCTCTTTTCTTATTATTTGTTAAATTTTTTAAACAAGCTAATTAATTCATCTATAATTTCTAAGTTTCCTTTTTCTAAATCGTTTGTAACACAACTATATAAATGGTTTTCTAGTATATGGTTTGATAAACTTTTTATAGAATTTTCTATTGCAGATAGTTGAATTAATATATCATTACAGTATTTATCTTCTTGTACCATTTTCTTTATTCCTTTTACTTGCCCCTCAATTCTATTTAAACGATTTGTAATAAGCTTTTTTTCTTCATTACTTCTTTGTGTTTTTTTGTTACAACATTTTTCATTTTCCATTTTTTATCACCTTATACATTATATACCCCCTTAGGTATTTTGTAAATAAGGGGGTATATTTCTCAAACACTATTTATTTATAGTGTTTTCTATATTCTTAGGAAAATCATCCACGATAGTTAAGTTAGCTGTTCGAACGTTAGTGAGTTACAGCTAACTTATGCGTAGTAAAATGAAGAAGGTGAGTTTCCTTAGAAGATAGTTATGGAAGAATTAGATTTTCTTAGCGAAGATTTCATAGCTGTTTGACCGAAGGGAATTACAGATATGATATGCTGTGTAATGAGCTTAGAAAATTTTATTCTTGCTTTCTATTTTATTAAATCTTTTACAACTTCTGATGCTATAATTAAACCTGCTACTGATGGTACAAATGATATGCTTCCTAAAAGTTTCTCCTTTGGCTTGTCCTCAATGTCTATTTTTATCGGTTCTTCTTTTGAATATACTACTTTTAAATGTTTTATATTTCTTTTCTTTAATTCTTTTCTTAATATTCTACAAACAGGACATACTGATGTTTTGTATATGTCAGCTACTTCAAACATAGTTGGGTCTAACTTGTTTCCAGCTCCTGTTGCTGATATTATTCTGACATTTTCTATATTTGCTTTTTCTATTACTTTAAATTTATTTGTTATTGTATCTATTGCATCTACAACATAAGTAATAGATTTATCTATTAATTGTTCTTCTCCACCTTCTATTTCGTCTGGCTTATATGCCTCTACTATTGCAGATGGATTAATATCTAATATTCTTTCTTTCATAACATCTACTTTATACTTTCCAATTGTAGAATGAACTGCTTCTATTTGTCTATTTATATTTGTAATATCTACTTTATCGTAATCAATAATTATAATATGCCCTACTCCTGCTCTTGCTAAGCCTTCAACAATATAAGAGCCTACTCCTCCAATTCCATATATTATAACTTTTGCGTTTGAAAGTTTTTCTAGGCTCTCTTTCCCTATTAATAATTCTGTTCTTGAAAATTGTTCTGACACTTTACTTTTTGTCCTTTCTTATGTTTTGGTTTATTGTTCTGTTTCATTTTGATTTTCTATATTAGCTTTTAGCTTTTCTTCCATTTCTTTTATTATGTGTTCTTCTTCTTTTGGTATGTCCATTATTTCCATTATTTCTTTGTGGTCTTTTCCCATTTCTATAAGTTTCTTTAATATTTCTATATCTCTAATTTTTCTTCCTTCTTCATTTCCGACTCTTTTAGCATAGCTAATTTCACTTATTCTATCCATTTCCCACTTATCTCTTAATTCTGCTAATCTTTGTACTTCTTCATCACCTGTTAGTGTATATATTTCTATTCCTGCTTCTTTTAGTGTTTTGTTCTTTTTCTCTGCCATTTGTACCAACTCCTTATCATAATCATCTATGAATGCTAACCATTGGTTTATTTTGTCATTCATATCTGGATTTGACTTCCTAAACTTTGGCAGTTCTATAAGGTACAATTTTACTCCTTTTATTAGTTCAAAATCTCTGTGCTTATCTAGTACCGTTACAGTTTCTGATATGTATTCATCAAATCCTAATAGATTATAGTTTAATATATTTATCATTATCACTTGTTTTATTTGGTTATATTCTGTTCCTCTTTTTGTTTCTTTGGATAGTATTTTTGCTGCATAATATGTTGTTCTTTCTTCTATGTTTTTTTCGTCTTGCATTTGCATTTCTATATCTATTACTATTCCACTATCTAGTTCTGCTTGAATATCTATTCTCTCGCCTTTTTCATCTTGTGTTAATTGTTCTAAACTTACTTCTCCCAATACTTTTATGTTTTTTTATTTCAATTTTTAATAGTGCGTTTAGGAAGTCTATTAAAAATTTTTCATTACCTTTTCTACTAAAAAATGTTTTGAATATTATATCATTTTTTAAGTTTAGCTTTTTATTTGTTTGTCTGTTCATATAACACCTTTATTATATCAATTACTCTTATTGTTTTCAAGTAGTTTAATATACCTTTCATTTAAATATTTCCTATTTGGTTAATTAGTCGCTTTATTATATAATATTGGTACTACAACCTCCTTTGCTTTTAGATTTTTTTGATTTTTGGATTTTAATTTAGAATTAAAATTCTTTTGAATAATTATGAGCAGAATTAACAATGTAGCTCTTGTTGATTTTATTTATTGATTTTAAATTTTTAAAGCACTAATGTGCTAAATAGAATATTATTTTTATATCATATTTTCAGGTTTTTGTAAACATAATTGGTAATAATTATTTTAGCTTTGAGTATAAAAAACAAACGTTGAATCTTTTTTTGACTCAACATTTGCATTTTGTTCTGTTGCTTTATCTGGTAGGTAACTCGTCCCACCATTTGCACACGTCTTCTGGCACTACTGTATAACACCAAAAATTGCCATCTCCATCAGGGCAAGCTGGTATCATTGTGGTACTTCCTGACGAGTATGCTTTGGAAACATCAGATATATCCACCAAAAGTTGGTCGGTCATAGGTATTTTCGTCATTCCTTCTGGAGCTGGTCCCATATCTGTAGGAATTTTACCATTTTCATTGACTTTCCACTTAGGTAAAGGAAGTTTTTCACCAGTATATGTCCCAGAGAAATGATCCTCTCCTAATTTAGTCCAGATCTTTTCCCTATATTCACGTGGTGATTGCCGTTCTTCTGCACATTCAGCACAGATTAATGGAGCTGAGTCACCATATGGCCGCATATTCTCAAAAGTGACAGATACCCCAAAAGGAAACGTCCCCAATGGGAACCTAAATATTATCATCTCTTATTACATCTATAATATTCCCCTTTTTCACCTTCCTACTTGCATACACCATTGTTACATATACTACTGCATATATTGCTATTATACATATTATTATACTATTCCATGGTATTTTGAACATAAACTCTATCATGTCACTAAATGCATGGTTTAGTAAGTAACATACTAGTATTCCTAGTGGCAGTCCATATAGTAGTGCTTTACTTCCATAGAATATACATTCTAGGTCTAACATTTGTTTGAATTGTTTGTTTGTCATTCCTATTGATTTTAGGTTTGCAAATTCTCTCCTTCTTAGTGTTATATTTGTTGATATTGTATTAAATACATTTGATACTCCTATTGCTGATATTAGGAATATGAAGCCATATAGGAATATTTGAATTATTAGTTTGAGGTTTTTCATTTGCTCTATTTGTTCTTTTATATTGAAGTTATTTTCTAATCCTTCATTTGGATATTTTTCTTTTAACATTCCTATTTGCTTTTCTAGCTGGGCTACATCTTTTGTTTTTATTCTTACTGTTTCTTCTGTTCCTATATTGTCTTTATTTATTTTTTCAAAGTTCTCTTTTGAAGTTATGAAAATTGTATTTCCCATAAAGCTTGAACCTTCTATTCCAAATGGTAGTTTTTGTGTTATTTTTGCAAATTTCATTTTGAAGTTTCCTTCTTCTATTCTCTTTGCTTCATCTCCATATTCATCATATTCGTATTTATAGTCTGTTACTTGTATTTCATCACCATTTTTATAGTTTAATATTTGTGTTTCTATTTTATATTGTTGTAATAAATTAGCATAATTTACTAATATAAATTCGTCTTGTTTTAATTCACTTATTCCTACTTGTTTCAAATAGTCTTTGTAGGTTTCATTATCTAAATAATATATATAACCTACTAAATTATAAGTATCATTTTCATTTAGTGGTTTTTGCTCACATTCTTTTCTTTCTTCATTTATTGCATTTTTTATTTTTTCATTTAGTTTGTTTACTGGTATTTCTATTGTTTTTGCTATATATTTATATTTGATTATATCTTCTACTTTTTCTATATTGCTTATCTTTTCATATAGTTCATCCGTTTTTTCAGTTTTGTTTAGTCTTATTTCATAGTCGTAGTCTACCGTTTTATATATTGTGTCAAAACCTTCAAACATATAGCCTACAAAGCCTGTTGTTGCCATGAATAATACTATACTTATTACTAGTGATATTACTGTTGTTCTATACCTTTTTTTACTTCTTTTTAGATTTTTAAGTGCAAGTTCTCCTTGAATTCCAAATATTTTTCTTATTATTTTTGGTGTTCTTAGTTTCTTTGGTTTTACTTTAATATCTGTTGTTTGCCTTATTGCTTCTATAGGACTTATTTTACTTGCTCTTTTTGCTGGTATTATTACTGATAGATATATTGTAAATGCTATTAATATTGCAGCTATTAGTATTGATGGCCAAGATATTGTAAGTTTAAATCCCCAGTTTGTATCTGTTAACATTGGTTTTAATAAATTATCTACAAATTTTAATGTGATTCCTATTCCTGCTATTCCTGATAATATTCCTATTGGTATTCCTATACTTCCTAAAACTACTGCTTCATATACTACACTTCTTTTTATTTGTTTTCTTGTTGCTCCTATTGAGGATAACATTCCGAATTGTTTTTTTCTTTCTGATACTGATATTGCAAAACTATTGTAAATAACTAATACTGAGCCTACTATTATAACTGTTATTAATATTGCGCAAATGCTATATAATGTCCCATTAAATTCTGCTTTGTGGTTTACTCCTTTATATGCTAGTACATATGTGTTATAGTCAGTTTTGTGAGTGCTCTCGGTATTTAAATTTTCACAAATCTCTTTTGTGTTTTTATATACGTCTTTTGCTTTTTTATTTATTATACCTATATCTACTAGTTCTGATGTTATTTTTTCTTCATTTTCTAGAAGGGTTATTCCTGATGTATAATGGTCTGTAGAGCTTTCAAATATTGGCCTATATATTTTCCCACATACTGTAAATGTTCGTTTTTCACTTTCTATAAATTCTTCTGTTTCACTTTTTGCTTGTGATAGTAGTTCATTTCCTTCGTCCATTCTTTTTCCTAAGGCAAAAGTTACTTTTTCTCCTATTTTTGGTTCATTTTCTTTTCCGTCAAAAAATGTAGTACTTAAAACTATCTCATTTTCATTTTGTGGCATTCTTCCTTTTAGTACTTCTCCATTCATTTTTGTTAAGGCTTCTTTACTATATTTATATAACATTATGAATTCATCATCTGAATACTCATTTTTTGCTATTGATAATGGCTCCATTACTAGTATTTCTTTTAGTTTTTTATTTTGTTTTATTTCTTGTAATTCTTCTAAATTTACATTTTCTATTATAGCTTCCCATTCTCCACTTTGTGATATTTCTACATCTAGCATAAATCTTTGAAAAGTTACTGCAAGTGTTGTTACTGCACTAATCATTGCTCCAGATAAAATTATTCCAATTAGAGTTACTAGGCTTCTTTTTCTATTTAGCTTTAAGTATTTTTTTGTTATTTCATTTAATATTTTCAAAGTTCTTACCCCCTATTCTCTCGTACTTTTCCATCTTCTACCCATATTATTCTATCTGCTTCTTTGGCAATGTTCATGTCGTGGGTAATCATTATTAGGGTTTGATTATATTGTTTGTTGGATTCTTTTAATAGGTCTAGTATTTCTCTTGAATTTTTACTATCTAAATTTCCAGTTGGCTCATCGGCTAGTATTATTGAAGGGTGTGTAATTAGGCTTCTTCCTATTGATACACGTTGTTGCTGCCCTCCTGATAGTTGGTTTGGTAAGTGTTTCCTTCTTGCATTTAATCCTAGAATTTCTAAAATTTCTTCTAAGTCTTTTTTATTTACTTGTTTTTTATCTAATAAAACTGGAAGTGTTATATTTTCTTCTACATTTAGTACTGGTATTAGGTTGTAGAATTGATATATTAAACCTATTTCTCTTCTTCTGAATATTGCTAGTTCATCTTGTTTTAAAGAATTTATATCTGTTCCATTTATATATACTTTTCCAGAACTTGGCCTATCTACACCTCCTAACATATGTAGCATTGTTGATTTACCGTGAGCCTGATGGGCCTACTATTGCAACAAATTCGCCTTTTTCTATTGAGAAGGAAACATCATCTAAAGCTTTTACACAAGTGTCTCCTTTTCCATAATATTTTTTTAAGTTTTCTACTCTTACTATTTCCATTTATTTTACCTCTTTCCTTTAATTTTCTGTTTTTATTATATAGCAATTTGTTTATTTTTTAAGAGGTTTAAGAATTTATTAATAATATTTAGGAATTCTTAAGAAGTTTATATATTAAAAGTTTAAAGTTTTTGTTTCTCTTAATTTAGACTATATGTATCATCCTTATATGTAAGATATAATTTTCACATAGTATAACCATGTGATAGACCAAAGATAAGGAGCTTACAAACGTAAGCTCCTTGTTACTTTTCAATTTATTTATTTATTATTATTCATTTATATTTTATTTTTTCCAGTATAAAATACTGTTTCCTTTTTCTATAATACTTACTGTTGCAGTTCCTATTCCTCCTTTTCCTCCTACTGCTTTTGACTTACTAGCACCAGAACCTCCATTTACAGTTATTTTTGAGCAGTCTATATTTTCATTGTTTTTCATAAATATTCTTATAGAACCACCGCCTCCGCCGTCCTCCAGCTTTATCATTATAATCGCCTGTTCCTGAACCTCCGTTTGAACTAATATTTCCTATTGTTTGAATAGTATCTGCATATATTATTAGTAGTCCCCCTCCTAATCCTTGAGTAGCACCAATTTTGTTTCCACTTGGGAATATGTCTCCTCCTCCATATCCGTCCACCAAATGATGTTCCCGATTTTGCATATCCACCTACACTATCATAGGAATTTGCAACTCCTCCGACCACCTCCAGAAGAATTATATGAAGTTCCAGCTTCGCCTTCTCCTCCACGTCTTATTCCACTTGTGTTTCCAATATCTCTAGTTCCAGCATTTCCACCTAATGCATTGACCATATCATATTCCTTATTTGTATTTTTATATAAATATATATTTTGACTAGTTACATAGGCACTATTATTGTTCATAGTAATAGTACCATTATTAGTTAATGTTCCTGTGCAATATATAATCAACCCTTTAGGCCCATTATTACTTCCACTTACTGAAGTAAGTGTTATGTTAGAATTAATTATTAAATTTCCATTTACTTTTAAAACTACTGTTGAATTTCCTATATCATTTGCATTTCCAAAAGAATAAATACCATTTTTTAATGTTGCTCCTTCAAATGTATTTGTTCCATCTAATACCATATCTCCATTGTGATTAATTGCATTAATATTATATTTAACAGATTCATAAATATTTTCTTTAGTTGTTCCTCCCACTTCTAGTGTAAAATTTCCCATATCATTTCGTTTTTCAATTTGTTGTAATAAACCATCTGTATAATCTTTTCTAATAATTTTCTTTAGTTTTTTTCCTGTAACAGTAGTAATACTAAATTCATAGTCAAAGTCTGGTATTATATTATATTCAATATTAACTTTATATTTATTGTCTGAATATATAATATTGCCATTTGGACATTCTACTTGTTCTATTATACTTTCTTCGCTTTCTATAGCTATTAATATAGTTATATCACTTTTATTTATTGATTTTATTTCATAATCGATTTTTACATCTTTGTCTATGTCATCTAATATAATCAATTCGTCTCTATCTAATATAAATTTATAGTTATCTACTCCTACTACATTACCATTTACTGATATACCATTTTGTTTTAATATATTATCTAAAAAACTATTATTATTATATTCTGAATTAACTTCTTTTTCTGTTTTTGCTTCTAGCAATATAATTTCTAATTTTTCTCTTGCATTTATTTGATTTTGCTTTTCTTTTGCATATTTAGCTCTATTGAATAATCCATTTTCTCCTAAACTTAAATTTATTCCTACTCCTGCTAATATTATTAATATTATTATTGTTATTACTAGTGATATCAATGTTATAGCATTTTCT
>CAMXOP010000061.1 GCA_947245665.1 uncultured Clostridiaceae bacterium
TTAATGTTAGAGTGAGTGAAAATGAGAAGAAAAAATTACAAAGAAATGCTAAAAAGAGTAAATTATCTTTATCAGGTTATTTAAGAAAATCAGGATTGCAACAAAAGATTTATGAAGTACCAAATGAAAAAATTTACAAAATATATACAGGAATAACTGATTTAAAATATCAATTTCCTTATCTAAATAATGAAGAAGTAAGAGAAAAAATCGAAAAGATGCAAAGTGATTTTTTAGATGTATATAATAATAAAGAAGATGGTGATAAAGATGGCAACAACGAAAATATGGGCAATTAAAGATAGTTTATCACGAGTAGTAAATTATGCGAAAAATCCAGAAAAAACACTCTTTTCTGATTTGAAACAAGTATTAATGTATGCAGAAAATAGTGAAAAGACTATTGACGAAAATGAAAAAACTATATATGTAACAGGAGTAAATTGTAATAGTAACACAGCTTATGAAGAAATGAATTTTGTACAGAAAAAGTTTGATAAATGCACAGGAAATATAGCATATCATGCATATCAAAGTTTTAAAACAGGAGAAGTATCACCAGAACTTGCACATAAAATTGGAGTAGAACTAGCAAAAGAAATGTGGAGTGAATATCAAGTTGTAGTTGCAACACACTTTAATACTGGCACATATCATAATCATTTTGTAGTTAATTCAGTTAATATGTTTACAGGAAAGAAATTTAATTGCAATAAAGGTACATATTATAAATTTAGAGAAATTTCAGATAGACTATGTAGAGAAAATAATCTAATAGTTATAGAAAATCCAAAAGGAAAAACACCAAGAAGTATATACTTTGCAGAGAAAAGAGGAGAGCCAACAAAATATAATCTAATGAGACAAGCTATTGATGAAACAATGAAAATATGTGTAAACTATGCACAGTTCAAAAAGGCAATGTATAAAAAAGGTTATATTATAAATGATGATAGCAACAGAAAATATCCTACAATTCGCTCAATAAATGATAAGAAAGCAGTAAGAATGTATCAATTAGGAGAAAAGTATTTACCACAAAATATTGTTGAAAGACTATTCAAGAATCCGTATTATGTGCAAGATGAATACTATAAATTAGTAAAACCTAAAAAGAAATATAAGCAGTATAATGTTTATAGATTTAAAGGCAAATTCAAAGATATTAGCAAAGTAAGTGGAATTGATGCACTTTTTCTAATACTATTTCATTTATTAGGTTTAATTCCTAAAAGAGAAAATTATAAGCCATTATCTCCAGAAATGAGACGAGAAGTTAGGAAAATGGAACGATATTCTAATGAAACTAGACTTATTGTAACAGAAAAATTAAAAACAACAGAAGATGTAAAAAACTATATTTTACAAACTGAAAAAGATATTGAAGGTGTTACTAGTATAAGACAGAAATATAGAAATAAGTTAAGAAATTGCAAAGACAATAACTTAATAGAGGAATATAAAGCAAAGCGAGATGAATGTACTACTATTTTAAATAAATATAGAAAAAATCTAAAGATAGCAACTTGGATTTTAGAAGATACACCAAAGGTTAAAGAAACTATAAAAATTGAACAGAAAATGAAAAGAGAGCAAGAGGATATTGCAAAAACAAAGAAAAAAGATAAATATATAGGCAGATAAAGTATAAAAGGTTGTTATGTATAAAAGTAACAGCCTTTTTATAATTTTTAAAAATGAATATTTTGGAAATAATTGTATTTATATTAATTTTATGGTATAAATAAGTAAAATATGAAATTTGCAATGCTGCGTTGCAAATTAAAAACGGAGGAAGTTTAGTGAAGAATAATCTAATTAATGAAGATTATAGGGATTTTATAGGAGAAATTAAAAATAAAATTAGAAATAGTCAATATGAAGCAATGAAAGCAGTAAATAAAACTTTAATTAATTTATATTGGGGAATAGGACAAGAAATATATAATCAACAGCAAGAGAAAGGCTGGGGAAAATCAATTGTTGAAGTATTAGCAAAAGAATTAAAAAGGGAGTTCCCAGATGTTCAAGGCTTTTCAGCAAGAAATCTTTGGAGAATGCGAAATTTATATGTTGAATATAAAGATAGTGAAATTCTGCCACCATTAGTGGCAGAAATAAGTTGGAGCAAAAATGTAACAATAATGGAAAAATGTAAAGATCCACTTGAAAGAGAATTTTATATAAAGATGACAAAGAAGTATGGTTGGACTAAAGATGTTTTAATAAACAATATTGAGAATAAGACCTATGAAAAATATTTATTAAACCAAACTAATTTTGATGAAACTCTACCTGACAAGTATGTGAATCAAGCAAAATTAGCTGTCAAAGATGAGTATATTTTTGATTTTATGGAATTGTCTGAACAACATTCAGAAAGAGAGTTAGAAGAAAGTTTAGTAAATAATATGAGAGCATTTCTAGAAGAAATGGGTGGAAATTTTGCTTTTATGGGAAGTCAATATCATTTAAATGTAGGTGGAGATGATTTTTATATAGATTTACTATTATATCATAGAAGTTTAAAAAGTTTAATTGCAATAGAATTAAAAATAGGAGAATTTAAACCTGAATTTGTTGGACAACTTCAGTTTTACTTAACTGCACTAGACAAACAAGTAAAAATGGAACATGAAAATCCGTCAATAGGAATTATAATATGCAAAAGCAAAAATAGAACAGTAGTAGAATATGCATTAAGTGATAGTGATAAGCCAATAGGAGTTTCTACATATCAAATAAGAGACACTTTACCAGAACAAATGAAGAATTTATTACCTTCACCAGAAGAAATAAAGAAGAGATTAGAAGGATTGGAATAGAATACATAGTTAAGGAGAGAATAAGTATGGTACAAATAAAAGGAATAAGAATAAAAGATTATAAATCAATGTATGATACAGGACTAATTACAATTGAAGATAGAATAACAGTATTAGCAGGTAAAAATGAATCTGGTAAAACTAATATATTGCATGCATTAGAAACATTTTACAAAGATGATTTTTCAAAAAATGATGTTCCTACTAAGGACGGAAAATTAAATCCTACTATTATTGTGGATTTTGAGGTTGATGGAGAATATTTTAATTGTAAGTTAAAAGAAGATTTATTAGATGCAGAATCTACATACACATATACAGTTGAACGTAGTAAAGATTATGTAGATAAATTCAATGGTAGAATTATAGATGAAGTTATTAAGAGTATTACTGAAAGAGAAAAACCAGAAATAGATAAAATAAAAGAAACTTTTACAGAAGAGATATTAGAAAAATATAATTTTCAAATTGATAAGATAAACTTTAATAAAGAGATTATCAAAATTTATAAATCATTTTTTAGTTCGGAGGATTTAAGTGAAGAACTATCTGTATTTATTAAGGAGATATTTAAGGTAGAAAAGTTAAATGAAGAAATGAAAACTGTATCTTCAGAAATCTTACAAATAGTTGAACAATCTGATATTTATTCAATGATGAAAAGCGTTAAAAAAATCTTGATTCCAGAATTTAAATATTTTGATAATTTTAATGATATGTTACCAGATGAAATTAATTTAAATGAGATAGAAAATGAAGAGTTTACTACTAAAAATAGAGGATTTATTAATTTGCTAGGATATTTTGGAAAGACACTAAAAGAATTTCAAAAAGAAATGAATGAAGTAAGTAGAATGCCACAAACATTATTGGACAGTTATTCAGACAATATTACATTTGATTATAAAAATATATATACCCAAGAAGATTTGAGAATTTCGCTAAATAAAGATGGAAATATGATATATGTTAATATTTATGATGTTGATGATAATATACATCCTAAGAAGCCATCACAAAGAAGCAAAGGGTTACAATGGTTTTTATCTTTTTATTTAATGCTAAATAATAGTCAAGAAGATAGCATATTATTAATAGATGAACCAGGATTGTATTTACATGCTAGTGCGCAAAAAGATATTTTGAATTTTTTTGAAAACAACTTAAAAAATAATATTATTTATACTACACATAGTCCATATTTAATAGACACTAAAAATATGCTACGAATAAAATTAGTAATAAATGATAGAAGTAAGGGAAAAGGTACAACTGTAGAAAACAAGTATTATAAATGTTCTGATATTGATACTATTACACCTTTAATAACAGCGATAGGTTATGATGTCTCACAAAGCCCATTAGAGTTAGGAAGTGGATTAAATATTATAACAGAAGGACCGTCTGATAGATACTATATACTTTCATTTATAAAGTTATTTGGTATTGAAGAAGATATACATATCATACCAGCTCAAGGTGCTACTACAACACATTTATTGGCTTCACTAGCAATTGGATGGAATTTAGAATATAAAGTGTTACTAGATACAGATAGCGAAAATGAAAAGGCCAGAAATAAGTTATATGAATTATATTTAAACGAAGATGAATATAATAAATATATTTATAAGATAAGTAAAAATAAAGATTTTTGTATAGAAGATGTATTCTCAAAAGAAGATAAAAAGAAATATTCTATAGGAAAGGCAAAAAATAAAAAGCTTATAACTGCTAAAATGATATATGATAAAGTGGTTAAAGGGGAGATAGAAAAAAAGGACTTAGAGGATGAGACCATTAACAATATGGAATATATTTTAAATTTAATATGTAACAACTGATGTATACAAAAAATACAGAGAGGAGAAGAATTATAGTGAGCAAAGGAATAGTAATTATAACAGGTGGAGCAAATGGACTTGGATTAGAGCTCGTTAGACAATTTGTTGAAAAAAATTACTTTGTATGTAACATAGATAGAGACTTTGAAAAAATGAATATATTAACTAATACATATAGAGATAACTACAAAGGTTTTATAGGAGATATTTCTGATAGTATATTCGTAAAATCTGTTATTAATGAAATATTAAATTTAGGAAATATAAAAATACTAATCAATAATGCAGGTGAGCCATCATTTAAGCTACCTACAAAGTATGAAAAAGAAGATATAGATAAATGCTTTAAAGGTTTGCAAGGTATGATTTTATTTTCAACAGAAACTTTAAAAGTAAAAGAGGAAGACGATTTAAAAATAGTGAATATAATGTCATCTGCAGCATTAAGAGGAAATAAACAAGAAGCAGTATATTGTGCTACTAAATGGGGAGAAAGAGGATATACAGAAAGTTTAAAGGTAGCTTATAAAGGCACTAGTGTAAAAGTAATAGGAGTATATCCAGGTGGAATTAATACAGAATTTTATAAAAATAGTAGAGATTATGTATCAGAAGAAAAGCAATCTACATTTATGAAACCGTGTGATGTTGCTAAAACAATTATAGACAATATTACAAATGAAACTAATTTGACAGTAGCAGATATTATAATTGAGAGAAATTAAATATAAGAAATAAAAACATATCTAAAAGGGGAATAAAGTGAATAAGAAAAAAGTAGCAAGTCAAATACTAGTATTTTTGATATTTTTTGTAATAATTATAATTGCGATTGTAATGCAAAACAATAATATACATACAGAAACTAATAATCCTGAATATGCAAATCTAAACATCAATCAAAATGAATTAAACATATTTTATTTAGATGTGGGACAAGGAGATAGTACTTTTATAACTATAAATGGTTGTAATATGCTAATAGATAGTGGAAATGACCAAGATGGATATTATATTGTGCAATTTTTAAAAGCACAGAATATAGACAAAATAGACTATTTTATACTTACGCATTGTGATGAAGATCACATAGGAGGTGCTTACGAAATATTAGATGAATTACAAATAGGAACTTTATATATGCCAAACAAAGAAAATGATACACAAACTTATGAAAGATTATTAAAGGCAATTAAAAGAAATAATGTAAATGTTAATAAAAATCTAAAAGCATCAAAAGAAACACAATACACAATTGGCAATGCTAGTTGGAAAATTTTAAGTGTTGATGCTAAAAACAATCTTAATGATTCTTCAATAGTAATTGAATTAGAATATGGGAATACTAAATATTTATTTATGGGAGATGCTACAACAAGAGTAGAAGAAATGGTTGAATGGAATAAAGTAGATGTATTAAAAGTAGCACATCATGGCTCTAATAGTAGCACAAGCCAATTATTTTTAGAAAAAGTTAAACCTAAATATGCAATAATTTCAGTTGGAAGAGATAATTCGCATAATCTTCCTGATATAGATATAGTCGAGAGATTGAAAAACAATAATATTAAAATATATAGAACAGATGAAAATAATACAATTTGGATTACTAGTGATGGAACAGAAATTTATATAAATCCTTTAAAATATAATTTAGATGGAACGGGAAGAAAGCAAGCAATATTTTTTGAAAGAAAGTGTTGGTTAGCTTTCTTTTTTAGTGGTTATGAGTATGAGGTAATTCAGATTTTCTAACTACATGATATAATCCATCATCTTGCAATTGAAGTTTGATAAAACCATCATTAACTAAACCTTTTAATTCTTGACTATAAATCATTTCTTTTGGAATATTATATTCTTCATGATTAAAATAACATTGAATATGATTTTTCTCAATTTCATTAATATCAAGTAAAGTATCTTGTGGTAATTTTGATAATCTATAAGTTACATCAGACTTAACTAAGTAATCTCGTAATTCATGTATAAAGTCATCTATGAAAGTGTCTTTTAATTTTGTGCTATGAAGCGATAAATCAAGCTCACGTAATCCATCAGATAAAGAATTTAAAAAATCGTTCATGAATAAAACCTCCTTTCGAAATAAAAATTTTTTTGAATGAAAAGTAAATAGATTATACAATGGATTAACTAAAAAATCAATAAAAATATGAAATTAAAAAAGTGATATTCTCTTTTTTATAAATATGACAGACAGATGTCATATTTATATGTTATAATATTGACAGGAGGAAAATATGCAAGTAAATAATAGATTATTTGAAATAGTATATATACTAATGCAAAAGAGAAAAACCACAGCTAAAGAATTAGCTGATAGGTTTGAGGTATCTACAAGAACAATATATAGAGATATAGAAACATTAAGCACAGCAAACATACCAATTTATGCAAGTAAAGGAAAAGATGGAGGAATAGGACTTTTAGATGAATATGTCCTAAATAAAACAATACTTTCTGAAGAAGAACAAAATCAAATTTTGTTTGCCTTGCAAGGAATGAAAAAAATAAAAGGACAAGATGAAAAATATATTTTGAAAAAGTTAAGTATATTATTTAATAAAAAAATAAATGATTGGATTAAGATTGATTTTTCTAATTGGGGTAATGTACAAGAAGAACGATTTGACATGATTAAATCTGCCATTTTAAATAAGCAACTAGTAGAATTTACTTATTATAATTCTAATGGAGAAGAAAGTAAAAGAATTGTTGAGCCACTACAGATATGGTTTAAAGATAAATCGTGGTATTTAATAAGTTATTGTAGAAACAAAGAAGATTACAGAATATTCAAAATTGCTAGAATAAAAGAAATTAAGATGTTACAAGAACATTTTGAAAGAGAACTACCAAAAGAAGAAGAGAGTGAAAAACATAACTTCAAAATAATAGAACTTGAACTAGAAATAAATAAAGCTATGACTTATAGAGTATATGATGAGTTTGAAAGTAAAGAAATAACGAAAAAACAAGATGGAAACTTTATTATAAAAGTGAAATACCCAGAAAATGAATGGGTATATGGCTATATTTTATCTTTTGGGGAATGTGCAAAAGTTTTAAATCCTGTTTATGCAAAAAACATAATAAAAGATAAGCTACAAAAAACTTTAAAAAATTATTTATAATATGACACACAGTTGTCAAGTTATATGATATATACTTCATTTAAGGAGGAAAAAGTTATGGCTTTTGATTATAAAAAAGAATATAAGGAATTTTATATGCCAAAGAATAAACCTAGCATTATAAAAATTCCTAAAATGAATTATATTGCAGTTAGAGGAAAAGGAAATCCTAATGATGAAAAAGGAGAATACAAACAGACAATAGGTCTTTTATATGCGATTGCTTTTACTATAAAAATGAGTTATAAAGGCTCGCATAAAATAGTTGGTTATTTTGAATATGTAGTTCCACCACTTGAAGGATTTTGGTGGCAAGATGGGATGAAGGATAGCATTGACTATAATAATAAAGACCAAATGAATTTTATATCTATTATTAGATTACCAGACTTTGTAACGAAAGAAGATTTTGAGTGGGCAATTCAGGAGGCTACGAAGAAAAAGAAACAAGACTTTTCAAAAGTGGAATTTTTAACTTATGACGAAGGAAACTGTGTTCAATGTATGCACATAGGATCTTATGATGATGAACCAGCTACAATAAATTTAATGCACGAATATATGATAGAAAATGGATATGAACTAGATATTACAAACAACAGATTTCATCACGAAATTTATTTAAGTGATCCAAGAAGATGTGATGTAAATAAATTAAAAACAGTTGTAAGACATCCAATAAGAAAAAAGGAATAATTATGGAATTTATAGAAGCAAAAACAATACTTCAAAGAGCAACACATGGAGAAGAATGGTTTGGAATTGATTATAATATGAATCTATATAAAGGTTGTTGCCATAAATGTATTTATTGTGATAGTAGAAGTAATTGTTATCAAGTAGAAGATTTTGATAGAGTAAGAGCAAAAAAAGATGAAATAGAAATATTAAATCGAGAATTAAAATCAAAAAGGAAAAAAGGTGTAATTGGAATAGGTGCAATGTCAGATACTTATAATCCTTTTGAAAAACAATATGAAATAACGAGACAAGCATTAGAATTGATTTCATCTTATAATTTTGGGGTGTCAATAGAAACAAAAAGTAATTTAATTGTTAGAGATATAGATATATTTAAGGAAATAAACAAAAAAGCAGATATAATACTTAAATTTACAATTACATCAGCAGATGATAGTTTATCAAGAAAAATAGAACCAGGAGTATGTGTTTCTTCAGAAAGACTAAAAGCAATGAAACAATTAGCAAAAGAAGGATTATTTGTTGGAACATTATTGACACCAATTATTCCATTTATAACAGATTCGGAAGATAATATTAGAAATGTAATAAGATTATCTTATGAAAATGGAGCAAAATTTGTATTTTCAATGGGAGGAGTTACTTTACGAGAAAATCAAAGAGAATACTTTTTTGAGCAATTAGATAAAACTTTTCCTAAGTTAAAAGAAAAGTATATTAAGACTTATGGAAATAATTATTTTTGCTATCCATTAAATAAAAATTTAGGAAAAATATTTAAAGAAGAATGTGAAAGGTATGGACTACTTTATAAAATGAGTGATATAGTAAAGGCATATAAAAAAGAAATTAAACAAGAAGAACAATTAGCCTTTATATAGAAAAGAGGATGAATATGAATGAATATATAAATTTAACATTAGAAAACATAGAAAAGGAACATATATGTTGTGCTATTGGTGATCCAAAACATCAAGCAGGTGTGGACAATAAGAAGGAATGAATTAAAAGTAAGTTGAAGGATGGACATGTATTTAGAAAATTAAATGCAAGAGGAAAAATATTTATTGAATATGAGCCAATAGAAACAGCTTGGATTCCTATTAGTGGTAAAAATTATGAATATATTTATTGCTTATGGGTAGCAGGAAGTTTTAAAGGAAAAGGAATTGGAAAAGAATTACTAGAATATGCAATAAATGATTCAAAAGAAAAAGGTAAAAGTGGTATATGTACTTTAGTTTCTAAAAAGAAGAAACCATTTATTGGCGAAAAGAAATTTTTTGAACATTATGGATTTAAGGCAGTAGATAATATTTCCGACTATGAATTATTAGCATTACAATTTGAAGATAGCGAAACACCTAAATTTAATGATAATGCTAGAAGTATGAAGATAGATAGCCAAGATTTTACCATTTATTATAGTAATGAATGTCCTTATGTTGAATATGAAGTAAAAGAATTAATTGAATATGCAAAAGAGAATAATATAACAATTAACTTTATAAAAATAGATTCATTAGAAAAAGCAAAAAATGTACCTTGTATATTCAATAATTGGGCTAATTTCTATAAACGAGAATTTATATCTAATACTATATTAAATGCAAATTCATTTAAAAAGTTAATTAAATAATAAATTATTAAAATATAAACTTTTGAAAATAAGTATTGCCAAACCTAAAATTTTATGTTAAATTAAAAACATAGTTAATAGCAAAAAAATACTGATTTGTGGGTACATTTCTTGCAAACTATTGCTATAACTATATTTGAAACGGAAATAAGTAACTTTTTTGCGTTAGAGTTTTCGAATACGTCCTACGTAAAGGAGCCAAATCAAACTTATACGAACTTTTACTATTTTATAGGTATGTTCGCAATAAAAGTTTATCATGAAAGGAGTTTAACTCCTTTTTATTTTTACTGAATATTAATAGTTGAGGAGGAAAACTTTAAAAGTTTTCCTCCTCAACTATTAATATTTATTCTTATATTATAACCTTTCTATTTATCATTATATTCTTCTGGAGCTTCAACAGGGCAAACACCTGCACATGTTCCACATCCTATACATTGTTCAGGATCTATTATGTATTTGTCATCTCCTGGTGCTATACATCCTACTGGGCATTCTGCTGCACATGCTCCACATTGTATACATTTATCTGTTATTTTATATGCCATTTATTTCACCTCCTATAGTTCATCTTCTTCTACTTTCGTTTTATCTATTTTTTCTAATTTTTCTAATTCTTGTAATTCTTTCATATGTTTTTTCTCTTCTGGATCTATAGTATTATTTGATATATTTTTAATTATTTTAATGTCTTTTGCATCATACCTTTTATAGAAATATTCACCTTCTGAGTCTTTTAGCTTTACTCTTATCTTTTCTTTTAATGTCTCAACACCTTCTACTATACCTTCTCCATCTTCTGTTTTTACTATTGCTCCTATTTTTGGCAATCTGCTTAACTTTTCTTCATATACATCTTGCTCATATTTCAAACAACACATTAGCCTACCACAATTACCTGATATTTTTGTTGGGTTTAATGACATGTTTTGTTCTTTCGCCATTTTTATAGATACTGTTTCAAAGTTGCCTAAGAACGAACAACAACATAGTTCTCTTCCACAGATACCATTTCCACCAATTCTCTTTACTTCATCTCTTACTCCTATTTGTCTTAA
>CAMXOP010000062.1 GCA_947245665.1 uncultured Clostridiaceae bacterium
GGGAACTATGCCTCACGTTTCCAATAAAATAAATATTGTTGAGCTATTCCTGCCAAATCTCCAAATTTCTCTCTTGCTATTTTTTCTATTTGTGTTTTATTTACTTTAGTTTCATCTATATTTTGTATGTATAATTCATTCATTACACGCCTTACCCATACATCTATTGGAAAAGCTTCCCATCTTTTAAGTGTAGAAAATAGTAATATACAGTCTGCTACTTTTGGTCCTACTCCTGATAAAGTAAGTAATGTTTCTCTTACTTTATTAAAGTCTTTCTCTTGTTCTAATGTTTTTAAGTCTACTTTTTTATCTAATATCATATGTGTTGTTTCATATACTCTTATATCTCTAAAACCTAATCCTACTCCTCTTAAGTCTTCCACAGTTGCTCTTGATAATTCTTCTACTGTTGGAAATGTATAATAAATTTTTCCATTATATACAATTTCATTACCGTATTTTTTAGATATTCTTTCAATTATTCCTTTTATTCTTGGTATATTGTTGTTTGCAGATATTATAAATGATATTATTGTTTCCCATAAGTCTTGGTTTAATATTCTTATTCCACTTCCATATTCTATACTTTTTTTCATATGTTCATCTATTTTTGAAAGCTTACTTTTTATTTCTTCATAATTTCTATCTAAATCAAAATATTTCTTGCAAGTAGTTTCTATACTTTCTTCACAAATGCCTTTAAATATTACATCTTTCCCTTGTTTATAAACATTTAGTACATTATTACCAAATACGCCTGTATAACTGCCATCTGCTTCTTTATTCCATCTAAAACATTGACCACAGTCAAATATGTCTTTTAATTCAAATGATTGTGCATTTTTTAAAATAAGTTCTTGTTCTTTCACTTTTTCACTACCTTTATCTATTATTTTCTATAATTATAGTTTACATTATTTGAGCATCTTTTTCAATAGATTTATGTTGTTTTATCCATCATATTATAAATTTTTAAACCCCACTTGCTCTATTTTGTAATAATGATATATAATTCCCTTGTTACTAATAATTTGATAATTTTTGAAAGGAGAATTCACCTATGCAAAAAAATGATAGTAATTGACAAATACAGAGAAGCTCTTTCTTCTCTGTATTTGCTTACTCTTTTTTAAAACCAATTCCATAGGCTTCTCTTGCATTTGAAATTACTACAAAAGAGTTTCTATCTATTTTTTTACATATTTGTTTTATTCGTATTGTTTCATTTCTTGAACTTATGCACCATAACATCATTTTTTCTTCATTTGTGTACATTCCTTTTGCTTTTATTCCTGTTACTCCTCTTCTTATATTTTCTTCAATTTCTTTTGATATTTCTTCATATTTATCAGATACTATAAATATCATTTTTGTAAAATATACCCCTTCAAATATTATATCTAACATTTTTCCCATTAAATATATTGTTATTGCTGAATATAGTCCTATTTCAATATCTTTTAAAAAAATGACATTTAATGAAACTATTACAATATCTATTATTACTATTAAGTTGCTAGTTCTATAATAAGGTTTAAAGGATTTTATTATATATGATAGAAGGTCTGTTCCACCTGTCGAGCTTGAGCCTTTTAATACTAAGCTCATTCCTATTCCCATTATTATTCCACCATATATACAGCCTAATATTCTATCTTGTGTTAGAGGTTTAAACTTATCAAATATATCTATAAATATTGATAAGAATATTGTTCCTAATATTCCTTTTATTAAAAATTCTTTTCCTATTCTAAAGTAACTTAATATGAATAATGGAATGTTGAGTGCAAATACTACTATTCCTACTGGCCATTTTAATAAATAATATGTTATTGTTGCAATACCTGTAAAACCTCCAGATGATAATTGGTTTGGTAGTAGGAAAAAAGAAGTTGCTATAGCCATTATAGCACAACCTATAATTAGTAATATAAAATCATATATATATTTTTTTAACTTGATTCTTTTATTTATTTCTACATATTCCATATTAATCTCCTTTTTTATAAGTATTTGTTATTATTGGATTTTTTATGCAATATAACTTAGTGTTGATATGTACTAAACTTATAATAATTACTATTATAATTTAATTTATATATAGTTTAAATAAATAAAAAGCAGAATTCTTTGTGTATTGAACCCAAAAAATTGAATATTTTTTGGGTTCAGTACATTCTAAGTTCTACTTTTTTGTTTTTCTTCTATTATATCTTCATATGTTTTTTCAATTGCTATTTCAAATTTTCCGTTTTTTATTGTTTCATCTGGCTTTACTATAACATCTACTTCATATATTTCTTTTAATTTTTCTATATTTTCTTTTTTGTGTCCTATTATATTGTTTATATCTTCTGGATTTGCTCTTATTTCTACTTCTTTTACTTTTGTATTAAATTTCTTTATTTTATATACTATTGCATCATACCACATATTTGCTTCTACTAGTTGCCTAAATGCGGGGTGGTATGGTCCTGCTACTACTTCACTATTGTTTGTTCCAGGCTCACATATTTCGTCTGTATTTTGAAGTCCTATTCTTATTATTTTTATATTCTTTTTATTGAATAGGTTTGCTACTTCTTTTGAACGTTCTACTGCTTGTACTACTGTTAATGGTATATATTCTCTATTATTATAGTTTTCTTCTAATTTTGTACCTTTTATTACTAGCACTGGATAAATTCTTACTATTTTTGGTTTTAATTTTATTAATGCTTTTGCTGTATTTATTTCGTCTAATTCTGTACTATCTGGGAGCCCTATCATCATTTGATGTCCTAATATAAAGCCATATCTATTTATTAATTTTGAAGCCTTTTTTACGTCTTCAAATGTATGACCTCTTTCTGCTTTTTTTAGTATATAGTTATTAGCTGATTGTACTCCAAGTTCTATTGTTTTTACATTATATTTTTTTAACATTTTAAGAGTATTTTTATTTATTGCATCTGGTCTTGTTGAAATCCTTATACTATTTATTAGTCCTTTTTCTATATATTCATTTGCTGCTTCTAAAAGTTCCTTTTGTAGTTCTATTTCTATTGCTGTAAAACTTCCGCCAAAAAAGGCTACTTCTACTTGTCTATTATCATCCTTAAAATTCTCTAAATAATATTGTATTGTTTTTTGTACATCTTCTGCTCTTACTTGTTTTTGCTCTCCACTTATTTTTACCTGATTGCAAAATACACATGCATGTGGGCACCCTAAATGTGGTACAAATATTGGTATTATATATTCTTTTTTCATTTCTTACCTCCTTTAAAATTTTATTCTATTTTTATTAATGTTTTTATTTCTTAAGCATTTTTTTAACAAACAATTAAATTATATCTTAAATTTATTTTGTCTTGGCATGGTATCTCTTGTTCCTCTACAATTTTTATAATTTATTTTTATTTATTCATTGCTTTTCTTGCTGCTTCCATTTCTGCTGCTTTTTTTGTTTTTCCCTCTCCTGTTGCTAACACTTTATCATTACAGCTTACTCTTGCTGTAAACTTTTTATTATGATCTGGTCCTTCTTCTTTTATAATTTCATATTTTATATTCACTTCTCCATTTACTTGTAGTTTTTCTTGTAGTACTGTTTTATAGTCTTTTTGTCCTACATTTTTACTTGCAATTAAGGCTTCTTCTTTTAAGTTTTCTACTATAAAATGCTCTGCTTCTTTTAATCCAGCGTCAAAGTATATTGCTGCTATTACTGCTTCTACACTGTCTGCCATTATTGCTGGTCTTGCTTCCTTATGGCAAGCAAGCTCACTTTTACCTAAGAATAAGAAATCACTAAAATTATGCTTCTTAGCAATTTTATATAAGCTTTCCTCACATACTATAGTAGCTCTAACTTTAGTCATTTCTCCTTCTGATAATTTAGGATAATTATTAAATAGATATTTACTAGATATAAATTCTAAAATGCTATCTCCTAGAAATTCTAATTTTTCATTGCTCTGTACATGTTTTTCAAAAGCATATGAAGTATGTGTTAATGCATTTTTTAATAGTTCTTTATTTTTGAATGTATATCCAATATTTTTTTCTAATTTTTGTAATTCCATCTTCTACTCCTTTTACTAATTTTGTTTTTTGAAAAAAGCAGGCACGAAGCCTGCCCTTACAATTAAAATTTTATTTATATAAAACTTTAATATATATTTTTTATTCAACATGGTCTTTTATGTAGTCAACAACGTCTCCTACTGTTACTACTTTTTCTGCATCTGAGTCTGGAATTTCTGTATCAAATTCTTCTTCTAATGCCATTATTAATTCAACAATATCTAATGAATCTGCTCCTAGATCATCTATAAATGAAGCTTCCATTGTAACTGATGTTTCTGTAACACCTAATTGTTCAACTATTATTTCTTTTACTTTTTCAAATATTTCTTCTTGTGTCATGCTTTACACCCCCTCTCAGTGTCTCTTACTTTTCTTGCATTAACAATAATACAACTTATTGTAATTGTCAAGATTATTTTTCAAATTCTTCTATCATTTTATCTACTGCTTTGTTTTTTACAAATTGCTCTGCTTGTTTTATTGTAAATTCAAATAGTTTTTCATCACTACTTCCATGCGCTTTTACTACTGGTTTTTTTACTCCTAAGAATAATGCTCCTCCATATTCTTTATAATCCATAGTTTTAGCAAATGCCTTTATTGATGGAAGTGCTGGTATTGCACCTATTGTAGTTAGAATATTCTTCTTTAAACTTTCTGTTAATGTTCTTTTTACTAATTTTCCAACTCCTTCTACTGTTTTTAGAAAAACATTTCCTGTATATCCGTCTGCAACTAAAATATCTAGTTTTCCTGAAAAAGCATCTCTTCCTTCTACGTTTCCTACGAAATTGATATTTAGTTCTTCTGCCTTTTCTCTTAATAGCTTATAGCTTTCTCGTACTAACTCGTTTCCTTTTGTTTCTTCTGTTCCAATATTTAATATCCCTACTGTTGGATGTTCTATTCCAAATGTATTTCTATTATATATAGTTGCCATCTGTGCAAATTGCAGTAAGTTTATTGGCTTGCAGTTTGTATTTGAACCACAATCAATTAGCATTAATCTTCCTTTATATGCTGGAAGTATTCCAGCTAATGCTGGTCTATCTATTCCCTTTATTCTTCCCACTAATAGAGTTGCTCCTGTTAAAAGTGCTCCAGAATTTCCAGCAGATATAAATACATCTCCTTTTCCTTCCTTAAGTAATTTAAAGCCTACTACCATTGAAGAATCCTTTTTATGCTTTATTGCTTGTGTTGGTATATCGCACATTTCTATAGTTTCTGTTGTGTGATGTATACTTAACCTTGGTGATATCTCTGATATATCATTTTTTCCATAAAATTGTTTTATTTTAGAATTAATAATATCTTTATTTCCAACTAAACATACTTGTGCCTCTATGTCATTTATTGCTTTTACTGCCCCTCTTATATTTGCATCTGGCGCATTATCTCCACCCATTGCATCTAATAGTATTACCATTGTTAGTCTCCCCTTTTATTATTTTATACATATATATTTGTATTTTTATATTTTATAACTTATATTTTGGGTTGTCAATTATACATTTGTAATTTTACAACTTATTTTCCTTTTTTTCAATCTATTTGACTATATAGTCAAAAAAAATGAGAACATTTTATCCTCATTTCTATTTTTCAAGCCAAATTGCTGATATTGAACATGTGGCTATATGTTTCCCTTCTACTCCCCAAGCAACACAACCTGTGTACATTGATATTTGATTATTTAAAGTATTATTTGAAATATCTATTTCTATAACTCCTGATATTGCTGTATCTGTTCTATACATTCCTGTATATACTGATGTACTTCCACTAGTTATTAGAAAACCATTATATGCTGTTGGATAGTCTGACCTTGGTATAAAATTGCAAGTAAAACTTGAAATATCAAAACATATTTTAGAGTAACTACTTAGGTTAATTGGCTTTTTTGTTTTAAAACCTCCATCTCCATATGCATTTATTTTATAATCTCCAAAATTTAATGTATGGTTACTTTTATTAAAGAAACCCGCACTTTTTCCATAATTACCATTTGGATATTCATAAATAAAGCCTTCCCAACCACCTGTTATATTTTCGCATTCATCTCCATTATTATATAAATATATTCTATTATTTTGTTCTTCATTTTCATGTATATCATTTCTATTGTTTGTATTTTCTATAAAATTTACTATATTCTTGAGTTCATCTTGTTCAATATTTGCTGCATGCATGTATTGTTCTTTTCCTTGTTTTGCTTTATTAAATAATCCATTTTCTCCTATGCTTAAATTGATTGCTACTCCTGCTATTATAATTAACAATATTATTGTAATTACTAATGATACTAATGTTATAGCATTTGCATTTATTAAATTTATTTTATTTTTTTTTTTATTATTAGTTGTATTTTTTAATTTTATCTTCTTATACAAAATATTATTCTTTCTATTCATTTATTTGCCTCTTTCTTTTGTTTTATATTTTATAGTTATTTTTTTATCTCTTTTATTAGCATTATACATATTATTCTCTATTTTTTTATATTTATGAATATATATCTTTTTTGTTATCAATATTTGCACATAAATTGTATATCTATTACAACATTTTGTCAATGTGATTATGACATCTTTGTCATTCCATTATTTTCCATTTTATGACATAATTGTCGATATGAGGAGGATTTTTATGATTCGTGAAAATAGAAAAAAGAAGCATTTAACTCAAGAACAACTTGCTGAAAAATTAGATATAAGTTGGCGTCAATTACAACGTTTAGAATTTGATGAAGAAAGCACTACTGTTAAAACTTTAAAGAAAATAGTAAAAGTCTTAGATATTCCTGATGAAGAAATTTTGCATTATATAAAGAAGTAATATAAATATAGCACTTTAATACTATTCTATACAGTATTATTATAACTCTATCACATAATAAAATAATTACCTATACATAAAAGAACTCACTATGTAAAATGTATTTGTTTTACATAGTGAGTTTTTTTATTTTTTATCTGCTTTATTTAAATTAAGCTAATTCTATAACTGCTCCGGCTTCTGTAAATTTAGCTTTTATTTCTTCAGCTTCTTCTTTACTTGCTCCTTCTTTAACTGTTTTTGGCGCTCCGTCTACTAATTCTTTAGCTTCTTTTAATCCTAATCCTGTAACATCTCTTACAACTTTGATTACTTGGATTTTGTTTGCTCCTGCATCTTTTAATACTACATCAAAAGATGATTTTTCTTCAGCAGCTCCTGCTGCTGCTCCTCCAGCTGCTGGTGCAGCTGCTGCTACTGCAGATACTCCATATTTTTCTTCAATTGCTTTAACTAATTCTGCTAATTCTGCTACTGTTAAAGCGTCAATTTTTTCAATTAATTCTTCTATCATTTTAATTTCCTCCTAAATTTTATTTTTTAGATTTTACATCCTTTTCTTGTGATTTAAGTTCACTACTCTTTATTAGGACTAGCAATGCTTGCCCCTATATTTTTTAAATATAATTTTTATTGAGCAAATTTAGTATCCTTATATGTATTTCTAACCAAATTTAGCCCCTAATATAATCTTTATTGTTTCTAACTTGATTCTTCTGACTTCTGTTTTCAGTATTCAGCATTCTTCCTTATGCATTTTCTTTTTGCATACGTACTTGATCAAGTCCAACTGCAAGTTTTGAAATAGTTCCAAGTAATCCACCTGCAAGCATTCCAAGTAGCTCTTGTCTTGATGGTAATTTTGCTAAAGTTATTAATTCTTCTATACTTAATACTTTACCTTCAACTATTCCACCTTTTATTTTATAATATTCATTATCTTTAGAGAATTTGTAAATTGCTTTTAGTGGATCTAAGTATTCTCCCTCTGTTGTTATAACTGCTGTTGGTCCTTCTAAAGCTTCATTTAGTCCGCTTTCTCCATTTGATTCTAAAGCTCTTCTTATTATATTATTTTTTATTACTTTGTATTCTGCTTTAGTTTCTCTTAATGAATTTCTTAAAGTTGTAACATCATCAACTGTTATTCCTCTGTAATCTGTTAAAAGTACTAAATTTGAACTTTTAAATTTTTCTGCTAGTGCTTTTACTTCTTCTTCTTTTTGTTTTAAGATTGCATCACTTGCCATTTATTTTCACCTCCCTGATATATCTTTGAGGCCGAATTCATAGGCTAGATATCAGATTTTTCATTTTTTGGCTAATTCATAAAATTCTCTTAAGCATTTCTTTTAGATATAAGCCTCTACAATTCTTTTTTCTGACTTCTGACTTCTGATTTCTGCTTCTGTTTTTAATACAAAAATTCAATCTCATAGCCATAGGCATATAAAGATTGAATTTTTTTAATCTCTTATCTTAATATACCTCGGTAGGACTTATATTTATGCCTACTTTCTTTGGCTACTATAATTATTATTATTTTTGGTCAATATACATTCCAGGTCCCATTGTTGTAGAAATTGCAACACTCTTTATGTATTGCCCTTTAGCTGCTGCTGGTTTTGCTTTTATTATTGCATTTATTATTGTTTCGTAGTTTTCAGCTAATTTTTCTGCTCCAAATGAAACTTTTCCAAAACCTAAGTGAATAATGTTTGTTTTGTCTAATCTGTATTCAACCTTTCCTGATTTGATTTCGTTTATAGCTTTTGTTACATCCATTGTAACTGTTCCTGATTTAGGGTTTGGCATTAAACCTTTTGGTCCTAATACTTTTCCTAATCTTCCTACAACACCCATCATATCTGGAGTTGCTACGATTACATCATAGTCAAACCAATTCTCTTTTTCTATTTTTGGTATTAATTCTTCTGCTCCTACAAAGTCTGCTCCTGCTTTTTCAGCTTCTTCAGCTTTTGCACCTTTTGCAAATACTAATACTTTTAGAGTTTTACCTGTACCATTTGGTAGTACTGTTGTTCCTCTAACTTGTTGGTCAGCATGTTTTGAATCTACACCTAGTTTTACGTGTAATTCTACTGTTTCATCGAATTTTGCTTTTGGCATTTTTTCGATTAATTCTAGTGCTTCTTTTACATTATATAACTTATTTTTGTCAATAAGTTTTGTGCACTCTTCAAATCTTTTTCCCATTTTCTTTCCTCCTTTTGGTTTTAGCGAGTTTTTTATATTCTTCAGAAATTCATCCACTGTAATGGTGAGTTTCTTTAGAAGATAGTTATGGAAGAATTAAATTTTCTTATGTGGCTTTGGCACTTGGAAAATTTTATTCTTGTTTTTTATAACTCTCCCAATATTTTTTACTAGTCAGCTACTATAACACCCATGCTTCTAGCAGTTCCTGCTACCATACTCATTGCTGCTTCTAATGATGCTGCATTTAAGTCTGGCATTTTTTGTTTAGCTATTTCTTCAATTTGAGCTTTAGTAATTGTTCCTACTTTTTCTCTGTTTGGTTTTCCTGAACCTTTTTGAACTTTTATAGCTTTTTTAATTAATACTGCTACTGGTGGTACTTTTGTTATGAATGTAAATGATTTATCTTTATATACTGTTATTACAACTGGTATTATCATACCTGGTTGGTTTGCAGTTCTATCGTTAAATTCTTTTACGAATTGCATAATATTAACACCACTAGATCCTAATGCTGGTCCTACTGGTGGAGCTGGTGTAGCTTTACCTGCTTCTATTTGTAATTTTATTAAATTACTTATCTCTTTTTCTGCCATTTCTAGCACCTCCTTTAAGTTTTGAAGTATATTGATTTAGAATTTGTATTCTAAATAATTATAGATTTATTAATAGGATTCTAAATTATAATTTATTAATTATTTTTTAAATTCCTTATTAAACTAATTTATTTTACCTATTTGTGAAAAGTCTACCTCTACCGGTGTTTCTCTTCCAAACATAGATATCGATACTTTTACTTTGTTTTTATCTTTGTTTATTTCTTGAACTGTTCCTATAAATCCATCAAATGATCCTCCTGTAATTTTTACAGGATCTCCTACAGAATAATCGAATTTAAGTGTTGGTACTTCAAATCCCATTTGTCTTATTTCGTCTTCTGTTAGTGGGATAGGATCTGTTCCAGAACCAACAAATCCTGTAACTCCTCTAGTGTTTCTTACTATATACCATGTTGCTTCTGTTACAATCATTTTTACTAAAACATATCCAGGAAAAACTTTTTTTAAATTGACTTTTTTCTTTCCATCATTTTTTATTTCAATTTGTTCTTCCATTGGAACAACTATTTCAAAAAAATATTCTTCTAGTTCTCTATTTTTTACTGTTTTTTCTAAGTCTGTTTTTACTTTGTTTTCATAACCTGAATATGTATGTACAACATACCATCTTGGCTCTAGTTCATTATTTTCTTGAGACATTTTTTAGCCTCCTTTATTTTTCTATTTAATTTTTAAATGGCTCTATTGCTCTACTTCTGAATTATTTGTTTCTTCATTTTGCTGTGCCTCTGAATTTACTTGTATTTCTTCATTAGTAGTTTCATTTGCATTAGTATCTTCTATAGTATTTGTAGTTTCTACTAATGATTTTAGTTTGTTAATTCCATTTGTATTTAGTTTTTCAAATACAACATCTAATACAAATACTATTACTGCAACTATTATTACTATTGTTATAACAGCTATTGTATTATTTACAAGTTGTTTTGTTGTTGGCCAAATTACTTTTTTTAATTCTGCTTTAAAATCTTTAAAAAAATGTTTTTTTTCTTTTTTATTTTTGTTATCTTTTGGCATTTCTTTTCCCCCTTAAAAAGGTTTTTATTATTTTGTTTCTTTATGTGTTGTACGTTTTTTGCAGTATTTGCAATATTTTACTATTTCTAGTCTATCTGTATTGTTCTTTTTGTTTTTTTGTGTCATGTAATTTCTTCTTTTACATTCTGTACATTCTAATGTAATTGGTTCTCTTGCTCCTTTTGCAGCCATTTAAAACACCTCCAATGTTTCTTTTTTTGTTTATTTTTTTATTATTTAACATATTTTAAAAAGCATATGCATTCCACATATGCTTTAATATTTTACCATATACTTCCGTAAAAGTCAACAAAAAACTAATATTTTATTAAATTGTTTTTGTAGGTTTGTCAAACATATGTCACACTTTCTTAGAAATATCTATTGTTGAA
>CAMXOP010000063.1 GCA_947245665.1 uncultured Clostridiaceae bacterium
ATATTTTTCCGTTAATGTTTAGAAATTTTTGGGACATTTTCAAAAATTATTGACAGCTTTTTTTGCTTTTTTATCATATATATAACTCCTACAGTTATAATTCCACCTAACACAATTACACCTATAATCCATATGATATTGCTATTCTTTTTTTGATTTATTTCATCTACATTGTTATTATTATTTTGTTCTTCTAAAATAGCAGATAACTTTTCTGCTCCACTTTCTCTTTCTTGCTCATACTGTAATTCTTCTTGCTCGTTTCTCCTATGAACTATTAATTCATATTTTTTATTTGTTATTCCATCTTCTGCTAGCACATTTACTTGTATAGTATTATTTCCAACTTTCATTTCATTATTTCCTATAATTGTTACAACCGCTTTTTGGCTTTGTGGTATTGCTAGTATTTCTATTTTTTCTGTTTGATTTGGTATTTCTACTTTATAATTGGTTATATTATAGTCAAATTCTGGATTCAGAAAGCCTTCTCTTACTGCAAGGATTTCTAAGTTTGCATTTGCTAGTTCTATATTTGTAGTTTTTGTTACATATATTTTATATATTTCTTCTTTTGTTTTATCTTCTGATATAACATGTATTTGTATTATGTTTTTTCCTATTTTTAAATTTGTATTTCCTGCTACTATAATCGTAGCATTTGGATTTTCTGGAATTGCTGTTACTTCTAAATTCTCTATTGTATCATCTGTTACAAAATAGTATTCTTTTACATCTTTTTGAAACTCTGGACTAATTCCTTCATGGTTTAATCTTAGTATACTTAAATACGGTGAATTACTCGCTCCGAGTTTGTTCTATATTATCTGATATTTGGTTTATATTATTTGGGGCTTGTTTAGTTTTTAGTTCTATATTACTATTGTCAATTTCTAGTTTTTCTCCTTGTTCATTATAGAATTCTCCAAACACTGCAATATTAGTGTTTTCTTCTTGTAAGACTTTAAATTTGAAGTTTTCAGTTTCTATACCTTGTTCATTTTTTCCTGTGCTACTTACCCAAGTATAAATTATTCTATTGTTAGAATAATTTGAATTTTCAGGACCTTTTATATATTCAAATTTTGACGAATCAAAATATATTTCAAGTGTGCAAGCTGCAATTGGTGTATCTTTAATTTGCACTTTTATATTAATTTCTTCATCTTTTTTTATTATTTCATTGTCAGAAATTATATGCATTTGAGTTTGTGCAAAAGTTATTGTATTTATTAGTAAAGTTATTATAATTAAGGTACATGCTATTGTTATACTTTTAATTTTTTTCATAGTTTTCCTCTTTCTTTTTTAGTAAGGCATGGAGTGAGTACACACAAGGCCTATCCCCCTACATCTACAATTATCCATTCCTAATTTTAATATAGAATAGTCGTATCTACAAAATATAGAGTAGCGCGAAGGGTGTTTGATTTATTTTTTTAAAATTGAGTTTTTCGTTAAGCCGGTGGGGACCGCTTAGAGTAAGTAAAATATTTTGTGTAATGAAATGAAACTAAATATTTGTACTTACTCTTTGTGGGAGGGTAGAAAATCTCAATTTTAAAAAAATAAATCAAATACCGTGGGAGCGAATTATTTTACACACTATTTTTTTCTGGGTTTCCGATTGGGGACAGTTCCTAATCTATCCAGATTATTTTAGTTTATTACTTTTTATTCTTCTCTATCTTGTTTCCGATTAGGAACCGTCCCCAATCTACTTTTGTTCAATTAGTTTTAAAGTTAGTATATGTCTTTGTATAATTAATAAATCTAATGAAGTAGGATTTTGTCCGTTTTTGTTTATATTTCCGGGATTTTAAAAATGGACCATTTAATATTTCTATTTCTAGTATATGCCTTTGAAGTACTAATAAGTCTAAACTATTTATTTTTCCATCTCCATTTACGTCTCCATAAATTACTATATAATATTCCATTTTAATAACATCATTCTCATCTAATAACCTAATTTTACTTCCTGTTCCTACATTTTTACCATCTGTTAGTTCATTTCCTTTATAGTCATATATTTTAATACTATATGAACTTTGTATTTTTTCTTTTATATTCTCTATTTTTAGTTTTTCAATATCCCAGCCCGTTATTTCATTTTGTACTACCTTTAAACTTTCATCAAAAATGACTTCATCTTCACCTAATTTCTGTACTACTGTTATATCTATTTCACTTTTAAAGCCACCTTCCTCAGTAATTACATTTATTTTAGTTTTTCCTTCTTTAACTGCTATTATATTCCCATTATTATCTATTGTAGCAATTTGTTCATTTTCTGAAGAATATGTCACATTTTTATTATCTGCATCTGTTGGAAGAATGATAGGTGTTACTATAAAACGGTCCCCCTCTTGCATAACTAAATTTTCATTTGTTAGTTCTATACCTGATACAGGAGTATATACTTCAATTTGAATTTGCCCTTTTACATCGCTTTCTTTTGCCTTTACTGTAATTGTTGTAGTTCCAGATTTTTGTGCTACTATATTACCGCTATTATCTACTGTGGCTATATTAGGGGCGCTTGAAGTATATTCTACTTCATGGTCTTTTGCTTCATCTGGTAATATTTCTACTTTTAATTTTACACTTTCTCCTTTTTTAAGTAGCGTTTTATCAGCTGAAACATTTATTTTTTCTATTTGTATTGTTGGTAATTCTTTTAAATAATTTTGAAATACATAACCCATCATTCCGATTTGGAAGAATTACCCTATCCCATAATTCTCCGAGATTGTCTTCCTTTTGCAATTCTTGTCATTACTACATTTCTATCAACCTTTGTTAATAACTCATACGAGGTTGATGGACCTGAACGTACATTTAAAGTATTGGTTACATCTGCATATACTTTTGTGTTATCCGCAGAATAATCACTTTCTAAAATATTTGGATTTTGTGTTGACATCTCTGGCATATTATTATAAACAGGTATAATAAAAGTCATACTATTTCCTAGTATTCCAGTATTACTATAACCGTTATAAATAGATCTAGACTCACTATATGGAGCTAATACATTTGTCATATATTGATGCCAAAATAGTTCTCCTCCTGTGTTAGAAGTCACATGGAACTTTTGTAAATATAGTGTATCTTGTCCTACATTAATATAACTAGAACCTATGAAAATTCCACCACCAGTAATAGCTTTTTCCTTGTTGTCCCATGGAATTAAATATTTAGCTTTAGTAGCTTCACTTGCACCTTTTCCATCACGTGCATACCTAAGTCCATTCTTTATAGCTCCCATTGGCTCTGCTGAACTTGTTGCTCCTATATTATAAAAATTATATAAGCCTTCAAAACCTGCTACCCTTCCACTAATAGAACTGTGTGATAAGAAAGGCCCTACCTCTTGTTTTATTCTTGAGGCCAAATGATATGTGGAAACTTTTGATGTTTTTCCAGCTGATAAAATAAGGTCTGAATATTTGCTATTCATAGTTACTATATTTCCTGAACTTGTTACATAATCTACTATTTTATTATAAAACTCAGTTCCATATAATATTTTTTCAATTCCATCTATGTTATTTGTTTTTTCATCATAAGAAAGTGCTTCAAACTGAAAAATTCGAACTTCATTTAAAAAGTTTCTAGGGTCCATAGTATATTCTAAAGCCCTTCTTGAACTATCTACCCAACCTGAATCTACCTCAACATTATACTCACCAGGTTTAGTATTTTTCCACCTATCAGAATATGATTTAGGTACTAGGTTTTTTCCAAATACATTTTCATTATTTATAGCATAATTCCAATCTAAGTTTGTATATAATGAAACAAACCTCCAATTGGGATGATTTTTTTGTAGTTCTTGTAAATATGGTTTATAACTATCTGGGAAACTATCTATTCCATCTCGCTTTTCTGTACAATATGATATGTTTATAAATGCATTAAAAAATAAAATTCCTATTATTATTATAAAAATTTTTATATATTTCATATTACTTGCCTCTCTCAAAATTCCTTGAATTTGTACTCTTTACTATTTTATATCATTCCCTTGCAACTGGGAAAATATGCAAATAATAGTGTACAATTGCCCTCTCGACAAAACTTCTTATTTTTCACTATTGAAATTATGAATACTTTATGTTAATATTGTTTTGTTTATTATTTTAAGTTTTTATTCAAAACTTTTAGGATATTCTTTCCTAAAATATTTTCCAAAATTTTTTTAAATTTATACATAAAGGAGATGATATTATCGATTTATTAGAATTAAAAAATGATTATACATTTAAGCGTATCTTTGGATTTGTTGGAAACGAAGAAATTACCAAAGGTCTATTAAATTCCATATTAGAAGAAGAAGTTTCTCAAGTTGTTCTTGATTGTAATAAAATTATTGAGGCTGACTTATTAGATGATAAGCTTGGAATTCTTGATATACGTGCTAGAATTAATGATTCAATTGATTGTGATATTGAAATGCAACTAGTTGATCAAAACAATATTGAGAAAAGAATTTTATTTTATTTAAGCAAAATGTATAGTCAAAATATAAAAAAAGGACATAACTATTTTGAAGCTAATAAATGCATTGCTATTTTATTTACAGACTTTGATATTAAAAGTCTTAAAAATATTGAGAAATACATGACTAAATGGAATTTTCGTGAACAAGAATATTGTGATTCAATCTTGACAGATTCACTTGAAATTTATATAATAGAAATGCCTAAGGTAAAAAAATACTCAGAAGGTAAAAAATTAGATACTTGGGTAAATTTTATAATAAAGTCAGGTGATATTGATATGAGTAATGTAGAAGAACCTTTAAAAAAAGCTAAAAAGGTTTTAGAAGAAATAAGCAAAGATGAACGCGAAAGATATTTAGCAGATTTACGTGAGAAATATGTATTAGATCAAAATAATTTAGTTAAAACAGGCTATGACCGTGGTTTGGAGCAAGGAATTAAAGATGGCTTTGAGAAAGGTATTGAAGAAGGTATTGAAGAAGGTATTGAGCAAGGTATTGAACAAGGTTCACGACAACAGCAACTTGAAATAGCAAAAGAAATGAAAAATCAAAATTATACAAATGAAGAGATTCAAAAAATAACTAAATTAGGTAAAGAAGAAATTGAAAAATTGTAATTTAATTCTAATTTAAAATACTAAACAATTAATAATAACAAGAATAAAATTCTCTTATATGGCTTTGCCACTTAAAACATTTTATTTTTGCATAATCATTTTCTAAAGAAACTCACCATTATTGTGTATGATTTTCCTTAGAATATAAAAAAGATAAGCTATTTATTTGTGACTATTTCACATTTTTAAATTTCTTATCTTATTTTTTTACTTGTTGTTTATATTGTAGTATATTCTACTTATTTGCAATTGCTTGTACAATAAGTCTACTCCTTGAATAATTAACACATGTAATTAAAGTAACTATTTTATTTCCATTAGTTTCTTGTCCTATTGGTGCTGTATTTTGAGGTTTTACTCTATATATATCATATATACTATAAGTAACTTTTCCATTTTTGTTATCTGTTAAGTATAGTTCATCCCCTTTTTCTAAATTTATTAAATGATTAAACATATTTTCTTGGTCATAGTTATGACCCGCAATGCAAAAGTTTCCTACCTCATTAGGTTCAGGTCCAAAGAATTTTGAAGAGCAAACTTTCATTCCATCAGCTGTATAATCTTTAAGTACATTAGTTTCTAAATTTATTTTTGGAATTTCTAATTTTGCAATAACTTCATAATCCATATATGTTTTTGGCAAAATTTCTATCTCTACTGGAATGACTGGCACAAGTGGTATTTCTTCTGCTACCTTTTCTACTACTGGTTTATTTTCTTCTACTAATTTGATTTTATTTTCTTTATAAATGCCAAGACCCACATATAATATAATACAAAAAAGAATTCCTAAAATGGCAATTCTAATTTTACTTTTTATTTTATCTTTTTTCTTTTTCCTTCTTAATTCTCTTTTTCCCATTTTAAACCTCCTAAATAGAAGTTATATGATTTTTTTAGCAATTTGTTGAAGTAATGGGTCGCTTCATAAGGTGGCGACCCCTACAATCAACTTTTTTTAATTAATATATAAATGTTATTTTTTCTTTCTTAATGCTACATATGCTATTATTAATATTGCTACTATTGGTAATATGCTTAAATATATTGTATTACCTGTTTTTGGTAGAGTACTTGGCGTTTCCTGTTGTGGTTTATTCTCTTCTACTGGTGGTACTTCTTCCTCTGCTGGTGGCACTATTTCAGCTGGCTTTTCTTTTACAGCAATTGTAAAAGTTTTGCTAGCAATAACACTATCACTATTGTCCCTATCTATTAGTTTTAAAGTAATAGAATAATCTCCATAACCGCTAAATACACCTCTTGCTTGCAACTTTTTAACTACATCTTTTCCGCCTATTGCGTCTCCATCTGCGCTTCCCCATCCACTTTGAATAATATCATGTTCTAAACTTTGGCTATCTGTTGCAAGAAGTTGTACACTCTCTCCATTTGGAGTTACTGCTTCTGCTATTATTCTTGTGTGTTCATAACTTTTACCCATAGTACTTGATATAACTATTTCCATATTCTTTTCTTCTTTTGGTATTATTTCTCCTGTATAATTAAGGCTAATGTCATAATCTACATATACTGGTTCTACAATTAAATTTTTAACAATAGGAACTGTAATATCATCAATAGGGTTTGCATCTGGGTCGCCTAAACCTGTTAATGTAATACTTAAATCAGTAGGATTTGTAGTTATCATTCCTTCTTTTGCTTTAAAAGTAACGCTTGCACTATTACGTGGTGCTTCAGTTCCTCCTGCATTATAATAGTATGTTAGTATAACTTTAGAGCCTGTATTATTTGCTGTTCCACCTTCTGCTGATACGTATTCTAATAAGTTTTCGTCATAATCTACATTTACTGTATATGCACCCATGTTTTGACCAAATGCAACATTTAGGGTTACAGTTTCTCCTGGATGTACTGTCTGTTTAGTTGTTGTAATATCTAAATTATTTAAAGTTGCTGCATAAATTTTAGCTGTAAATGTTAGTAAAAATAAAACAAGAAAAATTGCAATTATATTTACTATTTTTTTCATAAAAAATTTCCTCCTTTTTTTATATTTTATAGTAAATATTATTTCAAATTTTCTTGTTTTTAGTTTAGAAAGTTTTTGCGTAGTAGGATTTTTTTTCCAAATTTTATATTTTGCTCTTTATCCACTCTAAAACAAATTCAAAAACTTCCTGTCTATTTACCTCATTTAGCATCTCATGCCTTCCATTAGGAAATAATTTTAAAGCAACATCTTCCTTTCCTACTTCTTTTAGCATATCATATACACGTTTTACTCCTTTTCCATTTTCTCCAACTGGGTCTTTATCTCCCGAGAAAATCAAAATAGGAATATTGGGCGTTTTTTCTATATTTTTCTTTTTATTTAAGTACATACTTCCTTTAAATAATTCCAAATAGCTACTTGCTGTAAATTTACAATTTGGGTTTGTGTCTTTTATATGTTCTTCTATTATTTTTTCATCACTTGTTGTCCAGTCAACTGGTGTTTTATTTGGCTTAAATTGTTTGTTAAAAGAACCTGTTACCAATGATGCTAATAACTTACTTTTATATTTTTCACCTTTAAACATTACAATTAATTTAGCAAGTATACTTCCTGTTAATAAACCTGCTTTTTGCCCACTTGTACCTGTTATAATAGCTCCATTTAAGTTATCATCATATAAAGTAAGGTATGTTCTTGTAAGTAATGACCCCATACTATGCCCCATAATAATATATGGTAAATTGGGATATTCATTTTTTATTTTATTTTGTAAAATATGAATATCTTCTGCTAAACAAAACCATCCATCTTTATGAGTAAAAAATCCTAATTCCTCATCTGTTTTTGCAGTTTTACCATGTCCTAAATGGTCATGTCCAACAACAATAAAACCATTGCTTGCTAAAAATGAAGCAAACTCATCATATCTACCAATATGTTCTTCCATTCCATGTACCAACTGAACTACAGCTTTATATTCACTTTTTTCCTCATCATACCATTTTTTAGCATAAATGTCTTTTCTTGTACATGATTTAAAATTAAATTCTTCTATCATATTATTATCTCTCCTTTTTTAATTTTATATCACATTTATTATTAATTATCAATTTGAATTTTTTTAATTTATAGATATTTTATAATTTTTGTGTTAAAATATTCATATATACAAAACAAGAATAAAATTTTTTAAAGAAAACTCACTATTATTGTGTATGATTTTCCTAAGAATATAAAAAAATAAGGAGTAATGAATGGAATGAATGAATATATGAAAATTGCAAAAGAAATGGCTGAAAATGGAATGAATTTAAATGAAGGAGGTCCTTTTGGTGCTGTTATTACTGATAAAAATGGAAATATAATAGCTACTCGGAAATAATCAAGTTCTAAAAAATAATGACCCAACCGCACATGCTGAAGTAACAGCTATAAGAAATGCATGTAAAAAGCTAGGCACTTATGATTTATCAAATTATGTACTATATACTTCATGTGAACCATGCCCTATGTGTTTATCTGCAATAATTTGGTCAAATATAAGAGAAATATATTATGCTTGTACTCGTGAAGATGCTGGGAATATTGGTTTTCGAGATGATTTGATTTATGAATATTTAAAAGGAAATGAAAAAGATTTAATAAGTTTGAAGCAGATTGATAGAGATGAGTGTATTGAGACATTTGATAGATATCAAAAAGAAAATAAAACTATTTATTAGAATTTTTATATGTGGGTGCGATTATAAATGGCTTGCTCTTCGAAAAAAGAGCCAAAAAATATATTTTTATAGTAATTACTTTGGATCATAGTCGATTAATACTCGCCCATGCATAATTAATTTTGAATGATATTAAAATAGTTTTATAATTTAAGGAGTGTCCCCAGCGTTCCGAATTCGGAACGAAAAGGACCATCCCTAGCGTGCGAAGTGCGAGGTGTGTATATGAAGTTAGAATATGTTGTTACAAATAATGATAATGGTAAGAGTGTTAAGGATATTCTTTTTTCTTGCCTACATATTTCACATAGGTTGCTTATTACTTTAAAGAGAGAAAATGCTATTTTTTTGAATGACTTGCCAGCTTTTGTTTATCAAAATGTTGGTGTTAATGATAAGATAAGTGTTTCTTTTGATTATGCTGAAGATAACTCTAATATTGTTTCTAAGCAAATGTGTTTGGATATTGTGTATGAAGATGAATGGCTTTTAATCGTAAATAAGTGTGCTGGTATTCCTGTTCATCCTTCTATTTTACATTATGAAGATAGTTTATCTTCTGGCATTAAGTTTTATTTTGATTCTATAGGTTTAAATAAGAAAATTAGACCTGTTAATCGTATTGATAAAAATACTTCTGGATTAGTTGTTTTTGCTAAGAATGAGTATATTCAAGAAGCTTTAATTAAGCAAATGAAGGAAGGTAGTTTTGTTAAAGAATATATTGCTATTGTAGAAGGATTTTTTATTAATAATGAAAAAAGTGGAACTATTAATATGCCTATTAGTAGAAAAGAAGGTAGTATTATTGAAAGATGTGTGTGTCCTTCTCGGCAGTCCTTCTGTTACTCATTATGAAATATTAAAAGAAGCAGAAAATGCTCGGAATTAAGTTTTCAGTTATAAAGTGTAAATTAGAAACTGGTAGAACACATCAAATTCGTGTACATATGGCTTACATTGGTCACCCTCTTTTAGGTGATGATTTGTATGGTGGTAATACTAGCTTAATTAGAAGACAAGCATTACATAGTTATAAAATTTCTTTTGTACATCCTATTACAAAACAAAAATTTTCATTTGAAGCTATGATTCCAAATGATATTAATTTTTAGAATAATGTCGTTTTAGCTACTTAGGAGGATACAAGGCCACGCCCCTACATTTTAAAATCGATTTTTCTTATTCTATTAAAAATGAAAAAACTCAGCTTTAGGCTGAGCTATTTCATTTTTTAATAAGCAAATCTATAAGCCGGGTTCTGTCGTGAATAGTCATTTATCTACTCTGTATATCACTATACAGCTCAAAGCCACCATGTTTAGAAGATGGCGAGCAGCCTTAGCCTTCTTTTTACGGTGTTGCTCCAGATGGGGTTTACACTGACCCTCTATGTCACCATAGAGGCGGTGAGCTCTTACCTCGCCTTTTCATCCTTACCTAAAAAACAAAATTAATAGTTTCTAAGTTCCTTACGTCACTAAGAAATTCTAAATTTCAAATAATTATCTTCCAAAGAAACTAAACGCTTCGCGGTTACTTTCTAAGAATATAAAAAATTTAGGCGGTTGTTTTCTGTTGCACTTTCCTTGAGGTTTCCCTCACAAGACGTTATCTTGCATCTTTGCTCTGTGGAGCCCGGACTTTCCTCGTACGCTGTCTTTCGACCTTGCTATACGCGACTATTCAATTTACTTACATTATTTATTTTAATATATTTTAAGTCAAATGTCAAATATATTATGTTAATAATGTAAAATAATTGGCTCTTCGCTAAATCGAGTGGGTAACTAGTATTAAACACAAATATCTAGTTTCC
>CAMXOP010000064.1 GCA_947245665.1 uncultured Clostridiaceae bacterium
AAAATTATTTTCTTTATCTATTTGATATCCCCCATATTTTCCAGTAATTGAATATATATATATTCCTGCTTGCTCTAGTTCTTGCTTATATTGCCTTATCATTCTTTCAGATACTTCTAGTTTTTGTGCTAAACTCTGAATACTATGTACTTTTTGATCTCTTAGTATTTGTATCATATTTATCATATTAGATATTTTACTCATCTTTTACCACCTATTGTAATTTTAACATATATTTATACACTATATTTTATTATTCTCTCATTTTTATATATTTTTATTTCTAATATAATCTCCTTGAAATTCATTTGATAAAATGTCCATATATATTTTATCATAATATTTTCCATTTAAAAAATAACATTGTCTTCTTCTTCCAAATTCTTTAAATCCAACTTTTTCATAACATTTAATTGCTCTTTCGTTAAAAGATAACACTGTTAACATTATATTATTTAAATTCAAATAATTAAACCCGAAATCTAATAATAATCTAAGTACTTCTGTTCCATACCCATTGCTTCTATTTCTTTCTTCTCCTATAAGTATTCCTACTGTTGCAATTCTATTTTGATAATTAATATCAACAATTCCACAAGTTCCAATTGCCTCATTATTTTCTAAATTGACTATTGCAAAATTCAGTTCATTATTTTTTAAACTTTTCTCTATCCACTCTCTTTCTGCTTGTAATGTCATTATATTGCCACTTTTTTCTATTCCATCAGTTGTTTTAAAATCACAAAACCATCCTACATATTTTTCTGCATCTTCTATGTTTAATGGAGATAAATATATTCTATCACCCACTAATTTTTTGTAATATTTCATTTTTATCACTCCTATTTTATATTTTAATTGAATATGCTATATCTTTTACTGTGAATCCAAATTTTTCATATACTTGTATTGCATTTTTATTATTCTGATTTACTGTTAATTGCATATCTGTACAGTTATTTTCTTTACCTATATTTTTAGCATATTGTAATAACAATGTTCCTATTCCATTTCCTCTATTTGCTTCGTCTACACATATTGCTTCAATTAATAATTGTTTTCTATACCTCATAAGAGGATTTATTTTTTCTGATATATTGAAAGCAATATACCCTACTATTCTACCTTCTAATTTAGCTATAAATATTTGTTTAGATTGTATTTTTTCTTCAAAGCTTTCTTTACTAATTACTACATCTACATTTAAAAATAAATCTGGATTCCAATTTACATGTAAATCTTGTACTTGCTTGGCTAGTAAATTTACTTGTTTTAAATCTTCTAATTTTGGTGTTTCTATTATTACTTCCATCTTCTTCTCCTTTCATTTAATCAAAAAAGCCTCACAAAAAAATCTCTTAAGACTCCTCTGAAAGACTTTAATATTTTCTTTATAAGTGTAAGTGGTTTTATATTTTACCACCCTTTACCGCTCAAACGCTTTGGTTATAGGTAAACTCTTAATATAATATATATTTTAGACTACTATTTTTAATTTGTCAATACTGTTGACATAATTTTTTTGATACTTATAGTAAACTTTTTAATGCTATTATATACATTGCATGTGACCAACCTAATCCAATTACCCATTTCGCTTTCATTGTTTCATTGTCTACTTGTTCTGCTAATAAACCACTATTTGTAGATGTTTTTGTTACAAATTCTATTTGTTTTCTTGCTTCTGCTAGTTTTTTATTTTCTATATTATATAATGCCATCCAAAGTGTTGCTATTGGCCATGGATTGTTTCCTCCCAAGTAGTTGTCATTTTTAAATCTTATATATCCTCCTGTGTAAGTTCTTAAGTTTAAGTCTATTTTTTGTATTGTATTTTTTACTATTTCGTTATTTTTATCTAACATTTTAAACGGTACTACTATACCTAATATACTTATATCTGTTATATTATCTTTGTTGTTTCTTTTAAATGTTTTAGTTTGTTCATCATAGAATTTATTTAAACAATAATTTTTTATATATTCAGCACTATTTTCTAATTCTTCTATTCCCTCACTTATATTAAGCTCTCTTTTTATTTTAATCATAGCTTCAAATGCAGCATATATTGCGCTTAGTGAGTATAAATGTATTCCTTCATTCATTTCCCATAAATCATAACTTTCATATGTTTTAACTATTTCATCATTATATATTTTTTGTAATTTTAAAATTTCAGATAATTTATTCTCAAGTGCTCCTAATTGTCCTTTAGTGTTTATGTTCTCAAAAGTGATAGCTCCCCCATTGGAAAACGTCCCCAATTGGAACTTGGTTAATGCTTTTACTGCCTTTTCACACATTTGATAAGTTTTTATTAAAAAGTTCTTATCTTTTGTTATTTTGTAATGCTCGTATATTCCATATATTATGCTTGCGGTTTCGTCTATTTGGTAACCCCAGCATGGTGCTAGTCTTCCGTCTGTGTAGAAGCGTTGTTCCCACATTCCATTTTTACTTTGTGTTTGTTTACTGAAGTTTGTATAAAATTTTGTGGTTTGTTTTTCCATTTTTAGTATGTCTAGTGCCTTTGTTACAAATACAGCATCTCGTGGCCAACAGTATGAGTACCTTCCACTTTTGGTGCGTGCTTCGTCTATTTCTATTGAAGCTGATATTCCTCCTGTTTCTTCATTTGAAAGTAGTGGAAATAGTAATATACTTCGTACATATACTTTTCGCATTTCTAGGTATTTTTTGTAGGTGCTTTCGTTTGTTTTTTCTTTTCCTGTAAGTAGTTTTTGCCATTTTTCTTTTTTTGTAAATATTTCTAGTCCATCATGGCTTTTTACAAATTCTTCCCAATATTTTTTTGTGTTTTCTAGTTCTTTTATTGTATCTGTTTTTCTTATTTTTTCTATTTCTTCTATTATCTCATCAAATTTATATTTTTGCTTATTGTCGTTTATATGAATAAATATTTCTATTTCCTTACTTTCTCCTGGTTTTAGCATTCCTATATCAAAACTTACCGCTGAATCGCTTGCCATTCCTATATAGTCTTTATCGTATAACAAACCTGACTTTATATCTTCATTACTATTATTTAAACGATAAGATAGTATTGGTGTTTTTGAAAAAATGCTATATGTATAGTCATGACTATATTGCATTAATGTATTATTTTCTACTTTTGAACCTACCATGTTATTGTAGTTTGATAATAGTTTTGAGTATATTAGAAAATTGACATTTAGGTTTATAGTGTTTTGGTTTGTGAATGTTAACTTCTTTATTATAATATCTTTTGCAATTGGTACAAAATCTGTTTGCAATATTGACAAATTGAAGTATGTATTTTTTATTTTCGTGTTTAATATATTCGTATTTTCTGTATAATATTGCTCATATTCGTTATTTATATCTTCATGTAAGTATATTATAGCTGAGTCATTTACTTTTACCCCTGTATGCATAGTTTCTATAAATTGTTTGTAATCTCTTGTAGGATAAAAAAGCCTTAGCATTTCTCCTTTTTTACTAAAGCTTGCTACTATGTTTTTATTTCCTATTATTGCTTCATTGTAATATTTATTCATAATTTCTCCATATAATTTATTTTCTATTTAATATATATCTAAATTTCTATTCCAAAAAATATTTTTGATATAATTTCTCTATCTGGATATTGTTTGTTTTTTAGCGTTTCTATAAATTTTTCTCTGTCATAATTTAAATATTTCTTATGAAAATGATTATTATTTGTATCTATAATAATATAGCTTGTTTCATTATTCTTTGTACAACCGCTTGTTCCTACACATATAAGTTTATTTGTTTCAAATGGATTATGTTCATGTCCAATAAAAATTCTGTTGTATTTTGAGTTTGAAATATTATCTTTTAATTCTTGTTTTTTTAATATATCCAAACTATAAAATGGATAAAAATCTGTAGTATTATTATCTATTAAAAAATGTTCAAATAACATATCATTAAATTCTATTTTTAATGGTTGTTTATTTAAATAATTATAATATTTTTCATTTAATTGTTCTTTAATCCAATTATGATGGTCAATTTCTCCTTTTTCCATTTTATAATCAATCTTCGTTCCATATAAATAATATAATTCATGATTTCCAAGTATCATTTGTATTTCGTTATTCATAATAACCTCTAAACATTCTTTTGGATTTGGACCTATTCCAATAACATCGCCTAAGCAAATTATCTTATCTATATTTTGTTTTTTTATATCTTCTATCATTTTTTCTAAGGCTTGCAAATTACCATGTATATCCGAAAATATTGCAATTTTCATATATTAACTCCTTAAATTATTATTTATATATTACATCAGAACTCTCAGCATATATTAGTTTTTCTACTTCTTTTTTTATATTTTCATCTTCTGTTTGCTCTAATTTACCAGTATTTTTATTTTCTTTTAGGTATATAACTTCTTTTGTATTTTGTTCTTGACACATATATATAATATTACCATTTATTAATAATTTTTGTATACATATATACTCTTTTTTATTTACTACAATTTTTTCTAATACTTTCATTATATATATACCTCATACTTTCACTTTCTTCATTACATCTTGAAATATCTTGTTGTTCTATTCCTATTCTTCAGACATTTTATCTCCTTGAATATTTCGCATTTGTTTCTCCTATCTATTTATTATATTTTTAGTGTCTACTCTATCCTAGTTTTTATTAGCTATATAAGTTCCTAAAAGGATAACATTCTCATTAGGAAACGTCCCCAATGGGAAGTTATCCTTCTACTATTCTCACAATTTGTTGTTCTAGTTCTTTTATTTTATCATTTAATTTTTCTATTTCCCCATCGTTTGCATCTTCATTTAGCATTTCTTCTTTTACTATTGTGCTCATGTCTTCTAGTTCTTCTTTTAGAGTTTGTATTCTTCCTAGCACTTCTAAGCGAATATATTGTTTTTCACGTTGTTTTGTTCCTTTTACTCTTCCTAGTCTTTCTACTTCTTCGTTTAGTTCATATTGCTCACCATATTCTGGTATTATTACTGGTATTTCGGTTGTTCCTTGTATTTTTTGTTTTAGTATCACTTGGCCTTCTGGTTCTCCGTGTACTAAGAATACTGTTTTTGGTTTTGTTATAAATGAATATATGAAGTTTAGTAGCCATTCTTGGTCTGCATGGCCTGAGTATCCTTCTATATATTCTATTCTAGCATTTACTGCTATTTCTTCGCCAAATAGTTTTACTGTTTTTGCTCCATCTACTATTTTTCTTCCTAAAGTTCCTGGTGCTTGGTACCCTACAAATAGTATTGTACTGTTTGGATTCCAAAGGTTATGCTTTAAGTGATGTTTTATTCTTCCTACTTCACACATTCCACTAGCTGATATTATTATTGATGATTCATTTTTTGCATTTAGCTTTTTTGATTCTTCTGCTGTTCTTGTGAACTGAAGCCCTGGAAACTCTAATGGATTGTCTCCGCTTCTCATTATTTCTTGTGTTTGTTCATCAAATAATTCCATATTGTCTTTAAATATCTCTGTTGCAGATATTGCAAGAGGGCTATCTACATATACTGGCACTTTCATTAATGTTTCATATTTTTTTCTAAAGTCTTCATCCTGTATTATTTCTTTTAATTGATTTAGTTCATATAGTATTTCTTGTGTTCTTCCTACTGCAAATGAAGGAATTACAACTGTTCCTCCTTTGTCTAAGGTTTCTGAAACTATCCTTAAAAATTCAGTCGCTTTATTTTCATCTCTATTATGAAGTCTTCCACCATAGGTTGATTCCATTACTAAATAGTCTGCATCTTCTATCATTGTTGGCTCAGACAATAGTGGTATATCATTATTTCCTAAATCACCTGTAAATACTGCCTTTGTTCTTTTTCCATTTTCATATGCCCATATTTCAATAATAGCTGAGCCTAACATATGCCCTGCATCATTGAAACGTACATGTATATTTTCATCTATATCTATTATATCGTCATATTTTACTGGGCAAAATACTTCTAAACATTTTAATGCTTCTTCTGCTGTATAAAGTGGTAAAATTGGGTCTAAGCCTTTTCTTACTCTTTTCTTATTTTTCCACTCAATTTCCATTTCTTGAATGTGTCCGACTGTCTGGTAACATTATAGAACATAAATCACAAGTTGCTTTTGTTGCATATATAGGTTTTCTAAATCCTTCATTATATAGTTTTGGTATTCTTCCTGAATGGTCTATATGTGCATGGGTAAGTAGCATAAAGTCTAGTTCATTTACATCAAATGCAAAAGGTGATGAATTTTCCCATTCATCTTGTGCTGCACCTTGATACATTCCACAATCAACCAAAAACTTTTTACCTGCCGCTTCTATTAAAAAGTTAGAACCAGTAACAGTTTTAGTTGCTCCTAAAAAAGTAATTTTCATAAAATTCCTCTCCTTCCAAAAGGGACGCCCCTTTTTCGAAAATTTTTACTAAAAGTGACATCCCTTTAGCAAATTATATCAATATATAAGTATTTTTTTGTTAATACTATTTATATTATTTTAAAGGAGTGTCCCTTTTAGCAATTTTTTTTGAAAAAAGGACGTCCCTTTTGGCTGATTTATTGCCATATTTTTATTTTCTTGTTTAATTTTACACTTAATTCTGTCTTTTCTGTTATTTCTATTTGTTTTGTTTCATCATGAGTATTTCCATCATATATGTTTATCGTTAATATTCCTTTGTTGTATTTTAGTGTATATACTATTGTATCTAAATCTATTATTTTTGTTTCATATATTTTTTTTAGTATTTCATAGTTTATTTCTTCATTTTCACTGAATTTTGTTAATATTTTCTCATTACATGCTTTACCGTATTAATTGTTTTTCTATTTTATTTTTTTCTTTTTCTAATTCTACTATTGGTGATATTTTTTTATAATATCTTAGTTCATATATAAGTTTTTGTATTTCATCTTTTTCTTTTGCTTTTTCTATTTTTTTTGAGAAACATTCTAAAAATTTTTTTTCTAGCTTAGTTTGTAACCTTAGTACATTTTCTTTTGTACCTTCTTCTATGTGTATTTCTTCATAAAAATTTTGTTTTTCTTCTAATTGCTTTTTTATTTTTACATATTCTTGTGGTTCCATCTTTTTGTTTATTTCTTTTATTTGTTCTATCTTGTTGTTTCTTTGTTTCTCTAACATTAGTTTTAAATGACTTGTGCTGAATATTTTTTCTTTGTTTGGTAATTTCGAGTTTCTTTTTTCGTATTCTTTTCTCAATTTTATTTCATCATTTAATATTGTGTCTATTTCTTTTATTTGTTTTGTGATCTCTTTTTTTTGCAATGATAAATTTTCTATGAATATTTTATTATTACTCATATTTTTTAGTTCTTCTTTTAGCTTGATTATTTTTTCTTCTACTTTTTGCTTATATTCCTTATTATAATCTGCTGTATTTAGTATAGCTACTTTTATGAATTTCTTGAAAAAGTTTTCATTTAGCTCTTCTCCATAATTTTCTATAAATTTATTTATTATTTTTTCTATATGGTCTATTTTTTCTCCTTGTATTTCTTCCTTTGTTATTCCAAAGCTTTCATTATATTTACTACTTAGTATTACATTACTTGGAATTTCTTCTATTTCATCATCTTCTTTTCTATTATTTATCCAATTTTCTATACCTTTATTTCCTATTAATATTATTAACATTTGATATAATTTGTTATATATTTGTTTTTCAAATTCTAATTTTGTTATATCCCATGACCATCCATTAAAGTTTGTTATTAGTTCTAGTGAGTTTTCTTTGTTTCCTATTAATAAAGTTTGTATTACTGGCATTGCTATTAATTCATATTTATTGTTAGAAACTTCTATCTCTTCTTGTCTCATTTTCATTATTGCTTCTAGCATACTTTTTTCATTTTGAAAAGTTTGTATTTTTCCTTCTTCTTTATCTATTATACAGTTTATATTTTTTTCGTATAGTTCTTGTCCTTCTTTACTTGTTGGTTTTATTATTTCTATTTCTTTACATCTTTTTTCTATTGTTTCTATTATTTCTTCAACAAATTGCTTTTTTGAACATACATTTACTTTTACTTTTTTATAATCTTCATATGCATTTTCTATTTTGTATAACATGCTTAAAAGAAGGTTTCTTACTTCACTTGAAAAAGCCTTCTTTTCTAATACTATTTCTAATTCATTGTTATAATCTTTTATTATTTTTGAAAAAATATCTTTTGGCATTTTTTCTTACCTTTCTTTTGTATATTAGAAATTGCAAACTAATATATAATACTTATAATATAATAGTATTTATTAAATATAGAGTAATCTTCTGTACTGATATATTAATATCAAAATTAAATCCATACAGCCTTTTAAGAGTGTGAATATTATGAGAGCTTGGAATCTTATATATTAATTAAAAATGGGATATTTAACACTCTTAATCATAATTTTTATACATTCATTTATTTTAACATTTATCAACTACTATTAATGGAATATATATTTCATCTTCTGAGTATCCTGCATGTTGTGATTTTAATACCTCATCACCATCAGTTATTATACACTTATTTGAACTTTCTGCTATTGCTATAAAATCTCCTATTGCTTCTCTAAATAACTCGTTTTCTTCTCCTTCTCCAAATAAATGACTTTCTATTATTTCTAGCTCAGAATATAATTTAAATTCTTTTCCAAAATTTTCATTGAATTCTCTAATAAATTGCTCTTTATAATCTTTCTTTATTTTAAATGATACTGCTCTTTGTTCTAGTGAAGTGGTTCTTTCTAGCATCTGTGTTATTTTAGAGTAGTCTTTTAAATAAATATGCTCTACTTGTTTATGACCATGGTCTGCTATAATTATTATAATGCTATCACTTAGATTGTTGCATAATTGCTCTACTTTAGTATTTCTTATTTCTATTAGTTTTTTTACTTTTTCATCATCTGGTCCAAAGTCATGCATTGAATGGTCTGGTTCATTATCATATGCGTAGATATATTTTTTTCCTTCTTTATTACATTCTTCTTTTATAATTTCTAGCATTTCGTCTAGACTATTATACTTGTTTTCACCAAAAGGAAATAACTCTACTGCCTCATATTCTGTATTTTCTTTTATTTGGTCGACTATGGTCTTTTGTACTAGCTTATCTTTTACTTTTAGGAAATTATTACTTACTTCTTCTTTTCCTTTTTCACTATTTAAGAATAAAGTTATTGTTTCATCAATAGGTGCTATATACATATTCCAACCAAGCCAACCATGTTCAATTGGATTTAAACCTGTGCGAATTGATGTTGTTGCTGCAGTTGTTGTTGCTGGAAATACAGTTGTAATTTCTTTAACTTTATTTCTTCTAAAAAATGAATTTTCATGTAATGTTCTATCTAGTATTCGTGAGCCCATTCCATCAAATAGCATAACTACAACATTTTTAGGTTGTTTTTCATTTAATATTTTATCTATATATTCTATAGAATTGTGTTTTGTATTTAAACCAAAATATTTTTGAATTGAGCAAGCTAAGTTTGTTAAACATTCATTATAATTATTCTTTACTAGCATTTATATTATTCTCCTTGTTTATATTGTTTTGCATTTTCGCACATATATTTCAATTAAATCTGGGTCATTTTGATTCTTTGGTAAACTATTTATATCAAAAAATTTCATATTTTTTGACTCACTATCCCATTTTAACTCTCCTGAATATTTCTTTATACAATATAAAGCTGTATTATTAATTACTACGTCTCCATTTGGATAATCATTTCTTCTAGTTGAGCCTGAAACTATATCTATAAGCTCTAAGTCTTGTTCTTTTACATCTAAGTTTGTTTCTTCTTTAATTTCTCTAATTATTGTATCTTGAAATCTTTCTCCTAATTCTTGACATCCTCCTGGTAATCCCCATTTATCACGATCTGCTCTACTTTGTAATAATATTTGACCTTTATTATTAACAATAATAGCTGCTGCTCCATCTTGTAATAGTACAAATTTATGTTTTAATATTCCCATACATAATCGTGTAAATACTGGATATCCAATAATGTTACTTAATTCTATAATTTCGTTTGGTGATAGTGGATCTATTATTTGTATTAATTCTTCATATGATAAGTTTCTTTGTTCTTGTAATGTCATATTTTCTATTTTATCTAAAATATCTTTATTATTCATATTTAATAATTTACCTTCCATTTTATTTCATAATTCTTTTTATATATGATTTATGCAATCTTTTTAGTATTCTTAATAATTAGGCTATACTTCTAAAATTATTCATTATTTATTACTAATTGATTATTATTATTATTGATTATTATTATTGATTATTATTATTGATTATTATTATTGATTATTATTATTATTGATTATTATTATTATTGATTATTATCGATTAGTATTTATTAT
>CAMXOP010000065.1 GCA_947245665.1 uncultured Clostridiaceae bacterium
GTATATTATAATGAAAAAGGCCATAAAAAACAGAAATAAAATACAAATAGAATATAAATCAATCAATTCAGGAATAACAAAAAGAATAATTCATCCAGCAGAACTTTTTTGTTATTTAGATATATGGTATGTAGCAGCATTTTGCGAATTACGAAAAGAGATAAGATTATTTAAATTAAAAGATATTCTAGATTATAAAGTGCTAGAAGAAACTTATGACGACAAAATAATAATAAAAAAGAAATTATAACATACATATTTCCTCAATATATGATAAAATGTTATCATATAAGGAGGAATTTTTTATGCACGAAAAATATAAAAAATTATTATTTGATTTAGATAACACATTAGTAGATGACGATGAAAATAGAAAAAATGCAATAAAACAAATATTAATAGAAATAGATAAAGAAATATCAGATGAAAAATTAGAAGAATTTATAAAGTTGGATAATCAGTTTTGGAAAGATAGAGCAGCAGGAAAAATAAAAGATCCATATAAATTTGAAACATTGGAAGAAAGAACTCAGTGGATACGAGCACAAAGATTTATAAAATATTTTAATAACATTTCATTAGAACAAGCAATAAAAATAAATAATAAATATATAGAATATTTAAAAGACAAAATAGTACCAATCAAAAATTCAATACAAGTGTTAGAATATCTGTATGAAAAAGGCTATGAAATATATATAATAACAAATAGTCCAACAATTGTAGTAAAGAATAAGTTGGAAGAAATAAAAGCATTAAACTACATAAAAGAAACTTTTTCAGCAGAAGAAGCGGGGTATATGAAACCACATGATGAGTTTTTTAAAGTATTTTTTGATAAAATAAACAATTATGAAAAAGAAAGTATGCTCATAATAGGAGATGAACTAGAAAAAGATATATTAGGAGGAATAAAAAATAAAATAGACACATGTTGGTTTAATCCTAATAAAATATGTAATAACCAATACAAAACAACATATGAAATACATGAATTAATAGAACTAAAAAATATTTTATAAAGGAAGGAAATAATGATGAAAGAAGTAATATTTGTAACACACAATAAAGGAAAAATAGAATCAGCAAAAAAACACTTAAAAGGAGTAAATTTTAAAACATATGAATATGAACTAGAAGAACCACGAAGTGATGATATAAAATATATTTCAAAATATAAAGTAGAAGAAGCATATAAACTGATGAACAAACCTTGTATATCATTAGATTGTGGTTTTTGGATAGACGAATTAGAAGGCTTCCCACGAGCATTTGTAAATTTTGCATTAGATACAATAGGAATTAAAGGAATATTAAAACTAATGGAAGGAAAACAAAATAGAAAATGCAGATTCACAGAATGTTTATCATACTATGATGGAAAAGAGTTACATCAGTTCATGGGAAGACATGAAGGAACAATATCAAAAGAAATATTAGGAAATAATACAGAGAAAAAATGGTCAGACTTATGGTATATATTTATACCCGCAGGATACGAAAAAACATTAGCACAAATGACTGAAGAAGAAAGAACAAAAAGGGAAAAATATGAATCAATAGACTCAATGGAAGAATTTGCAAAATGGTATAAAATATTTGCATAACATGCTAAGTTAGGGTGCTATTTTAATACATTTTATTTTCTAAAAATACTCAGATAAAAAAGGTTCTTCTTACCCAAAAAAATAACTATGAATTTTAAAAGGCAATTAAATAAAAGATAAGTAAAGTATTTAAGACTAATATGTTTTAGATACTTTATTTTACTATAGAATTATGATAGGATTAGACAAAAAAATGAAATAAATAAAAATAAGTATTATTATATATATTTAAAAAATAGGGTAAATATAAAAAGTAGTGAGAAATGGAGAAAAAATGAAGAAATTTGCAAATAATTTGAAAGAATTAGGATTTGATTCTATTTCAATTCGTATGAATGGAAATAGAGAAATATTTTATATAGCTGAAAATTTTGATAAATGGGAAGAGTGGTTAGAATATCAAAATAAATATACAAGGAAAGTTGTTGGAATAATTATTGGAAATGTAGAATTCGAAAAGGAAATTGTTATAGGACAATTAATAGGGACATTTTTTGAGCCAGAAGCTCAAATGAATGATGCAGATTTTTGGGATGTATGTGATTCTATAGATGGAGATTTAGAATGTATGGCATCAGAAATTGTAGATAATAATCTAAATATTAGTGAAGAAATATGTACAATGAATAATAGTATTTTCTATATAGATGAATTATTTATAGATGAAAAATATAGAGAACATGGAATTGGTAAATTTGTATTAAAACAGCTTGATAAATTCATGTTATATTCATTAAATTTAGATGTTGGAACAATTGTTACTTATCCATTGCAATGGAAGGAACAATTAAAGATGGTTATAAAAGAATAAAAGACGAAGAAAAATTTGAAGAAACATTAAAAAGAGTAAAGAAATTTTATAGAAGTTGTAGCTTTAAAAATGTTGGGAAATTTGGACATATGTATAAAAAATATGGAGATACATTTGATTATTATAAGTAAAAGTGTGGTGATGTAAAATGCCTAATTATGATTTTAGCAAAGTTTTAAGTCCAGAAAGATTTCAAGATTTTACAAGAGATATATTGCAAGTTAGAGAGAAAAATGTAATGGAATCTTTTAGGAAAACAAAAGATAATGGAATAGATATGAGAACCAAAAAGGATAAAAAGACAGTAATAGGACAAGCTAAAAGGTATTCTAATATAAATAGTTTAATGAATAATCTAAGAAATGTTGAAATAAATAAGGTGAAAAAATTAAATCCAGATAGATATATTTTAGTTAGTTCAGTAGATTATGACAATAAATCAAAAGAAGAGATAATTAAGCTTTTTGAAGGATATATTAAAAATGAAAAAGACATTATAGGAAATACAGATTTAAATAATTTATTAAATTTAAAAGGATATGAAAAAATAGAAGAAAATTATCCTGAGTTATGGTTTAATAGTTCTAGGGTATTTGAATACATATTAGAAAAAATTCTTCATAGAAAAATATATAATGCTTCAAAGGAAGAATTTAGAAATATTAAGGAAAATGAGAAAACATATATTGAAGACGATGTTTATTTTAAAGCAAAAAACACAATAGATACCTATAATTTTTTACTTGTTACAGGAGAAGCTGGAATTGGAAAAACCTCTTTAGCAAGACATGTATGCAATGAATATGTGAAAAAGGGATATAAATTTGTATATGCATATGATATAAATGATATTTGGGACAGCTATTCAAATAATCCTCAAATATTTTTTATAGATGACTTTTGGGGAAGCATTTTTAAAGAAAAAACTGATAAGACACAGGAAAAAAAGTTTAAAGATTTTATAGAAGTAATAGGAAAAAGAAATGACAAAAAATTAGTATTGACATCTAGGGAATATATTATTGAAAAAGGATTTAGGGAACATCCTAAAATAGGGGATTGCTTAGATACAAGTAAAGTAATACTAAAATTAGAAGATTATTCAGAACAATATAAGGCAAAGATATTTTTAAAACATATAGAACAATCTGACTTAGACCTTAAAAACACAAAATTATTAATAAATTCTTGTGAAGAAATAATTAATAATAATATGTATAATCCTAGGTTAATTGCAGAATTTATTCAAAGAGCATCAAGGCAAACAAAATTGGATAAAAACTATAATTGTTATGTTGAACTAAAAAAATATTTAAAAAATCCTGAAAGTTTTATAAAAGATGTTTTTGATGAACAAACAGAAGTAGGAAAACTATTACTTATTTTACTTCTTTCAAGAAATAGAGATATTGAAGTTAATATGTTAAAAAAATACTATTATGAATATTTAAATGTAGATAAAGAATTAGGAAAGAAGGAAGAATTTGAAAGTGCAATGAAACAAATATCTAATGACTTAGTTAGATTAAAAAAGGCTGAATACTCTACAAAAAATGAAATATCAATTTTAGTAAGTTTTTTAAATCCATCAGTTAAGGAGTTTATATACAAATATTTTTTACAGAATTTAGAGAGATATGCTCAAAATATAATAGAAAGTACAAGTTCTTTAGAATTATTGTTGTGTTTAAGTACAGTAATTTCATATAAGTTAGAAAATAAAGAAATACAAGATATGATTTTTGATAAAATTATTAAAGAATATGATAACTTAGAATATAATTTTACAAAAAGTGAGTTATATAGTAAATTAATAACCAAAGAGAGTGAGTTTGATAGTTTTACAGATATAATTCATATGTATCAAGACTATCCGAGCATTGAAAAAGAGAGATTTTTGCAAAATAAAATTTCAGATATGATTTATAAAGTTTTAACAGGAGAATATAAATTGCAATATGAAGATAGAATATCTCTTCCAGCAATGCTTGAAGCAATTATAGAAAGTAAATTAAATGTAAAATTAGATGCTAAGAGATTAATAGAAATATATTATAATTCAATAGAACATTGTGATGAATTTGATTTTATGGAAGAGCAATTTGCAGATGTTTTCCCAGAGGAAATTTATAAATTTATGAGACTAAAGAGAAATGAAATAAAAAGTAAATTACCTAAAATACTTATGCAAGATGCAATTCATTATAGTAAAATGGGATATGATAGAGAACTTGAAAAATTGATAGAATTGGACTATCCACTAAGCTTAGAGTATTATAATTTTAAAAGTAGTAAAAGGTTTGAGAATAATCTAAAATATCTTTCAAAACACTTATATAAAGAAATTGATGGAGAAGAAAAAGGAAAAGATAAAATGGAATTTAATAAAATGTTAGAAGAGGAAAAAAATAAGATAATTAAAAATAAATTAAAATGTTAATTATTTATAGTTTAACTAAAAACCTGTTCTAAAACTAATAGTTAAAAAATTTAAGCACCAGATTTATCAAAAATAAATATAAAATAGAATATATTAAACCACTATATGGTAAAATATAATCTATTTTTTTATAAATTATGATATATATTTTTATAAGACTAATTTTAAGAGGGATTCTTAAGTATTAAAAAATATTAAACAAATTACACTATTTATTAGTATGAACAGTTTAGTAAAATGATTTAAGATATATAAACTATACAATAAATAAAATTTATAAATATTTTCTTAACGTTCTAAGTCAGGCTTTATTTGAATACACTTAAACAAAAGTATTCAATATGGAGGTTTTCTTTATGAAAGGTTACTCAATAGAAGAACGTGCAATAGAACTCGCGCATTATATTATAGATTCAAAAGATACAGTCAGAGGGGCAGCTAAAAGGTTTGGTGTAAGTAAGTCGACAGTACATAAAGACTTAAGTGAAAGGATTTTAAAAATAAACCCAACATTAGCAGCAGAAGTTAGAGAAATTCTAGATGAAAATAAAGCAGAGAGACACATAAGAGGTGGAATGGCAACAAAAATGAAATATAGCCATATGAAAGAAGATAGAGTAGGATAAAATAAAAAACTGGAAACAAAAGGGACGGGGCAAAAAAATTCCAAACTGTGGATAACTTTAACTTAAAAAAGTTATCCATAGTTTGGAATTTTTTTGCCTCGTTCCTTTTGTTTTCAGTTTTTTATTATTAGTTATTATAATTTCTATTTTGTGATTTTCTAGCTCTTCTACAATTTGAACATCTTTGAGGTTCATTTGTAAAACCTTTTTCAGAATAGAATTGTTGTTCACCAGCTGTGAAAACAAATTCAGTACCACAATCTTTACATATTAAAGTCTTATCTTCCATAATATAGATTACCTCCTTCATAAATTTCTAGATTTAACATCTTTTGACACATTGATTCTATAAACATGTAACTATAGAAGGAAATGATCTACTTAATAATTAAAAATATTTAAACCTTAAAAGGTCATACTAACTATATCATAAAAAGTAAATAAAAACAAGTAAAAATGAATAAAAAATTGAAATGTAACAATTCAACATTATTCAACATATCATATATTAGTTAAATATATGAGGTGATAACATGAGTAAATTAAAAAAAGGGGACATAGTAGGCAGAATTTCATATAATAAAGATGTAATTTTTGAAATTACAAATATTATTAGGTCAAGTAATAATAAAGAAATATATATATTAAAAGGAATTACTGAGAGAATTGAGGCAGATAGTCCACCTGAAGATTTAGAAATAATGGATAAAAGAATTGTAAATAAAAGAATCAAATTAGTAGAAGATAAGATATTGAACAGAGTAGAAATGCATGCAAAAGACACTCAAAATAATAAGAAAATAAAAAGATCAATATTTAACTTTTCAAATAATGAAGAAAGAAGTTCTATAATTTATACTGGAAGAATACTACATTTAGATGGAGACAGGAAATATGCAGAAAAATCTATGAAATATTATAAAAAATTAGGATTAAATGCAATAGTTAAAAATATTCCAGAAAATAAACAAGCTAAAGTAGTTAGGAGTTTACTAGATAGATATAATCCAGATATATTAGTTTTAACTGGTCATGATGGAATGATAAAAAAAGGAATGGCATTTAATGATATATATAATTATAGAAATTCAAGGCACTTCATAAATACAGTAAATGAAGCAAGAAGATGGAATAGTAACAAAGCTAAAGATTTAGCTATTTTTGCAGGAGCATGTCAAAGTTATTATGAAGCTATAATGTCAGCAGGCGCAAACTTTGCGTCATCTCCTAAAAGAATAATGATAGACTTTATTGATCCACTTATAGTTGCCGAAAGGATCGCAATGACAGAAAATACAAGATATTTAACGATAAGAGATATAGAAGAAGAACTAAAAGAAGGTAGAGATGGAGTAGATGGCATAGGAAGTATGGGAAAGAAGATAATACTGAATAATTAATAATTTGTAGATGGTTTACAATTTAAATGCTTTCTAATACTAATTTAGTAATATGTAATAAATTTGAAATTGCTCAATGAAGTATTAGAAACGAGCACTCCTATAATTGGCATGTAATACAACAGAAATAAGATTGTAACATAATTGTAACAAAACAACAAAAGCATTGAAAATAGAGCTCTGTAGAAAAAGACAACAAACAATATATTTTGACAAAATAGTATAGTTATGATAGAATAAGCCTATCTTAAGAGGGTAGGTGATATGTATGATTTGTAGAAGTGATATAGCAAATCTAAAGACAGATATTGGAGAGAGGATAGGACAAAAAGTCATAGTAAAAGGATCTCTAGGAAGGAGTAAAACATTTGAAAAGGAAGCTACTATAGAAAAAGCTTATCCTAATATATTCGTAGTAAAATGCGAAGACAACGAAAGAAATGTTACCTATAGTTATACAGATATATTAACTAGAGCAGTGCAAGTAGATGTATTTGATGGTGAAAGTTATAATCCATTAATTCCACCAGTAATAACAACAAAAATATAAAAAGAAAAAAATTCCTAGAAATAGGAATTTTTTTTTTGGACTTACAATATACTTAAGGTAAGATAGGGAAAAGGAGGTATATTGTGATGTTAGTGGATGCTAGCAAGGAAACTCTATGTATAAACCAAATAATTGGACAAAAAACATTTGCAGCTATAATAGAAGAAGACTTTGTTGTTCCAGACATAAAGCCAGATATATTAAATGCAATAAATACAAATGGTAATATATGCATTTATAAAAAAGAAGTTATGGATGGAAAGATAAAAATAGATGGCTGTATAAATGCGTATATTATGTATTTAGCAGATGGTGAGCAAAATCTAGTAAGAAGTCTAAATACCAATTTAGATTTTTCACAAACAATAGATTTTAGTGACCTACAAGAAGGAATGATGGTTCAAAGTGACATTAATATTAAGCAAATAGAATGTAGAGTATTAAACGGAAGAAAAATAAATGTAAGAGTAATATTAGATATAGGATTAACAGCATATTCGAATGAAGAATTAGAATTTATGAAAGAAATAAATGATATAAAAGATGTACAAATGTTAAAAGAAAAATTAAATATTAATTCTTTATTAGGAAGTGGAAACACAAAAGTATATGCAAAAGATACAGTAGTAATAGATAATATAGATGAATTAGCTGAAATAATGAAAGTAAATATAGATATAAAGAATATAGAAACAAAAGTAAGCTATAACAAAATACTAGTAAAAGCAGAAGCAGAATTAAAACTGATGTATTTAACAACAGATAATAGAATATGTATAAAAGCATCTATAATACCTATAATGGGCTTTATAGATATGCCAGATGTAGCAGAAGAAAACATATGTGATATAAAATATGAAATAAAAAATATACTATTAAAGCCAAACAGTGTAGATGAGCATTCAATATATGTAGAAATTGAAATAGATTTAAATTGTAATGTATATCAAACAAAAGAATTAGATATAATACAAGACTTATATAGTCCAAGTGTAAATTTAGAATATAAACAAAAGATAATAAAAACAATGTCACAAAAGCAAGTAATAAAAGACATATGTCCTATTAGAGAAAAGCAAAATATTCCTGAAATAGGAAACAATAAAATATACGATGTAGATATAAGAGCATATATAGTAAATGAAAGAATAATAGAAGGAAGAATAATATATGAAGGAGAAATAGAAACAAAATTTATATTTGCATCAGAAAACACTTCAAGTATAGACACGAAGACGATAATAATACCATTTGAATACAATATAAATTGTCCAGGAATAATGCAAAATTCAAAAATAGACACCAATATAGAAATAGCAATGCAAGATTTTGTAGTTATGCCAGATGAAAGTATAGACATAAAAATAGACTTACAATTCATAGTAAATACATTTAAGAATGAAAATATAAATGTAATACAAGAAGTAAATATAGAAGAAAATAGAGATAATGAAAAATACAGTATAATAATATACTTCACAAAACCAGGAGATACATTGTGGAAAATAGCAAAAAGATTTAGAAGTACAATAGAAGCAATAGCAACACTAAATGCAATAGAAGACGAAAACAAGATACAAATAGGAGAGCAACTATTCATTCCAATGTCAATGTAGAATTTGGAAGTCATAATGTAGGTAATAAGGAGCTAAGGAAAGTCATGTGGAGCTAAGGGTGAAAGCTAGGAGGGAGCCCCTGGCTCCCTCCTGGCTTTCCTTAGCTCCTTATTGCCTATATTATGACTGTAACTAAACAATAAATATGCTAATATAATAATAACAAAAGGAAGGTAAATATATGGACAAAATTTATTCTAGGAAAAGACTAATTATACCAAAAGCAAATATTAGTATATTTTATAAAAACAATAAAGATAATAAAAATAAAATAATAATTAAAATACTAAAAATATTTATAATTTTAACAATAACAGTAATAACATTTAATAAAGTGATAGAAGCAATAAATCCAATAATAGATAAGCAATGTCAAACAAATGCAAAATCAATAGCGACAAAAATATCAAATGAACAAGCAACAGTAGTTATGTCAAGGTATAATTATGATGATTTATGTAATATAACAAAAGATAGTAAACGGGAATATACTAATGATAAGTGCAAATGTAATAACAGTAAATGAAATAATTTCAGATGTAGCAATAAAAATACAAGAAGAACTAAATAAAGAAGAAAATAACAGTTTTGATATAAAACTAGGAAGTATGACAGGAAGTACAATATTTGCAGGAAGAGGACCAAGTATAAAAATAAAAATAGATGTAATAGGGAACTTAGACACAGATTTAAGATCAGAATTCGAGTCAAAAGGAATAAATCAAACATTACACAAAATGTATTTACAAGTAGAATGTAATGTAACAATATTAACACCATTTAAAACAACAGAAGAAAAAATAGTAAATCAAGTACTCTTAGCAGAAGCAGTAATAATAGGAACAACTCCAAATACATATTATAATTTTGATGGAGTTGATAAAACGAATCTAATAGATGTAATAGAGTAAAGTCAGATTTATATAGAAACAAAGGCACTAGAATCAAAAGTAAGGACAGATTGGAAACAAAAGGACTGGTGGTAAATTGGAAAGAAAAGGGCCAGGCAGAATTTGAAACAAAAGGGTCGGGCAAATTTGGAAACAAAAGGGACGGGGCAAAAAATTTCCAAGATGTGGATAACTTTAATTT
>CAMXOP010000066.1 GCA_947245665.1 uncultured Clostridiaceae bacterium
TGGTTGGGACATTTTCTCAAATGATTTATTAAGACATTATCACAAATGAATCAGACAACATGTCGCCATTTTATAATAGCTATTGACTTTTATAATTGAAGTATAGTAAAATTACTAAGAAAATAAAATATGCTACTGTAGCTCAGTTGGTAGAGCAACAGATTCGTAACCTGTAGGTCGGCAGTTCAATTCTGCCCAGTAGCTCCAAAGTTTGCCTAAGGCAAGAGTTAAGAACTAATAGTGAGTAATTAAGAGTATATAAGCTATTTTCAATTAGAAACATTAGGAAAGTTTATAGACTTAATTATTCACTTTTTACTATTATGAAAAAGAAATTATACAAAAAATTAATCAATGACCTTGTTTTTAATTCACAAATGTTGTATATTAAAAAGTGTAAAAATAAAGAATAATAAGAAAGAAGGAAAATATAAATGAAAATAGGAATTGTAGGACTTCCAAATGTAGGAAAATCAACATTATTTAATAGTATAACAAATGCAGGAGCAGAATGTGCAAATTATCCATTTTGTACAATAGAGCCAAACGTAGGAGTAGTACCAGTTCCAGACGAAAGATTAGATGAACTTACAAAAATGTATAATCCACAAAAAACAACACATGCAATTATAGAATTTGTTGATATAGCAGGTTTAGTAAAAGGAGCAAGTAAAGGAGAAGGTTTAGGAAATAAATTCTTATCACATATACGTGAAGTAGATGCGATAGCACATGTTGTAAGATGTTTTGATGATTCAAACATAGTACATGTAGATGGAAGTATTAGTCCTTTAAGAGATATAGAAACAATAAACTTAGAATTAATTTTTTCAGATATAGAAATGGTTGATAGAAGGTTAGAAAATGCTAAGAAAAAACTAAAATCAGATAAAAAAGCAGCAAGTGAAATAACAGTTCTTGAGAAAATAAAAGAAGTACTAGAACAAGGAAAATGTGCAAGAACAGTAGAACTAACAGACGAAGAAAAAGAAGAAATAAAAGACTTATACTTATTGACCTCAAAACCCATATTATATATAGCAAACGTTTCAGAAGAACAAATGGCAAATAGTGAAAATGACGAAAAAGTAAAAGAAGTAAAAGAATTTGCTGGAACAGAGGGAGCAAAAGTTATTCCACTATGTGTAAAAATAGAAGAAGAACTATCTTCATTAGAAGGAGAAGATAAACAAGAAATGTTAGAAGCATTAGGACTAACAGAATCAGGCTTAGATAAAGTAGTAAAAACAAGCTATGACTTATTAGGGTTAATGAGCTTCTTAACGGCAGGAGAACCAGAAGTAAGAGCATGGACAATAAAAAAAGGAACAAAAGCACCAGCAGCTGCCGGAAAAATCCACTCAGATATAGAAAGAGGTTTCATAAGAGCAGAAGTAGTATCATATAGTGATTTAATGAAAGAAGGCTCAATGGTAGCGTGTAAAGAAAAAGGCTTGGTACGTTCAGAAGGAAAAGAATATATAATGCAAGATGGAGATGTAGTATTATTTAGGTTTAATGTATAAAATAACTTCCCATTGGGGACGTTTCCAAATGGGTATCTGGCACTTTTGGGAAGTTTATATTATAATTTCTTACTTTTAATTATCATATAAGTTACTTATATGATAATTAAAATAATAAAAAGCAAACGCTGAGTCAAAATATGATTCAACGTTTGCTTTTTATTATTAAGATAAACTCTTAGCAACCATTTCAAAATCTTTATCAATATCAGTAGGTAACCGCCATACAAATTTATACTTTAAATCATCAATTGAAATATCAGAATTTAAAATAATTGTTCCAGCATTTCTACCATATGGAATAAATGAAAAGTAATTACAATAACCATAAATAGCATCTTTAATTTCTCCACAGATTAAAGATGCTATTTATGAGTATTCAAATTCCAATATTTCTGCAATGCTAACCGATATTTGTTAATAATTTTTAATTCAAGAGACCGTTCATTAGTTAAATAAATAAAAGCAGTACCAATAAGATATTCAGGACCTATAAATTTTGCCATAAAATTTTCTCCTTTATATTAATAAATAAGAAAAGTTATATAGTTATAAATTTCTTATAGTATAATACCAAATATAAAAAAAGCAAGAAAGAAATAAAAAACCAACAAAAACTAAAACAAAAAGTGTCTAAATAATATAGGCAATAATTATAACTAATTGATAATTTACTACCTTTATGATAATATTAATAAAAAATAGGAAGAATAATATGAAAAGTATAAATAAACAAGAACTTCACAATCTTTTTAAAGGGATAGCAAATAAAGAGGAAAATGAATTTAACAAATTATATGAAAAATATAACAAACTAATATATGGCGTTTCGTTCTCTATATTAAAAAATAAAGAAAATAGTGAGGACATTACTCAAATAGTATTTACAAAAATATGGAATATGAGTACAAATAATTTACCAACAAGCAATGAAGCAAGTTGGTTATATAGTATAACAAAAAATGAAACTTTAAACTTTTTACGAAAACAAAAAAATACAATCAACTTAGAGGAAATATATTATATTAATAATGAAAATAATGAGTTAAATGAAATAATAGAAAGAGATAGCTTTAATAGAATAATTGCAAAATTAGATGAGAAAGAACAAGAAATAGTATCATTAAAAATCCTTTCAGGTCTATCTTTTAAAGAGATATCACAGATACTAAATATACCAATAGGAACAATACAATGGAAATATTATAAATCTTTACATACTATAGAAACACTAATAAGTAGTATATCATTATATATAATAACAATTATTTTATTCATTACACAAAAAGAAGTAAATATGAAAAAAAAGACATATAGTAAAAATGAAAATACAGAGGTAGAAGCTCCAATAATTAAAGAAGAAAATAATAAAATACAAGAAGATGAAAACGAAACGCAAAAAGCAGAACTACCTAATGCAAGAGAAAATGTCATACAAAATGAAAAGGTAGTAGAGGAAAATATACAAACAAATGAAATAAAAGAAGAAACAATTACAGAAATAAAAGAACAAAATAATATAAATATGTATGATATAGGAATATTAAGTTTTTCTTGTATACTATTGGTTATTACAATAATATTCACACATATTTATAGAAAACACCAACAAAACTTAAAGAAAAAAGTGTCTAAATAATAGAAAGGAAAAGGTGATTAAAATGGATAAAAGAATATTAACAATAATAATTGCAATAATTTTAATACTTGTAATTGCTTTAGGAATTTTATACATAATTGACATGAACAATATAAAAAATAATAAACCTATAGTATTTAGCACTTGGGGAAAAACATATGCTCATGTAGAAAATTTATCTAACATAGAAAATTTAGAGATAGAAAATTTACCAAAACAATATTCATTACAGCAAGCTATAAAAGATGGATGTTTTGTTATAACAAATAATAAAATTTACAATAAAAATAAATTAGATGAATTTATAAAAAATACAGGAGTAAATACTGAAAGTAGAAAAGAAGATACAATAAGAATAGTAGAATATACAAAAGAAGGAGACCCTATAATAACTGAAATAAGCTTCAAAATAAAGGCTGAAACATATATATTAAGTGGAAAGCAAGTTAATAAAACCACATATATATTAAAAAGAGATAATACAAGAGATAGGTTTGCGGCGGAACAAAAAATAACGGTAGATGAAGACATACCAGGAGAAATTTATGCAATAAGTTTGCAAGAAGGTTGTGAAGAAACTAAACTAAGTTTAAAATTAATAGCAGAAATTCAATATGTAGATTCTAATTCTAAAATATATGATTCAATAGATATTTGTAGCTATTTACCAAATGCAGAAATAGCAGATTTGTCATATTTCTATGGTACAGTAATAGAATCTAAACAAAACCACATTATAGTAGAACCAAAGGAAGGAGAAGAAATACGAAAATCAGCAGATAAAATATCTGTTAGCTTAGGAGAATATAATGATGCAATATATCAAGTAGGAACAAATGTAAAAATAACATATACAGGTACTGTAATGGAAAGTTACCCAGCTAAAGTAGACGCAATAAAAATAGAATTAAAATCAGCTGAAAACTTTGAAATACGTTTTTACGACAAACACCCACAAATAGATACTAAAATAAACAAAGTTTTAGATAAATCAGAAACAAATAAATATGATTATAACATTTATTCATATGATGGTTCAGTAAATATTTTAATAAATGGGGAAGAGATTTCCTTAAGAAATGCACTATTAGAAAATAGAATAACGATGGATGAAATTATAGTAAAAGCCAATATAGACTTGAAAGCTAAAAAAATAACAGGAGCTACTTATAAAGATGGAGGAAGTAGTGTATATAACTATGAAAATTATACAATTATAAAATATCATACTTTAGAGGGTAAGAGAGATGTATATATAGGACCAAAAGGTATCACAATAAATGATTTTAATTAAATATGTTGTAAATCAAATTAATCAGTTAATGAGTTGAAATTATATGTTTTTTATTATATAATTCTAATAAAATAATGTAAAGGGAAATTATAATATACTTTTATCACAAATTGACGAAAATAATTTAGAAGTTAATAATATAAATAAAATTCTATTTGATATTTCAGTAGATGATGGATTAAAAGGAGAATGTATATGGGTATTTGGAAGTAAAACATATTTAGAAGAAAGAGTAGAATTATCAGTTGAATTATATAATAGTAAAAGAGCACCATATATTCTTTTTTCAGGAGGATTAGGTAAAAATGGAAAAACTGCTGAAGCAACACTAATGAAAGAAAAAGCCATTTCTTTAGGTGTTCCTAAAGATGCTATTTTAACAGAAAAAATATCATGTAACACAATAGAAAACATTTTATGTTCATTATTAATTTTAGAAAGAAAGTTTCTACTACAAAAAATTAAGAGATTGTGTCATCTCCATTTCATATTCAAAGACTAAGTCTTACATTAAGCAGATATATGCCTAAATGGATAAAATATAGTTATTGTTATAATGTTAATAGTAATTTGTCAAGAAATAATTGGACAAAAAATAACCAAATAAGAGAAGCAAAAGGAATAATATTTTATGCTAAAAATGGTTACATAGATGATAAAGAAATTATATTAGATTAGAAAGAGATAAATTACATATAGATATAATGGATAATTACTTATTTTTATGATAATATAAACTTACAAAATAATACAATAACATTCACAAAAGAAAAGCATAATAATTAAATAAAATAATAGGGGAATGTTATGAATAAGAAGAAATACAAAGAAGTAAATAAAACTGAAACAGAAACAACAATAAATATATTATATAAAGAAAAAATGCTATCAGTATATACAAATAAAGTAGATTTACAAAAACAGTTATGCAAAACCTTAGGGGAGCCTACACAAGAATATATAAAAGGTAGAAGTATAATAGCAAGTAGATGGGATATTTCATTAAATGAAAAAAGAAAAATTTCTCAAATGATGTTAAAAGCTAATATATTTGAACTATAAATTAGGAGGAAGATTAAAATGTCAGAATGGAAATGTATAAAATGTGGAAATACAGAATTCGAAAAAGATCAATTTCAAGCCACAGGAGGAAACTTTGCAAAGATATTTGATGTGCAAAATAAAAAATTCATTACAGTAAGTTGTACTAAATGTGGATATACAGAACTTTATAAAACAGGAACAGATGCAGGAATGAATATATTAGACTTTTTAATGAACTAAGAAATACACTATTTAATTTCTCTTATAATTTCATAATTAATAACAAATATAGGAATTTTGAATAATTTATAATAAAAAGAAATTATAGGAGGAAGATTTTATGTTTTTTATTAATTCAAATGATAATGCTAAAATAGCAGTATATGAATTAAATCCAAATGGAGAAAAAACAATAGTATTAGTTCATGGTTGGCCTTTATCACATAAGATGTTTGAATATCAAATTCCGACATTGTTAAAAGCCAATTATAGAATTATTACTATAGATTTAAGAGGTTTTGGAAATTCAGATGTAACTCATGCAGGATACAATTATAACCAATTTGCAACAGATTTATACTATGTTATATATGCACTAAATTTATGCAGCTTTGACCTATTAGGTTTTTCAATGGGTGGAGCTATTGTTAGCAGATACATGAAAATGTATCAAGGATATGGAGTTAGAAAATTATGCTTAGTAGATGCAGCTGTTCCATCTTATTGTAGATTTTATTATAATCCATATGGTCAATCAATAGAAGATACTAACAATCTAATTAAACTTGGTCTTAATGATAGACCAGCATTAAATGAATATTTTGGAAGTATCTTTTTTTATAATGAGCAATCAAATCCATTTAAAGAATGGTTTCAAGATTTAAATAATAGTGCTTCTGGATTAGGAGAAATCAATTCTTTGATAGCATTAAGAGACGAGAATGTATTTGATGACTTAAAATATATTAATGTACCAACAGGTATTTTTCATGGAAAACAAGATAAAATATGTCCATTTGGAATGGCAGAAATAATGAAAAGAAACATTAATAACTCAACTTTATATGCTTTTGAGAAAGCAGGTCATGGAGCTTTTTATGAAGTTAAAGATAATTTAAATAAAACATTAATACAGTTTTTGAATAATACTACTAAAAGTTTTTGAATATAAAATTTCTGAATTGCAATATACAGAATAAATAAAAATAATATGTAGAAATTATCATAAAGAGTAAAAAATAGAGAATATGATACTAGTATTAAGTAAAATATTCTCTATTTTTTAAAGCTAATTATAGTGAGAATGTTTATAACTAGTTTCTACAATTATCATCTTCACACATAAACTTATTACAATTAGCCATATAAAATCTCTTTTCAGCAAGTTTATCTTGAACACCGCGAAGAGCTTCACCAAATCTTTGGAAGTGAACAACTTCTCTTTGACGTAAGAAACGAAGCGGATCTAAAACGTCTGGGTCATCTTTACATAAGTCAATTAATTTTTCATAAGTTGCTCTAGCCTTTTGTTCTGCAGCTAAATCTTCTTGTAAGTTAGCAATAGGGTCACCTTTAGCAGCAATATAAGCAGCTGTAAATGGAGTACCAGCAGCTGATTGAGGGTATACATCAACACCATGTGGTGTGTGTTTGTTATCTATCCAAGTAATAAAATTTAAAGTAACTACTCATTTCTGTACAAGAAATTATAAAATAATATTCTGCTTAATCTAATTTTGAGAATTATATTAATAATAAGAAAAGAGTAACAAATTTATAGAAAGTCTATAAGTGTTTATATATTAGCACTTATAGGCTTTTTACATACTTCACTACATTTTAGTATTCACTTTACTATAGTGTAGTGTTTTTATTTTAGATTTTGGAGGTTTTAAGAATGAAAAGAATTGAATATATAGAAAAAACAAATACCTTAATTGGTACAAAAAGAAAAGAATTAATAGATAAAGAAACTGGAGAAATTATTGAAGTTGATCAAATTACTAAAAAAGTTTATGGTCAAAAGAATTTCTGGAAATTATATTTAAGCGATTTTCTCCATGTTTTAGGTGATATTGAAAACAAGCAAGTCGCTATTTTAAAGTATATTTTAGATAATACTCACCCAAGTACAAATATGTTTATAGGTACTTATAAAACCATACAGAAAAATACACATACATCTGAAGCTACTATTGCTAAAGTAATGAAAAAATTACAAAAGCAAAAATTTTTAATAAAAATTCAAAATGGTCTTTGGCAAGTTAGTCCTAATATTATGATGAAAGGCAATGAAAATAAGAAACGATTATTATTAAGTTATTTTAATACTGATGAATCTGTTAATAAAACAAATGAAAATTAATGTTTTTATTTGTTCTTAAACGGAAGTGTGAAACCGATATGGGTTTCATATTCAAAAAATGTATATTGCATTTTTTGAAACAAGGGTTGTAGGGAAAAGTATTTTCCATGCCATACTGACACTTTTATAAAAAGTGTTGTAGTATGTTATAACACTTCAAAGTGTTACCAAAAAAGTCAATCAAGGAGGAATTTAAAATGAGTTATGCTATTATAAGAAATGAAAAATATAAAAGAGAAAATTTGAAAGGAATTTATAAACACAATGAACGAAAAAACAAAAACTATTCTAATAAAAATATAGATAAAACAAAATCACATTTGAATTTTAATCTAAAAGAAGCAACAATGTCCTATGACAAGTTATTTGATAAGATAAAAGACTCATACCATCTAAAAGGTCAAATTAAAACAGTAAGCAATATAGCTTGTGAATATATCATAACTTCTGATAGAGAATTTTTTCAAGAAATTGGCACAGAAGAAACAAAAAGATATTTTCAAGAAGCATATAATTTTGTTTGTAATTATAAAAATTTAGAAGAAAAATATATCATGTCTGCTAATGTACACCTAGATGAAGAAACACCACACATGCACCTTGTATTTATTCCAGTAGTACACACAAAAGATAAAAACGGCAATAATATTGACAAAGTTGCTTGTAGCGAATTTTGGAAAGGTAAAGATAGTTACAGACAATTACAAGATGCCTTTTATACTCACATGATAGAACATAGATTTAAACTCGAACGAGGACAAGCTAATAATTCTGAACATGTATCTATTGAAACACTAAAGAAATTAACAGGCTTTAACGAAATAGATAATTTCTTAAAAACAGATTTTCCAATACCTATTGAAGTTGGAAAAATTCCAGAGTTAATTAGTTCTGATTATGCACAAAAACAAATTATAGAGCCTTTTAAAGAAGAAAATTTAAAACTTATTGAACAAAATATTTATTTACGAAAAAATCTATCAATGATTACAGAACAAGTAAAGTTATTAGATGATTGCGAAAAGGAAAATAAAAAACTAATAAAAGAAAATCGTAAATTGACCAAAGAAAATAAGAGATTGCTAAAAGATATTGATTTATTTGATAAACTATTATCTACTTTACAAAATACTGTAAATAAACTAATTTCATGGGTTAGTTCTATATTTAAAATTACAGAGGATTCTATTATAGATACTTTTGAAAAAGAAACTAATACTTACATAAATCCAATGGAACAATTACTTACAGAAGATAAAGATTTAAGAGAAGAACTAGAGCATGAATATCAAAAATAACATCATTTTAGAGAAATTAGCAGAGAATATTTATTATTCCCTGCTAACTTTAAAACAAAAAACTATTATTTTGTACTATACTCTTTTAAAAAATGAATCATATCAGAGAAAATATTACTCTCTGCATATCTGCAAGTATCATATTCAATAAATACTTCTCCAACAGATTTTGCACCATTAGCAATTATTTTCTTCACTCTCTCATCTTCCATAATATTTTTCGAAACATTTTCAAAAGAGCATCTTCCATCATCAGAATACTTTTTAGCTTGTAAGTCACACTCCATTTTGTCGCAGAAATACGCAAATTTTGCTTCTGGAGTTTGTCTTTCATTAAACTCATCTACCAGTTGTGTGAACATATCTTTCTTATTTAAAACAGAAAATGTCTTTGCAACAGCCTTTTTGCCCATTTCCAATTTTTCTTGTTCACTTACTCCATCAAAAGGAGTTTTGTCTCCTATATTGATTTCTTCTGTTTCATGCAAACTTAACATTGTAACAACTTTAAAAATGTCAATTTTCAAATCAAACTCTGAAAAAATCGCCATAGCAAGCTGTTGTGTCCCATAGATGTGTTCTGGAATAGATTCAATTCTTTTCTCTCTTGAAACATTCCAATATTTCCAACCTGTTCTTTCTACTTCTTTTAGAGTATTAGTTTCATAGTAATAATGTAGCACATTTAATAATTTTTCTTTTTCCATAATCACATTGCCTCCTTAATAGTCATTAAATGGATTTACTTGTTACTCTATGATTACATCATATAATATATCTTAACACAATTTTATGTATATTTCGATATAGTATTCATTTTTTATGTATTTAATATATGATAAAATCACCTTGAAAGTTTATAAACGAATATTTCACC
>CAMXOP010000067.1 GCA_947245665.1 uncultured Clostridiaceae bacterium
ATTTTAATATTAGTATTTGCCTATATTATTTATTTATGATGTATATAAATGGAAGATTAAATAAAAAATATTAAAAAAATCTTAAGAAAAGTGTTTATTTTTTATATAATAGTATGATAGAATAATAAGCATAATAAAAATAAAAAAGGAGAGTGTATACATGCCTGAAATAAAGTATAAACGAGTACTCTTAAAATTAAGTGGAGAAGCAATTGGTGGAATAGAAGGAAAAGGTGTAGATGCAAATACTCTTGGAAAAATATGTGACCAAATAAAAAATATTGTAGACTTAGGAGTAGAAGTAGCAGTAGTAGTTGGAGGTGGCAACTTTTGGAGAGGCAGATATGGACATCAAATGGAAAGAACAACATCAGACTATATGGGAATGCTTGCTACAACAATGAATGGTTTAGCATTGCAAGACTCATTAGAAGCAAGAGGATTATCTACAAGATTGCAAACAGCAATAGAAATGAGACAAATAGCAGAACCATATATTAGAAGAAAAGCAACAAAACATTTAGAAAAAGGAAGAGTAGTAATATTCGCATGTGGAACAGGGAATCCATTCTTTACAACAGACACAGCAGCAGCATTAAGGTCAGCAGAAATAGAAGCAGATGTAATTTTACTTGCAAAAACAATAGATGCAGTATATTCAGCAGATCCAAAAGTTAATAGTGAAGCTGAAAGATATGATGAAATAACATATTTGGATATACTAAATAAAGATCTAAAAGTAATGGACTCAACAGCAACATCATTATGCAAAGATAACCAAATACCGCTAATAGTATTTGGAATAAATGAACCTGAGAATATAGTAAAAATAGTAAAAGGAGAAAGAATAGGAACAATAGTAAAATAAACAATAAAAATATGGGGATTTAATTATAGTAAGGAATAATTGTTAAAATACACCCACTAAACATTATAAAAAAAGTAAAATTAACAGTAATGTTATGAATAATATTTAAGATATAAATGAAAGGTAAGGTAAAAAAATATGGATTATACAAATATTGAAGAAAGAATGAAAAAAACAATAAACGTTTATGAAGGTAGTTTATCAGAAATAAGAGCAGGTAGAGCAAACCCAGCAATACTAAACAAAATTACAGTAGACTATTATGGAACACCAACACCAATAAACCAAATGGCAGGAATATCAGTGCCAGAAGCTAGATTAATAGTAATACAACCATGGGATATGAGTGTATTAAAGGAGATAGAAAGAGCAATACTTGCATCAGATATAGGAATAACACCAAACAATGATGGAAAAGTAATACGCTTAAACTTCCCAGAACTAAACGAAGAGAGAAGAAAAGAGCTAGTAAAAGATATAAGAAAAATGAGTGAAGAAGCAAAAGTAGCAGTAAGAGCAGTAAGACGTGATGGAATAGATGAATTCAAGAAAATGCAAAAAGATTCAAGCATAACAGAAGATGAACTAAAACAAGCAGAAGATAAAATACAAAAGTTAACTGATAAATATGTAGAAGAAATAGATAAAATGACAGAAAGTAAAGAAAAAGAAATAATGACAGTGTAGAAATTAGAAGACAGAAGTTAAAAAAATATTTTGGAATGTAGGGGGATTAATTGGTAAGTGATACCTAAGAAAATTTACTCAATTACGACCATAGAATAGCACAATAATTTTAAATAATTGTAGTGGGGAGTTTAATTTCGTTTACATTATGTAGAAATTACCTTACATTTCCAATTTCCAACATCTAATTCAAAGAAAGGTGAAAAAATGAACGATTTAAATATGCCAAAACACATTGCTATTATTATGGATGGTAATCGTAGATGGGCAAGAGAAAAAGGGTTAGACATAAAAAAAGGTCATAAAGAAGGAGCCAAAACATTAGAAAAAATTGTTAGATATGCTAATAAAATAGGCTTACAATACATAACTGTATATGCATTTTCAACAGAAAATTGGAAAAGAACAAAAGAAGAAGTAGGAGCACTAATGTTGCTACTTCAAACATATTTAGATGATTATAGTAAAAGAGCAGATACTGAGAATATAAAAGTAAAAATATTAGGAGATATATCAGCGCTATCAGAAGGGATGCAAAAAAGTATAACAAAATGTATGGAAAGAACAAAAGATAATACAGGTGTTACTTTTAATATTGCTTTAAACTATGGTGGAAGAGATGAAATTATAAAAGCCACAAAGAAGATAGCCAAAAAAGTTAAAGAAAATGAATTACAAATAGAAGATATTACAGAAGAAACTATTTCAAATGCTTTATACACAAAAGGACAGCCAGATCCAGACTTAGTAATAAGAACAAGTGGAGAAATAAGAACAAGTGGTTTTTTAACATGGCAAGCGGTGTATTCAGAATACTTATTCATAGAAAAAAATTGGCCAGATTTTAATGAAACAGATTTAGATTATGCAATAGAAATATATCAAAATAGGAATAGAAAATTTGGAGCACAATAAAATTAAGTAAAGTAATAGAAGGAATGAAAAATATGGAATGGAAGAGATACACATCAGTATTATTAGGTTTTCCAATAGTATTAATAATATTGTTAATAAGAAATAAATATATAGTAGATATAGCATTTACAATAATTGCAATTTTAACAATGCATGAATATACCAATGCTGTAAAAAATAAATGCAATCCAGTAAAATGGCTAGGATATTTAAGTTGCCTAAGTATAGCTTTAATACATATATTACCACAAGAGTATATAAGTATTTCAGCAATATTAGCAATTCCATCTATATTATTAATACTATTTTTACAAGTAATAATAACAAATATGAAAACAAATTTTAAAGATATAGTATATACATTTTTTGGAATTGGATATATAATATTTCCTATAATGTGTATTGCACTTATAAATGGATCAAATAATGGAAATATATTAATATGGTACGCAATAATAGCAGCATGGGGAACAGATATATTTGCATATTTTACAGGAAAATTAATTGGAAAACACAAATTTAGTAAAGTAAGTCCTAAAAAGTCAATAGAAGGATGTATAGGAGGAACAATAGGAGCAATAATATTAATTGTTGTATATACATATATAGCAAATAAATTTTGGGGAATGGAAATTTCCTATTATATAATAAGTATAATAGGAATAATCCTAAGTCTAATAGGACAAATAGGAGACTTTGCAGCATCAAGTATAAAAAGATATGTAGAAATAAAGGATTTTAGTAATATGATACCAGGACATGGAGGAATGTTAGACAGAATAGATAGTTTAATATTTATAGCACCGTTTGCATATGCTTTATTAATGTTAATTTAGAAGTTGGAAATTGGAAGGATTTGGGACGCATCAAAAACTTTCCTAAATCTTTCTAATTTCCAACTGCCAACTTCTAAACGAAAGGAAGAATAAATTTGATTAATTTTATAATAATAGTTTTAAAAGTAATATTTTTGCTAGGCTTTCTTATATTCATACATGAAGGAGGTCATTTTTTAGTTGCAAAATTATGCAAAGTAAAAGTAAATGAATTTGCAATAGGATTTGGACCTACAATATGGAGAAAGCAAGGAAAAGAAACTAAATATGCTTTAAGATTAATTCCCCTTGGAGGATTTGTAAATTTAGAAGGAGAAGAAGAACGAGTAGAAAGTAAAAATTCATTTAGCGAAGCAAGTATACCAAAAAGAATGGCAATAATATTAGCAGGAGGAATAGTTAATATTGTTTTTGGACTATTAGTATATTTTGTTTTAATGGCTAGTATAGGAAACAATACATCACTTATAATAAATAAAACAATACCAGAATATGCAGCAGAGCAAAACGGAATAATAGCAGGGGATGAAATTATAAAAATAAACAATAAAAAAATAAATGTAAAATCAGATATAGATAAAATTCTAAGTAAGTCAAATGGAGAAGAACTAAAAATTACAATAAAAAGAAACAACAAAGAACAAGAAATAAAATTAACACCAACAAAACAAGAACAAAAAAGTACAGGAATATATTTAAAAGCAGGAGATGAAGAAGAAACTACAAAAATAGTTACAGTAGAAAAAGGAAGCAGTAGTGAAAAACAAGGATTAAAGTCAAATGATAAAATACAAAAAATAAATGGAATAGATGTAAAAACAAGAGAAGACATAATAAATATAATAAATTCCAATACAGAAGAAAAATATGAAAAGCTAATATTCACAGTACAAAGAGGAAATGAACAATTGGAAATAGAAATTATACCAGATACAATATACTCGTATCATATAGGAGTACAATTTAAAGCAGCTAATAACAACATAACATCAAACTTACACTATGCATTGTTTTCAACAAGAGACTTCATATTAACAATTACAGATAACCTAAAAATGTTATTTACAGGGAATGTAGGATTAGACCAAATGATGGGGCCAGTGGGAATATCAGAAGCAGTAGCAAATACAAGTGGAATAGAAGACTTTATATACTTATTAGCCCTAATAAGCTTATCATTAGGAGTAACAAATCTAATACCATTCCCAGCACTAGATGGAGGAAAATTTGCACTACTAATACTAGAAGCCATCCGAGGAAAAAAACTAAAACAAGAAACAGAAATAAACTTACAATTATTAGGATTTGCATTATTAATTGTATTGGCATTATATGTAACTTATAATGATATATTAAGGATATTTTAAATAAAATTATTTGAGATTTTTGCTATTCACAATAAAGTGAATTTGCTACGCTTACGAGCACTGCTTGATTCCTACAATTTTAGCTTTAAATAATATACTTTCAAAATAAGTAATAAAATTCGTCATTTTATTACTTATTTTTTATTGATATTTTTATCTTAATATAATATAATGTGATACAGTTAAAAGAGATTTTTTGGGGGCATTTAAACATGAATGAAAAGCAAGAATATAAGCATGTAAGAGAAGTTTTTAGAGATTTTAGTTCAAGTAACCAGAATATATTAAATAGCAAGGTAAAAGCTATAAATTTATTTAAAAAAACAAATACTTTAGAAATAACTTTACTATCTAATACATTAATAGAAATTAAAGGAGTGTATGCTTTTGAAAAGTATTTAGAAGTTCGTTTTGGATTAACTAATATAGAAATTAAAATTTCGAATGAAACCGTAGAACAAAGTATACAAGATAAAGTATGTGAGACTACAGGAATAGATGAAATAGCAAGTAAAGTAGAAAATGAGTGGGAAGATATTATTGAATATATGGCATATAAGCACCCTATGTTTAAAGCTATTCTGGCAAAAAGTACTATTTCAATAGATAATAAAAATATAAATATCCTTCTTTCTAAAAAAGGAAGAGAATTTTTAATTGCAAAAAAATTTGATGATATTTTAAGCAATGTAATATTTAATATATATGGTGCAAGGTATAAAGTTACTTGTACAGAAAACGTTAATGAAGAGGATATAAAGAAATATCAAGAATATGTTTTAAAAATGGAAGAAGAAGCAGTACGAAATTTACAAATGGAAAGTAATGTAAATAAAGAAGAACAGCAAGAATATAATAACATGCCACCACCACCTCCACCAGTTGACATACCTTTTGATGATAGCTATTTTGGAGAGGTCCCACCAATGCCACCAGTAGAAGAGGATTATTTGGCTGAACTTGAACAAATGGAAGAAGAGAAAAACTATATTTTAGGGAAACCTTCAAAGGCTAAAGAAAATAAAGTAAAAATAAAAGAAATATCAGCAGAAAATAAAAGAATAACAATAGAAGGTAGAGTAGTTACTTGTGAATGCAGAGAAACAAAAACAGGTAAAGGAATGATAATATTTGACCTTTATGACGGAACAGGAATTATAACATGTAAATCATTTACTACAGATAGTAAAGAAGGAAATGAAGTAGTAGAGAAAATAAGAAATGCAAGTGGAATTAAAACCATAGGAAAAGCAGGCTTAGATGCATTTGCAGGTGATGTTACAGTAATGTCAAATATTATAGTAGAAATAAATGGCGATAATTTCCCAAAACTACCAACAGAAGATGAAGATTCACCATTAATATTAGGAATGAACCCAGAAATAAAAGAACCATTAATAAAAGTACAAGATGTAGGAATAGAGTCAGGAAATGTATGTATAGATGGCGAGGTTATCGCTATGGAAGATAGAGAACTAAAAGGAGGAAAAATACTTTTAAGCTTATCTATCTATGATGGTACAAGTACAATGACTTGTAAAGCCTTCTTAACAAAAGACAATAGTAAAAAAGTAATAGGAAAAATAAAAGGTGCAAAAGGAATAAAACTTGCAGGAAAAGCAGGAATGGACACATTCTCAAATGAAATAACAATTATGGCAAATACAATTGTAGTATCAACAGGAATAAAAAAAGAAGTAAGACAGGATAATTCAGAAGTAAAAAGGGTAGAACTTCATATGCATACTCAAATGAGCCAAATGGATGCAGTAACACCAGCAGCAGAGTTAATAAAAAGAGCTATGAAATGGGGAATGAAATCAATTGCGATTACAGACCATGGAGTAGTACAATCTTTCCCAGACGCCCACAAAATGTTAGGCTTTGATAACCCAGACATGAAAGTAATATATGGTGTAGAAGCATATTTAGTACCAGATAAATCAAATATAGTAACAAATTCAAGAAATCAAACGCTAGAAGATACAACTTATTGCGTACTAGACTTAGAAACAACAGGGCTTTCATTTAGAACAGAAAAAATAACAGAAGTAGGAATAATGAAAGTAAAAAATGGAGAAGTAATAGACAGATTCAGCTGTTTTGTAAACCCAGAAAAACCAATACCACAAAAAGTAGTAGAAGTAACAAGCATAACAGATGAAATGGTAAAAGACGCAGAAACAATAGACAAAGTATTTCCAAAAATATTAGAATTTGTAGGAGATAGTGTACTAGTTGCTCACAATGCAGACTTTGACATAGGCTTTTTAAAACACAATGCAAAAGAACTAGGTTATTCATTAGACAATACATATATAGACACTTTACGTTTAGCCAAGAGGGTTTTCCCAGACTTTAAAAAATACAAACTAGGAATAATAGCAGACAAGCTAGGAATTGTTGTTGAAGTAGCACATAGAGCCTTAGATGACGTAGATACTACTGTAAAAGTTTTAAATGTAATGTTTAATATGCTAAAAGAAGATGGTATAAAAACATTAGACGATATTGATAACAAAGCAACAGTAGACTTTAAAAAACTACCAAGTTACCATGCAATAATATTAGCTAAAAACTATGTAGGACTAAAAAACTTATACAAACTAGTATCACTTTCACACTTACACTACTTTTATAAAAAGCCACGTATATTAAAATCAATATACAAAAAATATTCAGAAGGCCTAATATTAGGAAGTGCATGTGAAGCAGGAGAACTATATAGAGCAATAGTAGAAGGAAAAGATGATGATGAAGTAGAAGAAATAGCAAAAGACTATGACTACCTAGAAATACAACCAACAGGAAATAACATGTATATGGTAAGAAATGGAACATTGCCAGATGCAAGAGCAATAGAAGATATAAATAGAAAAATAGTAGCCTTAGGGGAAAAACTAGGAAAACTAGTAGTAGCAACCTGTGACGTTCACTTTATAGACCCACAAGACGAAATATATAGAAGAATATTAATGGCAGGCCAAGGCTATGATGACGCAGATGAACAAGCACCACTATACTTACGTACAACCGAAGAAATGCTAAAAGAATTCGAATACTTAGGAGAAGAAAAGGCATATGAAGTAGTTGTAACAAATACAAATAAAGTATCAGATATGTGCGAACGAATAAGCCCAATATCACCAGAAAAATGCCCACCACACATAGAAGGTTGTGAGCAAACAATAAAAGATATAGCTTTTGATAAAGCACATGAACTATATGGAGACCCACTACCAGGAATAGTACAAGAAAGACTAGATAAAGAGTTAAATTCAATTATAAAAAATGGATTCTCAGTTATGTACATAATAGCACAAAAACTAGTATGGAAATCTAATGAAGATGGCTATATAGTAGGTTCAAGGGGGTCAGTAGGTTCATCATTTGTAGCCAACATGACAGGTATAACAGAAGTAAACTCACTACCACCACATTACAGATGCCCAAACTGTAAATACTCAGACTTTACAGACTATGGTTATCAATGTGGATTTGACTTACCAGATAAAGAATGCCCAAAATGTGGAACACAAATGGTAAAAGACGGAATAGATATACCATTTGAAACCTTCTTAGGATTTAATGGAGATAAAGAACCAGATATTGACTTAAACTTCTCAGGAGAATACCAAGCAAAAGCCCATAAATACACAGAAGTAATATTTGGAAAAGGAACAACCTTCAAAGCAGGAACAGTAGGAACAGTAGCAGACAAAACCGCTTTCGGATATGTAAAAAAATACTATGAAGAAAGAGGAGTACCAGTAAATAATGCAGAAGTAATAAGAATATCACAAGGATGTACACGGAATAAAAAGAACAACAGGCCAACATCCAGGAGGAATAATAGTAGTACCAAAGGGAAGAGAAATATATGAATTCACTCCAGTACAACATCCAGCAGATGACCCAAACTCAGACATAATAACAACACACTTTGACTACCACTCAATAGACCAAAACTTACTAAAACTAGATATACTAGGGCACGATGACCCAACTGTAATACGTATGCTTTATGACCTAACAGGAATAGACCCAACAAAAGTACCATTAGATGATAAAGAAACAATGAGCATATTTAGCTCAACAGATGCCTTAGGAGTAACACCAGAACAAATAGGAAGTAAAGTAGGAAGTTATGGAATACCAGAATTTGGAACAAAATTTGTAAGAGGAATGCTAGTAGATACAAAACCGACAACCTTTGACGAACTAATACGTATATCAGGTTTATCACATGGTACAGACGTATGGTTAGGAAATGCACAAACATTAATAGAAGAAGGAACAACAACCCTTCAAAACTCAATATGTTGTCGTGACGATATAATGATATACCTAATAAAAAAAGGAGTACCACCAAACCCAGCCTTCAAAATAATGGAAACAGTACGTAAAGGAAAAGCACTAAAAGACAAAGAAAAATGGGCACAAAATGTTGAATTAATGAAAGAACATGATGTACCAGACTGGTATATAAAATCCTGTGAAAAAATAAAATACATGTTCCCAAAAGCCCACGCAGCAGCATATGTAACAAACGCATTCAGAATAGCCTGGTTCAAAGTACATCAGCCAAAGGCATATTACACAGCATACTTCACAATACGTGCCGACGAATTTGACAGTGAAATAATGTGCTATGGAAAAGAAAAAGTAAAAAACAAAATGAAAGAAATAGACTTAGCTGGAAACAGTGCAACAACAAAAGACAAGAACATGTATGCAATACTAGAACTAGTACTAGAAATGTACGAAAGAGGAATAAAATTTTTACCGATAGATTTATACAAATCACATGCCACAAAATTCCAAATAGAAGAAGAACGGAATACGCCCACCACTAAACAGCGTACCAGGCCTAGGAACAGTAGCAGCCGAAGGAATAGAACAAGCAAAAAAAGATGGTAAATTCATGTCAATAGATGATATGAAAATACGTTCAAAAATAGGAAACTCAGTAGTAGATTTGCTTAAAAAAATGGGATGTTTAGAAGGAATGAGCCAGAGTAACCAACTTAGCCTATTTGGCTAAGTTCCCATTGGGGACGTTTCCTTTTGGGTATCTGTCACTTTTGGGAAGTAAGGGGCTTAATTGATAAGGAATACCTAAAAGAATTTACTGAATTACGCCCTTTTAAATTTTTGAAAAAATTAATTTAAATCTGTTCTTGAAATAGTTACATAAAATCCGAAGAAACTATGTCAATAATTTTTGAAAATGTCCCAAAAATTTCTAAACATTAACGGAAAAAT
>CAMXOP010000068.1 GCA_947245665.1 uncultured Clostridiaceae bacterium
TTAATTAGTGCTAATGTTTAAAAATTTTTGGGACATTTTCAAAAATGATTGACACATTTTCGGATATAATTGTAATTATATTACATTTTTAGGCTACTCTATGTATTTTAAACACTTTTCTTCTAATAATTTAAAATTGCAACAAACTTCTTTAAAAAAGTTATAATCGTAATGTTTCTCATTTTTTAGTACATTAAAGATATAATTTAGCTTTCTTATTAGTTCTTCTCTAACTTTTTCATTGTGTAAATATCTAATTTCATTTATGTAGTATGTTTTATATTTAGAATTGTTTATATCAACTATATGTGCATCTTTTATATTGACAGGTATCATATTATTAAGTAACAATTTTGCAATTATCTTTTTGCTTCCATCTTTAATGTTAATAGTTAGTTTAGTACTTGTATTTTTATTAGTTTTACTTGTAAATGGTATATAATAGTCCATTTTACCATTGCTTACTAATATTCCATAGAACTTTCTGTTTTCCTTTTTGCTAACTCTACTATCATATTTTGATAAATACTTCCTATAATTATCTGATATGTCATACATCATTAACTTTTCATTTTTAATTTTAAACATTTTCCCTCCTTAACAAAAATAGGAACTACTATATTATTTCTAATATAATAGCCCCTATATATTTTAAATTGTCCACTAAAGCAGGACCTCTCTCATTTTTAGTCGTCCACTTAAAAGCAGGACCTCTCTCATTTTTAGTTGTCCACTAAAGCAGGACTTCTCTCATTTTGATACTAAACAAGTATCTCTTTTAGTATATTTATTATAATATATAATATTCATAATTGCAATAGTGTTTTACATAATTTATGAATATTTTTTTATTATTTCTGATAGTTTGCCTTTACTTTCTCTGGCAATTCTTCTAGTTGCACCTCTTCCCAATTTCTTACACCTGCTATGTTTAGAAATTCTAATTTTAAGTATGCTCCTTCTCTTAATTGTTTGCTGGTTTTGAATTTTATTTCTCTTGATTTTCCTTGTTCATTATAACAAGTTAGTGTGTATTCGTAGTTCATGTCTTCTGTTGCTGGAAGTGTTTGTATTCTTGTGTTATCTATTTTAGTGTAGTACTCATATACTTGCTCACATATTACGTAATAGGCAGATATACAGAGTGCTATTAGTATTATTATTCCTATTATAAATGGTATCTTTTCTTTTATGCTATCCATCTTAAATCCCTCCTATTGTGCTATAATATCAATGTTTCCTTTAAAATTATCTAATTTAAGTGTCAAGTAATAGCTAACTCCTCCTACATATATATTGTCTTCATGCTCTCCAATATCACTAATTAAAGTAGTTTCATTATTTCCTAATTTAGCAATTACATTAATATTACCACTTTCTTTTTCTATTTTTATTTTTACCTTTATATGGTCTCCATTTTTCCTTGAAATAGCAGTTCCACCAAATATTGTTTCTTCGCCTGAATAATTATCATAATTTGCTAAATATGTTCCAACATATTTATCTACTCCATATTTTCTTTTGCCTTTTAATTTCCAATTACTTGTTAAACCTGCTGTATCAAAACTTTGAATAAATGAATCATAAGTATTTATTATTTTGTCTTTTGGATTTTCTCCTATTCCTATATTAAAAATTGTAATCCATAATATTATTACTAGAGTTATTATACCTAAAAATATCATTTTAAATATACCAAACATATCTACTCCTCCTCTTTTATAATGCTTTTGCTTCCTAAATATGTAGCTAAGAAGTATGCTCCATATATTGCTCCCATTACTAGAACTGTGGCTATAATTGATGGTACTAGTTCTTCTTTTTTTGCTATTCCTTCTAACATTGAAAGTACAAATTGTATTCCAAATACCGAGTGAATTATTGCTAGTATTAATGGCATTATAAAGAATATTCCTATTTGACTAAATAGTGCTTTGTTTATCATTTTTTCGTCACAACCTATTTTTCTTAAAATAGCATATCTTTGTTTATTGTCTGCACTTTCGGTTAGTTGTTTTAGTGCTAGTATTGCACTACTTGCTATTAAGAATATTATACCTAGGTATATTGCAATAAATGTTATTATTGTGGCTAAACCGATGCTTGCTTCCATTAATGATATTTTTGTAAATCCATCAATTTTGATTCCTTTATTTGTTAGATTACTTATTAAATTAGAATTTGTTCCTGCAAATATTTTTTCTATTTCTTCTTTTTCTTCATCTGTATTTGCATTATAATTTGCTATTAATAAAGCTTGTTCTTTATTGCTTTCTGTTAAAGGGCATGTATCTGGTACTAGTATAATACCTGTGTTTGTGTGGCTAGTTGACATCATTACAAAACCTGATTTACATTCGTTATATTTTGATTTATATTTTTTTCCTGCAATTTCTAAACTATTTTCTCCTTCTTTTAATACTGTATTTCGTAATTCTTTCATTGAGTCGAAGTCACAAAGCATAATATATTCATCGTCATTTAAAGAATATTTTTCTATTCCATAAGCTAACGCTATTTTATTATAGTCTGATATTTTTATAATTTGTTCAGCTGTTTCATAAACAAGCATTGGAAATTTTTGTTTTACTTCATCAATTTTATTTCCGAAGAATTTTCCCCAAGTTAAATTTTTATCAGTATATATTGTTATTTCTGTTATGTCTTTTAGTACATTTATATCAACGCCATTTTGTTTTAGCGTTTGACTTATAGGTAATCTAGAATCTTCTATTTGCTCTTTTGTATATGTTATTTCTTTACCTCTCCCATTTATATATTTTTCTGGTAAATTTGCTGTTTTATAAAGGTTCAAATCTACTGGGGTCATTTCTATAAGTTCCCTTTGCATTGTGTTTCTTAATGCTAAGCTTGAAGATAATATTGTTATTGTCATAAATAGCATTAAACATATTACGCTCATGCTTATTACTGTTGTGTTAATTTTATTGTTTAATTGTCTTAATACAAACATATTTGTTCCTTTTAAATATGCTTTTTTCATACTTTTAACTATGTGTAATATGAAACCTGATAAAGACCAGAATATCCCTACTGTTCCTACTATTCCCATTAAAATTGGTGGCAACATTTTTTCAGCTGTTGAAATTGAACGTACATCTCCTGTTACTTTCCAGTATGCATAACCTAATATTGTACTTGCCATTAAAAATACTAGTATTGATATAAATGGATTTTTTATTTTTACTCTTTCGTTTTTCTTGTTTGCATTTAATAGGTTTATTAGTTTGTACCTAGATACTGTTATTGTATTGAAAAACATTACTGCAAGGTACATTACTGCGAAGTATATACAAGTTTTTATTGTGCTATCTACTGAAAATACAAATTGGAATTTGCTCATATCTGCTTCAAACATTTTTGCAACTAGTACTGACATGAATTGTGATGCAAATACTCCTACTCCAATACCTACTGCAAGTGATATTATTCCTACAAAAATTGTTTCCATTAATATTATTTTTGATATTTGCCATTTTCCCATTCCTAGGCTCATGTATATTCCAAATTCTTTTTTTCTTCTATTTATTAGGAAATTATTTGCATATACAATTAATAGTCCTAGTACTATTGCTACAAATGTTGATACAAAGCCTAACATTGTTATCATTAATTTAATAATGCTTCTTTGCGATTCTGATACTTGTAGCATGGCTTGCTGGCTATCTAATGAGTTAAACATATAAAATATTGCTACACCTAGTACTAATGTTAAAAAGTAGATACTGTAATCTTTTATACTTTTTTTCATATTATTAAAAGATAATTTAAATAACATCGTTTAGGTCACCTCCAAGAAGTGTTTGGACTTCTATTATTTTTTCGAAGAATTGTTTTCTTGTGTCATTTCCTTTTATTAGTTCATTAAATACTTTTCCGTCTTTTATAAATAGTATTCTATTTGCATAAGATGCTGTAAAGGCGTCATGTGTAACCATTAAAATTGTTGCTTTTAGCTCATTATTTAGGTATTCAAAGTTTTCTAATAATTGACGGCTAGCTTTTGAATCTAGGGCTCCTGTTGGTTCATCTGCTAGCACTAGTTTTGGATTTGTTATTATTGCTCTTGATGAAGCTACCCTTTGCTTTTGACCCCCTGATAGTTGATATGGGTATTTCTTTAAAGTATCTTTTATTCCTAATTTTTCTGCAATAATATTTACTTTTTTATCAATCTCTTTTGGGCTTACCTTTTGTATTGTTAATGCAATAGCTATATTTTCATATGCAGTTAATGTGTCTAATAGGTTAAAGTCTTGAAAAATAAAGCCTAATTCTTCTCTTCTAAATTTATTTAGCTTGTTTCCTTTTAGTTTTGTTATATCTTCACCATTTATTATGATATGTCCTGAAGTTACTTTATCTATTGTTGATATACAATTTAAAAGCGTTGTTTTCCCAGAGCCACTCGCTCCCATTATTCCAACAAATTCTCCCTTTTCTACATTAAAGCTTATATTATCTATTGCTTTTGTTAAATTTGATCTGTTTCCATAGTATTTTTCTATGTTCTTTACTTCTAAAATTTTTTCCACTTTTAAAAACTCCTTTCGTTTACTTGTATTTATTATAAACGTTTTTTTATATTGTTTCCATCGATTTTGGTTACATTAAGGTTACAAATTTGTAAGGTTTTAATTAGACATTATAGAGCTCCTTGAGAATTATATTTCTCAAAGAGCTCTATACATTATTTTACCAATCTGCATATTTAAAACATGAACATTCATCAATTGGTTCATCTTCACAACCGTCACATCTTCCTGAACAATCTCCTCCATGTCCGCCTTCTCTGTACTCACAAGAAAAGCACTTACATTCTCCACAGTTTTGGCATATATTGTCTTCATCTTCTATTTCAGTAATTGAATTTGTCCAAACTGCAACATAATGGGCAAGTGCTGGTACTCCGTCTGTAAAGTCATCTGTTTCGAACAGTCTAATTAGGTATGACTTTTCATCATCAACTTCAATAGTTGCAAGTCCATAAACCACTTTATTATCTTCGATTCTCTTTGCCTCATACTTTGCACCTAAGCCTTTTTCTAAACCATAAATTTGCATACTTTTTTCCTCCTTCAATATTAATTGTGTTGTTTACTCGTTATATATGTTTGCTCTTTAGGAGATTATTAAAATTTTCTATTGTTTATTTTATCACATTTCCAAATAAAATGGTAGTACTAATTTAACATTTTTATATTTTCTTTGATTTTTAATATATCTGAAAACACTAGTCCCTTATAACCTTTTTCTACTAATTTTAATATTTTATTAGCTTTTCTTTCTATTTCTTTTTTCAATTCTTTATTTACATTTACATATCTATTTTGCTTTATGTACGCTTCAATTATATATTCTTCAGTTGTTGGAAACATATTTTGAATTAGAAAAGCTCTTTTTTCACCTTCTACATATCCAAATACAATATTGTCTACAATTTTATATTTTTGTAATTTATAATTATAAATTTTACTGTATTTTTCTACCTTACTACTTATTGGTATGAACCATAATATGTCGCTATTTTTTAAGTCTTTAAAACAATAGTAACATGGTCTTTTATTTTCATCTCCTTTATTTTTTAATAATAATTCATCCTTTACCTTTTCAAAAAATTCTTGTTTAATAAAATAAAATTTTCCTTCTTCTATCTTCATAATTTAATCCTTTCTAAAAATAAAAAAATAGAGCCAAAACATTTTACTGTTTTAGCCCCATATTAAATTTGTTCATTAGGCTTTATTTTATTTGCTCCCTAATTAGCAAAACATTATTTGTTCATTAGGCTTTATTTTATTTGCTCCCTAATTAGCAAAACATTATTTGTTAAAATAATATTAACATGCGTAATATTATTTGTCAATACTATTTTATGTATATTTTAACTTTTTTATGTAATATCAACATAGCTACCTTTTGGAAATACTAATCTTACTTCTGTTCCTTCATTTTGAACAGAATTTAGTTCTATTGATATTCCTAGTTTGTCACATAGTTTTTTACATAGGTATAAACCTATTCCTGTGGATTTTTTGTTTGCTTCTCTTCCGTTTGTTCCTGTGAAGCCTTTTTCAAATACTCGGGTGATTTCTCCTTTTTTTATTCCTATTCCATTGTCTTTTATATATAGTATTACATTTTCTTTTGCTTGTTTTGCGTATATTTCTATTTGTGATGGTTCTTCACTTTTCATATATTTGGCACTATTTTGTATAATTTGGTTTAATATAAATACTATCCATTTACTATCTGTATTTACTTCTTTTTCTATGTCATGAATGTTTAATGATATTTTTTCTGCTATTAATATGTTTTTATTTTTCTTTATGCTTTCATTTACAATATTTTGAAGACTTGTTTTTCTTATGTAATAGTCTTTTTCTACTGTGCTACTTCGTGCATAAAATAGGGCTTGTTCTATATAGTTTTCTATTTTTTCTAATTCTTCATCTATGCTTTTTGTTACTTCATTTTTGTTATTTTCTATAACCATTTTACTAGTTGCTATTGGCATTTTTATTTCGTGAATCCATAGTTCTATGTATTCTTTGTAGTCTTCTAACATATATTTATATTTATTTACATTTTCTATCATTGATTTATTTATTTGCTGTAATGAATTACTTAGTATTTTTCCTTCTATAAAATTAGGAGATTTTACTATTTCTGTTATAAGGTATTTATCTTCTAGTTCTTCTAGTGTCATTATTAAATTTGTATAAAATTGTTTTTTTGCTAAATATTCAATTGTAATTCCTATTATATAAAGCACTATGATTATTATAGGTATATATATTCTTATAAAATTAGCAATTGGATATGCAATTAAAAATATTTCTATTGCTAAAATTGCAAATAGTAGTAACGTTGTTGTTATAATTTTATCTTTAAAAAAGTTTTTGAATTTCATAAATTTCTCCTTTTGGCTTCCGATTGTGGACAGTTCCTAATCTATCCAGATTATTTTTGTTTTTTACTTGTGATTTTTCTCTATCTTGTTTCCGATTAGGAACCGTCCCCAATCTACCAATCTACCAATCTACTTATCTTCTTATTTTCTTAATATATAGCCCTGTCCTCTTCTTGTTTCTAATAGTTCTTTTAAATTTAGTTCTTCTAATTTATTTCTTAGCCTTGTTATATTTACTGTCAAAGTATTATCATCTATAAAACTTTCTGTTTCCCATAGGCAGTCCATTATTTCTTCTCTTGATACTATTTTTTCTCTGTTTTGTACTAAATATTTTAATATTTTGTATTCATTTTTTGTAAGTTCTATTACTTTTCCTTGCTTTTCTATTGTACTGTTTGAGGTATTTATTATAAAATCTTTTGCATCTATTTTATCTGAAGTTTCTGCACTTAAATCTGTTCTTCTTAATAATGATGCTATTTTTGCAAGTAATATTTGTATATTATATGGTTTTGTAATATAGTGGTCTGCTCCATAGTTTATTGAAAGTAATTCATCTATTTCACTATCTCTGCTTGTTACTATTATTATTCCCATATTTGATATTTTTCTTATTTCTTTGCATACATACTGTCCATCAACATTTGGTAAATTTATATCTAGTAAAACTAAATCAGGGTTTATATTTAAAATATCTTCTATTGTGTTGTTGAAAGTTTCTAAACTTTCTACTTCATAACCATTTTTTTCTAAAAATATCTTTAATTCATTTCTTAATTTTTCATCATCTTCTACTATTAATATTTTTTGCATTTAATCAACTCCTATATTATTGTAAATATTTTTACAATAATAACCTTATATTTTCATAAGGTTAAACAAATTTTATAATATTATTTATATGACATATAACTTCCTGTATATATTTCATTAAACCCTTTTATATTTTCAAAGTCTTTTGGTCTTATAAAACATGTTTTTTTATCAAATTTACATATGTTAGCTTTTTGTAGAATAGTAGCAACAAAATAACTACATACATACTTGTTTTTTAAAATTATTGGTATTCCTAAAAACCTAGCAACTATCCCTATATAGTCATATTTGTACTTATTCATATTTAGTTTCATTTTATTTATTAGTTTTTCAATATCTTCATATTGCTTGTCTGTAATTTCAACTTCATATATTCTACACATTGTTTTATTAAATTTCTCAAAAAACTTTCCTTCTTTATATTCAATGCAAAAACCAGCATTTAATATAGAATTAAATTTTCTTCTTCCAAAACTATATATAGTATTACAATTTTTTTCTAAAGAAATTCCTACATGGCTATATTCATATCTAGTAACAAATTTAATTATTTTAGCTGGTATTGTATTTGTGTGCATTAAAAGTATATATATTTTTTTCATTTCTTCTCCCTAACATATTATAACAAATTTATTTAATTATTAGTTTTATATTATGTCCATAAAATAGCTTTTTTATAATTACTTATATACTAACATAAATTTGTGTAGTTATCAATATATATATTAGAGTTTAAAGTTTATATTCATTATAATGTATTTTGTAATATTTTTATAATTTTACAATATTTTTTATAGAGGTGTATTATATTGCAAATTTTTATATTCAGCAAAAAAAATTTATTTTTTAGTTTTTTTATAATTTGTATAATTAGTATAATATTATTTTCTTCTTTATCTTTTGCAGCAAATTTTTATAATACTAATATATCACCAAGCAACTTTACGGAAGATATAAGCAATATTACTAAACAAAAAGAAAAAATTGCTTATTTAACTTTTGATGATGGACCTAGTTTAGTTACTCCTAAAATTTTAGATATTTTAGGTAATGAGAATGTAAAAGCTAGTTTTTTTGTAATAGGTAAATATGTAGAAGCTCATCCTGAAATTGTAAAAAGAGCTTATGAAGAAGGTCATTATATAGCAAATCATACTTATAGTCATAATAATTCTATTTTATATAAATCTTCTGAAAGTTTTGTAAATGAAGTTAAAAGAACTGACTTGTTAATTGGAGAGGCTATTGGCGTGGAAGGCTATTGTTCTTTAATATTTAGGTTTCCTAATGGTTTTATGTCTCCGAAATATAAACGCCAAAAGAAGGAAGCTGTTAACCTTCTTTCTCAAATGAATTATGCTTATATTGACTGGAACTGTTTAAATAATGATTCTGTAAAAAAATACTCGCCTAGTCAATTATTAGATAATTTAAAACAATCTTCTAAAAATAAAGATACTTTAGTTATTTTAATGCATGATACTAAAGATGTAAGCAATAGTTCATTAGCATTAGAAGATTCGATTGAATATTTAAAAAGTCAAGGATATAGTTTTAGAAATTTTTATTCGCTTGTCGATGATTTGAAGTAAGTAAAAAAATAAAATAGGAGCCTATCGTAAAAGTTGTGTAAATCGGATTTCCTTCCGATTGATAACTTG
>CAMXOP010000069.1 GCA_947245665.1 uncultured Clostridiaceae bacterium
AACCGTTACTTTAACTTCATTCATTTTATTCACCTAACTTATTTATTTTCTTCTTCATATTCTTTTAGTGCTATGTAATGATCTAATTCTTTTATTTTTTCATTTAATATACATATTCGTATATTATCTACAAAAGTTTGTATTAGTAGAAATGCTATTACTACTAAAAACACAAAATTTACTGGTGCTATAAATCCTAATTTTGTTGAAAGCCATTCTACTGCATTTGAAAATATTGACATTAGTATTAGTACAAAGCTACCTATCATCCATATTATTGAATTTGTTATTTTTAATTTTGATTGTTTTATTCTTTTTATGCATAATATAAAAGAAAAAGTGGATGCTATTATTAATATTATTCTTAGTGTTATTGACATTTTTATTTTCCTCCCTTTTTTTCTTTTTTTGTCATTGAGCGAATGAATAGTATGGAAAATACTACATTTAACATATATTCTGCTGATTTAAATAATGTTAGATAGCTTTCTCCAAATTCTCTTTCACTCATTTCTACTTGTACTTCTTTTACTTTCATTCCTTTTTTCATCATATATACTAAAGTATCTGGCTCTGGTGTTAGGCTATGATTTTTGGCTAATTCTTCTATTGCTTGTTTGTTATATGCTCTCATTCCTGATGATGTATCTTTTATTTTCTTTCCTGTTGTTAGTTTTATACATATTGATATTATCATACTTCCAAACATTCTTAATGAAAAAGGCTTTTTCTTGTTTACAAATCTTGAACCTATTGCTATTTCACAGTTTCCGTTTTCTATTTCTTCTACTAAACTTTTCAAATATTTTGCTTGATGTTGACCATCTCCATCAAATTGAATTGCTATGTCATAATCATTTTTATATGCATATTTCATTCCTACTTGTATTCCTGATGTTAAACCATAATTTATTGGCAGTGAAAGAACATTAAAGTTGTTCTTTTCACATACCTCTTTTGTGTTATCTTTTGAACAGTCATTTATAACTATATAGTCATAGTTTGTGTTTTTCTTTACATCATTTACTGTCTTTTCTATATTAAGAGCTTCATTATATGCTGGTATAATTATTAGTGTTTTCATATTTTCTCCTTTTTCTATTTACTAGTATTACTGTTTTTTAGTTTTTTAAAAATTTTTATTTAATAAAAAATTGTATTACATTTGATATTGCTATAACATTTAATATGCTCACTATAATTGATAATAGTAAATTTGTATTTTTTAATTTTATATATACATCTTTTTTACATAAGCATATTAGTGGTAATGCTAGTATTGGAATAAAATATCTACCTTGTACTCCCATTACTTTTTGTAAGCCTATTGGGGTCCATGTTAAGTATAGTGCTATTACTACTAATAAATATGTTCCTATTGCTATAATTGTAATCCAACCTTTACTTATTTTATTTAATTCTATTTCATTTTTTTCTAAAAATGGTGATAATGCAAGTAATGCTACAAATGCAATTATTACTATGTTAGATATTTTTATGTTTAGCCATCCTAAATAACTTCCTATTGCACCATCTAAATATGCTCCTTCTTTTATTGTTTCAGTTATTGCTACTATTATATCTTTTGGACTTTTTATTATATGTTTTATTTGTCCTATCATATCTACATTGTTTGCTTGTAAATATTGAGTGTGGCTTGGTGCTTCTTGATATTTTCTCATAAATACAAGCCATGATAAGCTAAGAATGATTGTTATTAAAATAGTTAATATAATAAATATCCATTTTTGTGTTTTCTTAGTATTTTTAGTTCCAATAAATAATAAACTAAGTCCTACTATTGGTATATATGCAATTTTTGAAATTCCTATTATTATACTCATAATTACATATATAATTTTTTCAGGCAAGCTTATTTTCTCTTCTCTTTTTAACAGATATATTGTATATGCTATATACAGTATTGAAACTGCATTTAATATACAATCTGCTGAAATTGATGCAGCTTGCTGCAAGCTCATTGGTAAAAATAGTATTATTGCTATTATAATTTTTCCTATTGGTATAATTTTCATACTATAATAGCCTAATACTAAAAATGCTATAAAGTTTAATATTCTTGCTAAATATATAGCTAATATTCCATTAATTCCTATTACTCTTCCTATTAAAAAACCTATTGAACTAAATATATATAATACTGCTGGGTATCCTTGTGCTGAATTTTCTATTTCTACTGTTACATCATAATTTGTAATTTCATCCATAGCTGCATTAAATTCTGGATATGTTCTAATTTTTGGAATCATATTATCAGCAAAAAATTTTGGTATTTCACTCATTGATGACCCATCTTCCTTAATCGGGGTAACTAATTTTCCTTCAGATATTTCATATGCTTTTGTAATGTGTGCCTGTTCATCTGGTACATAGCTTGGTGCCATAAAGAAAACATATAACATTCCTATTGGTATTAAAAAACTAATTACTATTTTTTCTATTTTGTTTTTATTTTCTATATAATTTAATATTATTGTGCTTATCAATATTATAGTTGTTGGTATAAATATTGATAAATATCTTAATGGTAAAATGTTTAATTCGTTTTTATATATAACTAATTTGTAAAGTGAGTATACACAAAATATAGCTACTAGAAACTCTATAATAAAAAGAAATTTTTTTATTATATTTTTACAATATTCTATTTTTGATTTATTTTTTTTTATTATATTATTATTCATTTTCTCCCCTTTATTTTTTTATTTTATCTGTTCTTACATTATACCCTGCTGTATCTTGTGCAAAGTTTATGTTTGAATATGGATCTCCCTTATCTAATACTTTTCTCCATTTTGTTCTAAAATTGTTTGCTTCTTTTTCAAATCTTGCTTTTTTCTCTGGAGTGTCTTCATAACCTCTTGTTTTAGATTCGTAATGCATGAATTCTACATATGGATTATATACTATTAAGTACCCTTTTTCTCTTATTTTTAAGCAGAAGTCTACATCATTAAATGCTACTGCAAAATTTTCTTCGTCCATATATCCTACTTCTTCATATATTGATTTTCTTGAAAATAAGCATGCTCCTGTAACTCCTGATACATTTCTTGTTGTACATTCTCTTCCAAAATATGCATGTCCATTTTTTGGTGTATTTACCAATAGGTTTGCTGCTAAGTCACATATTGCTATCCCTATTCCTGCATGTTGTATTGATTTATCTTCATAATACAACCTTGCTCCTACTGCCCCTATATCTTCTCTTTGACTATAGCCTATGAATTTTTCAAGCCAGTTTGGTGTTAATAGTTCTGTGTCACTATTTAATTGTACTACAAATTCGCCATCACAGTTTTTTACACCATAGTTTATTATTTTAGAATAATTAAATCCTTTTTCTGGATAGTTTATAACTTTTACTCTATCATTTTTTTGAATTTCATTATAATATTCAAAAGTGTTTTCTTCTTCACTATTATTTTCTACTATTGCAATTTCATAGTTTGAATATGTAGTTAATTTTAATATTGAGTTTATACATTTTTTTAGAAGTTTTACACTATCTTTATTTGGTATTATTATTGAAACTTTAGGACTTCCTTCTACTTCATATTGTACTTCATAAACTCCTTTTATATCTCCACCATGTGTTACTTTTGCTTTTAAGTTTTTCCTTTTTAGATGATCTTCTATTACTTTTATTCCTGCTTCATATGCATATGGCTTTGCATCTGATAGCATTGCTGTTGAGTTTTGGTGTACTCTCCAATGGTATAATACTTTTGGTATATGAATTATATTTTTTGTGTTTTCTGTAGCTCTTATTATTATGTCAAAGTCTTGTGCTCCATTATATTCATCTTTAAATCCACCTAGCTTATCCATTAATTCTTTTTTGAATACTGATAAGTGTGTTATATAGTTATTTGATCTTAATGTATCTATTGCAAAATCTGGTTTGAAGTGTGGATCACATCTTCTTTCTTTTGTTCCTTCTATCTTGTCTTCATCTGTATATATAAATTCTACTTCTGGGTTTTCGTTTATTGTTTTTGCAAGTTCATATAAACAGAAAATTGGTAATAAATCGTCATGGTCTAATAAGGCTATGAAATCTCCTGTTGCTAGTTTTAGTGCTTCATTTGTATTTCCTGAAATTCCTTTATTATCATTTAAGAATTTGTATTTTATTCTATTATCTTTTTTTACAATTTTTTGTAATTTTTCATTTTTTTCTGGGCTTCCATCTGCTAAACATAATTCCCAGTTTGTGTATGTTTGCTCTATTAAGCAATCTACTAGTTCTTCAAAAAAGTCAGCTGGTGTATTATACATTGGTACTACAAGACTAAATTTAGGTTCATGTTTAAATTTAGTATTTCTCTGATTTTCTAGCTCTTCTTCATTCGGTTCATTATTTTTTATCCAAATTTGATACTTTTCTCTTTCTGTTATAATATTATTTATTGGCTGTTTTCTAAAAATTTTATTTATTACTTTTGATATTATTTTCTTTATTGTTTTATATATTCCATAATTTTTTATATAAAACTTGGTGGCATTAACTGCATTTTTTATATTCACTTTTTAACTTCCTCCTATTTTTTTAGGTATTTTGCAATAGCTCTTATTGGTTTTGTAATTTTCCATGATGTTGATTCTTTCATTTTTTTATTATAATTTTCTAAACTTGTTATTTCTTCTTGTAGTTTTTTATTTTCTTCTTCATTATATTTTTTCTTATATTGTTCAAATTCAATTTTTAAATTATTGTATAAATCAAACAATGTTTGACCTGTTTTCATTTTTGTGTGTAAGTTCCACATTTCTTCATCTCTTATTTCTAATTGTATTGAATTATCAAGTTTCTCAAATATTTCTTTCATTTCTAATAGATTTAATTTTTCTAGCAATTTTTCTTTTGATATATATCTGTGTAATTCTCCAAAATATGTTATTGCTCTATATACAATAAATTCTACTGGTATATTTTCTTCATACCATTCTTGATCATAAAAATATAGTTCATTATTTATATAAAATGTATTTTGGAAAATTAAATCCCATAAACCATTTTTTATAAAATGCATTTTTTCTTTTTGTTCTTTAGTTATTTCTATATTGTACTTTTCAAATACTGTTTTACTATTATTTATAGGTTCTAATTTTTCATATAAATAATCTCTATATTTTTTTATTTCTTCAAACAGTTTACTCTCTTCTTCATTTTTTACATATTGCATCAATATTTGATCATAGCTTTTTTCTTTTACATATTTACTTTCTATTTTGTATTCATTGTATGAGTCTAGTGTTTTTATTCCTGTTTTGTTCATAATATCAATATTTCTTTTTATTGTATCTATATGCTGTTTTGAGCTTTTTGAAATATATGTTTTCTCTACTTTATCTTCATATATTACTGTTTGTATTCTATATTTTTCTTTTCTTATATTTGTATATGAAACAAATTTTACCTTACTTTCTATTTTATTATCTTTATTTATTTCTATAAAATATGAATTCGCAAAAAAAGGAAATAATTTTTCATTTTCTTTTATTATTTCTTGATATGCCTCTGTTTGATTAAAACTCATAAATTCATCTTCTGCACAAATAAAGTTTCTTGAAATATTTTCTATATTGGGTAAATATTCATCTGTAAAAATTACATTTGTTAATTTATAGTCTGGAAGTGCATAATAGAATTTTCTTGTTTTTAAATTCTCTATATCTAATATTTCTTCTATCATTGTTTTACTTAATGCAAATTTTTCATTACATAAAATATTTTTATTTGCATATATACTTGTCCAATATTTCATAGCATATTTATTGTCTATTACTAATAATATTGTTCCATTTGAGTTACAATGTTCTTTTGCTATTTTTATTAGCTCTTTTAATTTTTTATATGCTTTTTCTCCTTTATTATATATGTTTAGAGTTCCTATTAAACATACATAGTCATATAATTCATCTTTTTCTAATTCGTTGATATATACTGAATTACTTTTAGTTTCTTTGTTTAGCATATCTTTTTCTTCTTGTTCAAAATAAGCGATTGTTAATTTATTGGCTTTTTTATTTAAGTAATTTGTTATTTCTTTATTTTCTACTCCTATTTGCAATATACTGCTATTTTGTTTGAAGTTATACCAATTAATAATGTTTGTTTTTATTTCAGATATTTTTTCATTTTCCATAATTTTTACTTTATTTTCCCTTCTAATACTTTAAAATCTATTTTATTTTTATAGTAATATCTCCATCTTTAGCTATATAGTTTTCTTTTACTTTTAATCGTTTCATCCATTCTCTTGTTTCGAAAGTTTTCCAAGGTCCGTGTATTTTCGCCTTCTCCTGCGTCATTATTCCACAACCACTGTGGTGTTGGCCATAAACATATTTTAGGTTGTATTTGCTCATATAGTTCTTTTGTTGCTCCATCTTGTCCATGGTGTGACATTTGAACTATGTCACTTTTTAACTTTTCTTTTTGTTTTTCTAGTAGTTTTTTACTAGATTGTTTTCCTGTATCTCCAAGTATTAATACTGTTGTTTCTCCTGTATCAAATTTTATTACCATACTTTGTTCATTTCCTACATTTGTTGTTATTTCAGGATTCTTTATCCCTAATATTTCTACTTGTAATTCATCTATTTGTATTTTTTCATTTACTTTAGGAAATTTTACCTGTTTCCCTATTTTTTCATTATTAATTGTGTCTATTAATAGTTTCGAAAACTCTGCTCTTTGAGGTTCATTTTTTTGATACCATTCATAATCATTTAGTGAAATATATATGTTATTTATTTTTACATTTTCGTTCGTTGCAATTTGTGTAAATGCTCCTGCATGGTCATCATGTGCATGTGTTATAAACCAATAGTCTACGTTATTTTCATTTTGACTAATATAATTCATTAAATTTTGTGTATCACTGGTGGTTCCTCCATCTATTACTATTAGCTTTCCTTTTTTAGTTTTTATTATATATCCCATCATTTGCCTAGAACCTTTAGGGGATAATTGTGTTATTGTTATTTTATTATTTTCTTGTACTTTTTTAAATATAATAAAAGCACTTATTAAAAATATTAGAATAGTAATTATTATGAAAATTTTTTTATTCTTCATCTTTATTTTCCTTTTTTATATTTATTGTTGTATTTAATTTTACAATTCCTACATTATCTTTAGAAGATATTATTTCTACTAAAAGTGCTTCATATTTTCTATTTAATACTTCTAGTTCTCCTTTTGAATTTATATGTGTACAACTAAATGATAGAGTATATGAACCTGGTGCTATTGGAAGTTTTTGTTTAAATTCTACTACAGCTTCTTCTCCTTTTTTATATTTACCTGGATATATTTTTTCTATCATAGTATTAGTTCCTGCTATTTCAATTCCATTGAAGTTTTTTATTGTCATAGTAAAAATTGGGTTATCTATATCTTTATTAAATTTTATTTTAGATTTTAGTATTACTTCTTTTTCATTATCTATTGAATTTAAATATTTATCATTTTCATCAAATATTCCATAATCAATAACTTCTGCATTCATATTTCCATATTCTATTAGGTTTGGATTTTGATTAAAATGTTTTTTCCAGCTGTTTTCATCATTTATTTGTTTAACATTATTTTTTGCTACTTTTTTATCATCTGTTGTACTTTTTGCAGTGCTATTTCCTGTAATTATTTTTTTATATAGTTCTACTCCTTCTTTTACATCTCCATCAAATGTTTTCTTACCTTGTTGTAATATTATTGTTCTAGTACAATTTTTAAGTACATCTGAAACATTATGTGTTACAAAAAGAATAGTTTTACCTTTCTTTTTAAACTCTTCAAACTTTTTAAAACATTTTAATTGAAACGCCATGTCCCCAACAGATAAAACTTCATCTACTATTAAAATATCTGGTTCTACATTTATTGCACATGCAAATGCAAGTCTTGCAAACATTCCTGAAGAGTATGTTTTTACAGGTTGATATAGATGTTGCCCTATATCTGCAAAATCTATTATTTCTTGCTTTTTATTTTCCATCTCTTTTTTGCTTATTCCCATTACTTGACCATGTTGATATATGTTTTCTTCTCCTGTAAGTTCTGAATTAAATGCTGTACCTAATTCTAGAAGTGAACTTATTTTTCCATTTATATCTATATTTCCTGATGTTTGAGTAGTTACTCCTGTTATTATTTTTAATAATGTAGATTTTCCTGCTCCATTTCTTCCTAATATTCCTAGTATTTCTCCTTTTTTTACATTTAGATTTAAGTTATCTAATGCTTTAAATTCTGTATGTTTTTTATATTTAGGAATTATTACTTCTAATAGTTTGGCTTGTTTACTATTATACATTTTATAACTTTTTGTTAAATTTTCTATTTTTATAATATCTTCCATTTTTTACCTTCTTTTCTATATTGTTTAAGTTACTATTTGGGAATACATGATTACCTACTAATTTTTTTAATTTCTTAATGGATATTTCTTTGGCGCTAATGTATTTATTTCATAATATAATAGCTCTTCATATACTAACTGTTTACATTGTTCCCAAATGATTTTATCTGAATTTATAGTACATCAGCGAAGTCTTTTTTGTTTCTTTTAAATACGCTATTCCCCCATAAAAACATTATAACTGTTATTATCCAAAATGCTATTGTATACATTCCATAATTTGCTGTTACTATATTTCCATTTATAAATACTTCTCTTAAACCTGTTATTAAGTATGTAAATGGTGTGCATTGTATTATTTTTAATATTGTTTTATGATTTTCTAACATATTTAAATTCCATATTATAGGCGTAAACCAGAAAAACAATTGCATAGCTATTCCAAGTAAATTTGAAAAGTCTGGAACCATTGTTGTTACTGCTGATGTAAACCTTGTAAATGCAATTATAAAACAATAGGTTGCAAAAATTATATATAGTAGCATTAATATATTGGGAATATAGCCAAATATTATACATACAATTGTTGCTACAAGTACTAAAAATAATGATACAAAACTAGAAGCAACTATTGAAATTGTTGGTATTATATCTATTGGAAATACTACTTTTTTTACTAGGTAGCTGTATGTTCTTATTGAATTACTTGCTGACATTATACTATCATTTAACCACATCCACATTGCCATTCCTGGTAGAAACCATA
>CAMXOP010000070.1 GCA_947245665.1 uncultured Clostridiaceae bacterium
ATATGAAAATATTAAAAAATGTATTAAAAAAAATGACAAATATATATTTTTCAAAATTAAAAGAGAACATTAAATAAAATGCTAAAAAAAGCACAGAAAATATAGAAAAATATAAAAATAAAATTTTAAATAGTAATTTATTTATTTTCATAATAAGCCTTTCCTTTTTGTAACATTATATAGACATTTATAAAAAAAATCAATACTTAAATTTGTAGCTTTATTACTAATTATAAAATGTTTAAAAATATAAATAATGGAAAAAATTATACAAAGGAGTGAATTATATGTTTAGGTATAAAAAGGCAGGAAATAAAAAATTAAAAAATATAATTACAATAATAGTAATAGTCATATTAACTGCTATATTAACAATTTTATTATACAAAATGTATGAAGGTATTAATATTTATACATATGAACCAAATTTAAGTAGGGCAGCAACAAGAACAGTACAAAACATAGATGAAGTAAAAGAACAAAGCAAACAAGTAGTAGATATAGTAGAAGATGTAACATCTTGTGTAGTAGGAATATCTAAAATAAAAAATGCAGGAGAAACAGTATTTTTAAAAGATGGGACAAGTAGTTTAGGGTTAGGAACAGGTGTTATAGTTTCAGAAAATGGATATATATTATCAAATGAACATGTAACAGGAAGCAAATATAGTAATTGTTATGTAACACTAGAAAATGGAAAAACATATACAGCAAATGTAGTTTGGTCAGATAGTGTAGTAGATTTATCAATATCAAAAATAAATATGAAAAACTTACCATATGCAAAATTAGGAGATTCAGATAATGTAAGAGTAGGAGAAACAGTATATGCAATAGGAAATCCAATAGGTTTTGAATTTCAAAGAACAGTAACATCAGGAATTATAAGTGCAGTTAATAGAACAGTACGAATAGATGAAGAAGGTAAAAGCACATATATGGAAGACTTAATTCAAACAGATGCTACTATAAATCCAGGAAATAGTGGAGGTCCACTAATAAATGCAGATGGACTAATAATAGGTATCAATTCTGTGAAAATAACTACAGCAGAAGGAATAGGATTTGCAACACCAATAAATATAATAAAACCAATAATTGAAAGATATATGAAAGAAGAAAAATTTGAAGAAGCCACACTTGGAATATTTGCATATGATAAAGAAATAATACCATATATAGATGAAAATATAGACATACAAAAAGGAATATATATAGCACAAATATCATTAGATTCACCAGCAGCAAAAACAGGACTTAAAATAGGAGATATAATAACTAAAATAGATGATTTAGAATTAAATAAGATGTGTGATTTAAGATGTTATATTTACACAAAATCGCCAGGTGATGAAGTGAATTTAACAATATATAGGAATAGAAAAGAAATGCAAATACGAGTAAAATTAGGAACAAAATAATTCCCATTGGGGACGTTTCCTTCTGGGATATCTGTCCCTTTTGGGACAGATATCCCAGAAGGAAACGTCCCCAATGGGAAGAGGAGGAAAGAATATGGATAATTCATTATGGATATCAAGTGTAAAAACACAAATGAAAAATTATAAAAAATTAGAAGATGATATTAATGTAGATGTATGTATTATTGGAGGAGGGTTAACAGGTCTTACTAGTGCATACTATTTAAGCAAAGCTGGAAAAAAAGTAGCTATTTTGGAAAAGAGTTATATAGGAAGTCATACAAGCCGGGAATACTACAGGAAAGATTACTATTGGTCATGGTTTGTTTTACGACTATTTAATAAATTCATTAGGAAATGAGCAAGCAAAACAGTATTTAGAAGCAAATCAACAAGCAATACTAAATATTGAAAATATAATAAAAGAAGAAAATATTGATTGCGATTTTGAAAAGCTAAATAATTATATTTTTACTCAAAGTAATGATGAAGTAGAGAAAATAAAAAGAGAAGTAGAAGCAGTTAATTTATTAGGAGGTAATGCAGAATTTGTAAATAAAATAGATATTCCAATAAAGGTTAATAAAATGAATGAAATAAAAGATGAAATAATAAAAAATGAGAATAAAAATATAAATATTTTAAAACCTGTATTAGCAGCAATAAAATTTCCAAATCAAGCACAATTTAATAGTTGTAAATATATGTTAGGTTTGACAAATGCAATTGAAACAAAAAGAGGAATGATATATGAAAATTCAAAGGTTATTTATGTACAAAAGGATGGTAAACAATATATAGTAAAAACAGAAGAAGGAAGTGTAAGTGCAAAATATGTAATTATTGCATCACATTATCCATTAGTGAATTTTCCAGGTTTCTATTTTATGAAAATGTATCAAGAAACATCATATTTAATAGCAGTAGAAACACAATCAGAGCTTTTTGAAGGAATGTATATTAATAGTGAAGAGCCAAGTATATCATTAAGAACAGCATTATATAATGGAAAAAGAATATTATTAGTAGGTGGAATGAAACACAAGACAGGAGCTAAAATAAGTTTGGAAGAAGCATATAAAAATTTAGAAAAAGTAGCAAGAGATTTATATCCTGATAGTAAAGTATTATATAGATGGAATACAGAAGACTGCATAACTTTAGATAAAATACCATATATAGGTGAATTTTCAAATTTAATGCCAAATGTATTTGTTGGAACAGGTTATAAAAAATGGGGAATGACATCGTCAAATGTGGCTGCCAATATTATTACAGATAAAATTTTAGAAAGAGATAATAAATATGAGGAAGTATTTAATTCTAAGAGGTTAAAACCAATAAAAAACTATGAAGAATTAACAAATATGGTGAAGGAAGTTAGCTATTCTCTAGTTATTAATAAATTAAAGAAAACTGATGAGTATATAAATGATATAAAGAAAGATACAGGTAAAATAATAGAAGTAGATAATAAAAAAGTTGGAATATATAGAGATAAAAAAGGAAAAGTATATGCAGTAAAACCATATTGCACACATTTAGGCTGTGAACTTTCTTGGAATAATTTAGATAAAACTTGGGATTGTCCTTGCCATGGATCAAGATTTAATTATGAAGGAAAAAATATATATGATCCTGCTATAAAAGATTTGGAAACTTTAAATATAGATTAACACAAAACCTGAATTGCAACTTTGCAATTCAGGTTTTGTGTTAATTTGAAGTAATCATTCTTAATTTAGGAAGAAGTTCCTTTACTAAGTAATAAGCCAATTTTCCTTCAACAGTTTCAGTGGAAATATACAGTTTTAAATAATCTAAATTAATATCAGTATAAAGATTATAATAGTTTCCAGGACATAACTCATTTACTTTCATAACAAATTGATGTGGAATATAAGAAATAGTAAAAGAATTATTACCAATACTTTCGACATTTAAGGCCATTAAATCAATAATTGTATTTTTGTCTCCACCATCATATATAGCCATATAGTCATAAGCGAAAATGCCTTCTACATACTCATTATGCAATATAATATATCCTTCTGCATAAGTGTCATTAAAGCAATAAGTAGCTTTGTATACTATAGCGTCCATATAATTCCTCCTGTTATTATTCCTAAATTTACAAGTTAACATTTTACATTAATAGTTTAACATAAAAACAATAAAAAAGCAAATTAAAAAAAATATTAAAAAACTATTGAAATTGAAATAAAAATATGTTATTATATATAAGCATTTGTTAAAAATGATTAATCGAGGTGTAGCGCAGTTGGTAGCGCGCGTGGTTTGGGACCATGAGGTCGCAGGTTCGATCCCTGTCACCTCGACCATAACAATATAAAATAGGTTATCTCGATATGATAATCTATTTTTTATATTTGTACCCGTAGTTTAGTTGGATAGAATGCAAGGCTACGAACCTTGAGATCGGGGGTTCAAATCCCTCCGGGTACACCAAAAGAAGCAAGTTTTTACTCTTGCTTCTTTTAATTTTATTTATTTTGTTCCAACGGCTACAATTTTATTATGTGGGTTATATGTATCATTTGCAAGTAAGGTTTTAGAAATTACTTGACCATTTTGCTTCAAAATTCTATAAGAAACAGCTCTACATCCATTTGAACCATTTGCAATAACTTTTGTTTTTCCTTTATCAAGAGTAGGATCTTGTTTAGTTATAGTTTTATACTGAATATAACTTGTTATATAAGATTGAATTTCAACTTCATATTCATTTTGTTCTTTCAAGCCAAATATTTTTGTAGTTATAGTTCCGCCAGTACCAGAACAAATTATTTTAATAGGATATTTTCTGTTATTTTTAAACTTAAAATCAGGTCCACCCCAAGATACAGTTGCATCTCTACCAGCAGGAACATAACCAGTGTTAAAGCCATGATTATGCCTTTCTACAATTTGTAAGTTAGAAAGTAAAACACTATTATATAAAGTAGAAGAAACTTGGCAAATACCACCACCAATTCCTGTAGTAACTTCTCCACCTGAATATACAGCAGCAGACTTAAAACCATTTGCAGCAGTTCTTTTTCCTACAGTAGTGTTATATGAAAAAGTTTCACCAGGCATTAAAACAATACCATTAATTTTTGCAGAAGCAAGCCTTATATTAGTACTTCTGTTGACATTACTTGCACTATAAGTTGTAGAATATGTTGCTAATAAATCTGGAAAAGCCTCTGTTCCTATGTTATTAGTAGTAACTGAAGGTGTAGTTATTTTTAGAGGAATAGTATAACTTTCCTTTTCTTCTTGTAACATTTGTTTTACTTCTTCTATGGTATTTGCAAAATCTATACCATCAATATGTGCGTATACTGTAAAAGGATCTTTTGTATAATATGCATCTTTAGGCTCTTTATATATTTCTGAGTGTATAGTATCAACATCAATTTCTTTAGCATTAACATTAATTACAGGAATATCTATATTTTCATTTTTACTATAAAAATTATTAATATTAGAAATAATTTTTAATTTAAGAACATCAGGCTGAATAACTACTCCATCAATACCATTTGTAATAATTAAATTGGTGCCATCAACATAATAGTTTGGCTCTATTAGCTTATCTGGAAGATTTGCTTCAATTTCTGAAATTAAACTGTTTATAGTTTCTTCATTATAAGAAAAACTAGGAACAATATTAACTTTAAAGAAAAAAGAAGATAAAATTTCAAAATTATTTTTAAAAATTATACCATTTCTTCCTCTTTCAAATGCTGTATTTACACTAGTTTCAATGTCAAAATTAGCTCCAAATTGTTCAGGTATTATAGTAGTTTTATAATCATTATGAACAAGGTCAAAACTAGTGGAAATCTTGTCATTAATTATACTAGAGACTTTAGTAATAGCCTCTTCTTTAGTTAATCCTGAAACATCAATTCCTTTTATAGAAATACCAGAAATAATAGTATTAGTGTTAGCATTTATTAAAGCAAAAATAGTAGAAAAGCAAAGTAAAATGCAAATAGCTATAATAATTGATATAACAATAAATTTTTTGCTAAATATTTTTTTATGTATTTTACTTTCATTACAAATAGTATCCTTAATTACAGTACCATTAGTATTTTCAGAATTACTATTTTCATCATTATTAGAAACATCAATATTACAATCTTTAAAAGTATAGCTTTTTATATTTTTAGTAACATTATCATCAATTTCAATCTCAGTATCCTCAAGTATATTATCTATATTTTCAAGTTCAATATCATTTTCTATACTTTTTTGAAAATTTTCTTTATTATTTTCATTAACATTTGTATTAATATCTAAATTTTCTTCTTCTAATTTTTTTTCATCAATTTTTTTCATTTTCCAACTCCATAAAACAAAATTTCCCATAAATTTACAAATATATTAAACAATAAAATTTGGAATTTGTAAATAGTATTTATAAATTATATATTTAAAAATATATGGTTATACATTAAAAAAAAGGAAATAATAAAAAAAAGGCGAAAATTATATATATAAACAAAAGAAAGGGTGGTAAAATTGACTGAAGCAGAAAAATTAAAACAAAATTTATTTAGAAAGACAAATTCAGGTTGGGAAGGTTTAGAAGAAGGAATAAAAAATAATATCTTCAACTTTTGTGATAGTTATGTAGAATTCTTAAATAAATCAAAAACAGAAAGAGAAATAATAAAAAATGTAAAAAAAATGGTAGAAGAAAAAGGATTTAAAAACATTAGAGAATATACAAACTTAAAAGCAGGAGACAAAGTATATTATATAAATAGAGACAAAAGCATGTATTTGGCAGTAATAGGAGAAAATGGCATAGAAAATGGTATGAATATAATAGGAGCACATGCAGACTCTCCAAGACTAGATTTAAAGCCAAACCCATTATATGAAGACTCAGGCTTAGCATTTTTTAAAACACATTATTATGGTGGAATAAAAAAATATCAATGGACAACAATTCCACTTAGTATACATGGTGTATTAGTAAAATCAAATGGAGAAAAAATAGAAATATGTATTGGGGAAGATGAATCAGATCCAATATTTACAATAACAGATCTTCTGCCACATTTAGCTAGTGAACAAATGGAAAGAAAATTAAAAGAAGGAGTAAAAGGAGAAGACTTAAACTTATTAATAGGAAGTATGCCATATAATGGAGAAAGTATGCTAGATGCTGTTAAGTTAAATATATTAAAAATATTAAATGATAAATATGGAATAATAGAAATGGACTTTGTAAGTTCAGAAATAGAATTAGTACCAGCGTTTAACGCAAGAACAATGGGGTTAGATAGAAGTATGGTTGCAGGATATGGACAAGATGATAAAGTATGTGTTTATACATCAGTAAAAGCACTTCTAAATATAGAAAAGCCACAAACTACAGCAGTTTGTATTATATCAGATAAAGAAGAAATAGGAAGTATGGGTAATACAGGTATGGAATCGCATGTATTCGATACTTTTATATCAGAATTATTAAATAGACTAGGAATAAACAAACCAAACTTATTAAACCAAGTATTTTGCAATTCAAAAATGTTATCAGCAGATGTTGATGCAGCATATGACCCAATATATGCATCAGCATATGAAAAAAACAATGCTGGTTTTCTAGGTAGAGGAGTAGGACTAAATAAATATACAGGAGCTAGGGGAAAATCAGGTGCATCAGATGCAAATGCAGAATTTGTTGCAAAAATAAGAGAAATATTTGAAAAAAATAATATAAAATATGAAGTTGCAGAACTAGGAAAGATAGATATAGGTGGGGGTGGAACAATAGCCTATATACTAGCAAATAAAGGTGTAGATGTAATAGATTGCGGAGTACCAGTACTTTCAATGCATGCACCATATGAAGTAACAAGTAAGTTTGATATTTATGAAACATATAGAGCCTATGAGGCGTTTTGGAAAGACTAATACAAAAGATAATGCAGAATTGTAGTTTAACTATAATTCTGCATTATTATTTGTAAAAGCAGAAAATGAGAGAGGAAAATAATGAACTTATATCAAAAAACAATAAAAGAATTAAAAAATCAATTAAATAAAAATCCAAGATTAAAAAGAGAAGAATGGGATATATATGCTAAACAATATAAATTACTAAGTTCTATTGTTATATATGCACATGAAGATGTAGAACATTGGGAGGACTTAAAAAATAAAATAAAAAAGATTGATAAGAAATTAGAAAAAGAAATAGAAAAAATTAGAAAAAAATTAAATAGAAGTATAGTTATAAATGGTATAAATTCAAAACAAACACATCAAATAAATGACGAAATAAATGAATTAATAAATTTATATTATGAAGTAGTAAAAGAAAATAATAGAAAAAGAGCAAAAAATTATCCAGTTAATAGTAAATTATATGAATGGTACAAATATAGTTATAAAAAATTAAAAGAAGAAACTAAGAAAACAGGAAAATTTCCTACAGTAAATGAATGGACAATATTAGCTAAAAAATATGAATATAATTCATATCAAGTAATAGAATATATATCTGGTTTAACATGGAATGAAATAAGAGAGAAAATTTTAAAGGAAATAAATATATAGATTAGGTTTTGTCGAAACTCAGTTTTTTTGATTAAAAAAGGAATAAATACTATACTTTTAAAAAAGGAGGAAAAAATGGAACAATTAGAAGTAGAAAGAAATCTATTAATGAAAAGAAACTGTAAAAACAAAAAAAGGAATATATTTATAAGAGTATATATTTTAGGAATTAAAATTTTTCTTGAAATTAAATAGAGAATATATTTTTTATACAAATTTATGAAAATTATATAAGACATTAATTAAAAACCTTTAAAATTTTTAATTAATGTCTTATAAATTATTTGATTATAATAGTAATTTATTAATTCGTTAACAGTTATATTGAAACATTTAGCAAATGCACAAAGTTCATAATCAACAACTGTTCTAATACCTTTCTCAATATTATAAATAGATTGTTTATGAATATTTATACCAAGTAGCATAATCATATTTGATAATTTTTGATATGAAAAATGATTTAACTTACGATAATATCTAATTTTATTTCCAACAATATTAATTTTCCTTCTATAATTCTGGTATTTTTTAACTCCTCATAATTTATATATATAATAAAAAACAGCTAATATATTAAATAGCTGTTTTTTACTGGTGATCCACAACTTAACAAATCCGAAACTTTATTTCTCAGAACATGGTTATATTATAATTATAAAACAAAATTTCGCAAATTAACTTGACTTTACTGTATAACCATTGTATAATTTTACCAGAAGATGAGCAAAACAGAGTGTGGAGTGTCGCTTTCTTGATGAAAGGGGGCGATGCATATGTTATTTGAACAAGTTTATTTGGCTTTTATATACATACTATTTATAGAACTTGCAATGGTAACTGTTGTCGCTGTTGCCTTATTTGTGGCACTTTTTGTTACAATAAGAAAATTAGACAACGAAAAAAACACATCTCTGCTTGGTCGTTAGAGATGTATTTAAAAATTTTTTAAACAATATTTAGCGACACGCCACATTACTGTGGTCGTTCATCTTCTATCATTATTATACGCAAATTTCTAAAAAAAGTCAATGATTTTAGAAATTTTCTTCTATAGTATGTTGTAGGTTTGTCAAACATATGTCACACTAAATTGATATTTATACTGTTTGAAGT
>CAMXOP010000071.1 GCA_947245665.1 uncultured Clostridiaceae bacterium
ATTTCAACAATAGATATTTCTAAGAAAGTGTGACATATGTTTGACAAACCTACAAGAATAAAATTAAATTAATAGACATAATTCTTGAAAAACAAATAATTATATGATATAATACCAGCATACTAGTAAATAACTAGTTTAAATTTAATAACTCCTATATAAACATTTAGGATTATAGCAACTAAAAACAATGTAGTAATGTCAACTGACAAGGAGGAAAAGTATATGCAAATTAAAAATGGAAAAATTTTTACAGAAGAAGTAACAACTGATGATGAATTAATTTTCCGGAGTAAATTAAAAGAAATATTAGAAAAATGGTATGGATTAGGATTAATTGATATTCCGGAAGTTATAGAAAGAATAGGGATACGGAGTAAAAATTATGAAATTGTAGACTTGGTTAATTATGCTTGTGATTTGAGACATTTTACAGTAAAAACCAAAAGTACAGAATATGAAATCGAAATGTTCAGAGGAAACATGATAAACCCATATTCGCATATTAAAGTTTCACACAAAGGAAAAGAAAAATATTATTCTGTAAAGAAAGTAATACAGGTAGAAAGATTTAAATAAGGAGAGCACAATGCTCTCCTTATTTCTTACTGTAAGTCTAATGAAAATGATTGAACCACAGTTCCATTTGGTACATAGAATTCATAACTTTTTTCTTCATCTCTAAATGAGCAAAAAGAAAGTAAGCCTTCTAATATGCCATTCATTTTAACTTTTGTATATGTTGTATATTCTACAATTGTAGGTGTGCAAGCTTCCTGTTCATAAATAATTACATTTTCAGAAGTAATTTTGCCCTTTCTGTATCCATCTCCAGACTTGTAATAATACATATAAACTTCGTTAGTAGCCATAGAAGCATATACATAAAACAGTCCACCACGAGCATAGCCAGATATTTGGCTATTATCCTGCAATGATACAAGTTCATATTCGGCTGTTTTTTCAGTTTCTTGATACGATCGTGCACCTATGGAGCCAAGAAAACGGTACTTACAAAAAATACTACTACACAAATGATTATGGGTATTAAACTGTGTAAAGCACCTTTCCAATCCCGGCAAATGAGATTAGCAAGTAAGAAACAAATAGCAAAAAAACAAACAATAAAACTACCCCAAAAAGCAATCCACAACATAATAATTCCTCCTTAAATTTCTTTTATAGTTGCCAACGAGTTACTATATGAAAAAACAAAAAGCTAGAGGAAAATCCTCTCACTAATTAGTGAAAATAGGGAAATAGTATATATAAATCATAAACATATTATACAACAGTTTGACATAACTTTCAAGCTCTATAGCATATTTTCTGTTAATTTGTTTACATATATGAGTGTTTTATATGGAGGACTATATATGGAATTTGAAAAATCAACACTAATAGAGTTAAAGAAAAAGTTTGATTCTATTACTAACTTTGAACAAACTTATTTTGCAGTTCAAACAAGAAAATAAGAAATAATGGCAGATAGTAACAGATTACCAAAAGAACAAAATCTATAGCAAAATTAATAAAATTTATTGAAATTAAAATGAAGTAATGCTAATATGAGATACGTAAATAAAATATAAGAACAATAATTTAGGAGTAAAAAATGGAGCAAGAAACAAAGAAAATAAATAGAAGTATAAAAATATATCCCATATTTGCATCTTTTACAGGAGATATGATATTTTTTGTGCCAATAGATACGCTATTTTTAACCTTAGTAAAAGGATTAAATGCAAGTCAAATAACTGCAATGACAATGGTTGCATTATTAGTATGTATAATTTTTCAAAAAGTAATATTAGCAATAATAAAGAAAGTTGGAAATGTAAATTCATTAAGAATAGGTGCTAGTTTATTATTAATTACATCTTTTATATTAACTTTTGGAAAATCATTTCCTTTAATGCTACTATATAAAAGTATAAATGAAATAGCAGTTATGTTTTTAAACATGGATGAAATTATTTTAAAGAATAATTTAAAAGCAGTAGGAAGAAATGAAGATTATTATAAAATAAGAAATAAATCTAAAATAATGTATTCAATTATAACTTTATTTACAGCATTAGTAGCTGGACAACTATTTAATACAAATAATTATTTACCAATGTATATGTCAATAATAATATATATATTATTATTAGGAGTTGCATTTTTATACTATGAGGCAAAAACACAGGAATCAAAAACAAAAGAAGCAAAAAGCAATAGAAATATAAAAGTAACATCAGTTATGTTTTTAGTGATATTGTCTAATGCAGTATTTTACTCAATTGTAAAAATGGGGCAAAATAATAGTAAATTATTTATGCAATATGATTTTCAAAATTTCTTATCAATAGAAATGGTAACATACTATATAACAACAATAGTATTTATATCAAGAATTGCTAGATTAGTAGGTAATATGATATTTGGAAAGATATATTCAAAAATAAAAGATAAAATGAGTATTGTATTAACTATATGTTTAAGTATGGCATTTTTGCTATTAATTATAGGGCATTTTATAAATACAATATTTATATATAAAGTAATAATAATGTCATTAGGATTTTTCTTAATATTAGCAACAAGAGATTCTTTTCAAATATACATAGAAGATGTTGCTTTAGATATTTCTAATAAAGACGAACAACAAAAAACAATAATAAATATAGAGGTATATAGAAGAATAGGAACACTAATTTTAAGTGCAATATTCACATTACTATTAATGAAATATGAAATGATAGTAATAGAAGTATTACTATTTGCACTAGCGGTTATTGAAATATTTGTAAATAAAAAATTATGTAATAAGCTACAAAAATTAGAATGTAACTAAATCAAGTAACGAAAAATAGATAAGGAGAGAAAGTAAAAATGAAAGTAGAATTAGTAGGAACAGGAGCAATATATACAAAATATAATAGTGCATGCACATTAATAAATGAAGAATTAATAGTAGATATACCAAATGGAACGTTAAAACAATTATTAAAAAATAATCATAAGTCAGAAAAAATAAAAATAATTTTAATCACACATATGCATGGTGACCATATATCAGATATACCATTTTTCTTAAAACATGTATATAATTATGTCAAAATAGATAATGAAATTACAATAATAGGTCCAAAAGGAATAGAAGATAAAGTAGTAGAATTGTTTGCTGCATATAGGTTTGAAGATAGAGAAGAAATACGAGAATTTATGAATATAAAGTTTATAGAATTAAATGAAGAAGAAAAACAAATAGAAGTAGAAAACTATAAAATAAACGCTATACAAGTATCACATGGAGCAGAAAAGCCTGCATATGGATATACAATAAATAACACTGTAAGTTGTACTGGAGATAGTGGAATATGCGAAAATATAGAAAAATTAATAAAAAACAGTAAAGTTACAATTGCAGATACCTCTTTAAGAGAAGGCGACCATTGTCATATGGGAATAGATAATATAAAATATTTAGCAGAGAAATATAATAAACAAATAATAGCAACACATTTAAGAGATACAACAAGAGAAGAACTAAGTAAACAAGAATATAAAAATATTTTGGTAGTGGAAGATGGATATAAATTTGAAATATAAAACAATAAAAGCAATTGCCTTATACTACTTGACGTTTACATAAAATATGATATACTAAAATTATTTTTAGTTAAGGAGGTCTTAGTTATGAATAAGTCAACAATGAGAAAAATGTATGAGGCTAAAGGAGAACTGGAGAAGTACCGGGAAATGAGAAATGCTTCGAGAAAAAGAAATTATGCGCAGACAGCAAAATATGAAAGGCGCATTTGGACTGAGGAAGAAGACAAAAGAGTTTTAGCACATGATGTTCCTGACCGGCAACTGTCAAGTGAAATTAGGCGCTCAGTGCAGGCAATACAAATAAGAAGAACAAGATTAAAAGCGGAATACTAGGAATAAAAGCGGAGAAGATAAAACTAAGCTTCTCCGCTTTTTTTGTAAATATTATTTAAATTTCACAAAATAAACACAATTCTATATTATAATAATAAAGTTTTAAAGAAAATAAAAAAGAGAGGTAAATTTTAATGTTAAAACTAAAAAATATAACAAAAACATACATAAGTGGAGAAGAAAAGGTAGATGCACTAAAAGGTATAGATATCGAGTTTAGAGAATCTGAATTTGTGTCTATTTTAGGTCAAAGTGGGTGTGGAAAAACAACCTTACTTAATATTATTGGTGGGTTAGATAGATACACTAGTGGAGACTTAATAATTAACGAAAAATCTACAAAAGACTTTAAAGATAGAGACTGGGATGCTTATAGAAATTATAAAGTAGGTTTTGTATTCCAAAGTTATAATTTAATAGGGCACCAAAGTGTACTTGCCAATGTAGAACTTGCGCTTACTATTTCAGGAGTTTCAAAAAAAGAAAGAAAAGCAAGAGCAATAAAAGCTTTAGAAGAAGTAGGATTAAAAGACCAAATTAATAAAAAGCCAAACCAATTATCTGGTGGGCAAATGCAAAGGGTCGCTATTGCAAGGGCATTAGTAAATAACCCAGACATCATTTTAGCAGACGAACCAACAGGAGCATTAGATACAAAAACAAGTGTGCAAGTAATGGAAATTCTAAAAGAAATTTCAAAAAATAAATTAATAATAATGGTTACACACAACCCAGAACTTGCCGAAAAATATTCTAGTAGGATAATAAAAATATTAGATGGAAAAATTACAGATGATTCAAATCCAATAAAAAAGGAAGAAATCAAAGAAGATAAAAAAGAAGAAAAGGCTAAATTTAAAAGAACCTCTATGAAATTTTTCACAGCACTTCGTTTAAGCTTAAATAATTTGCTTACTAAAAAAGGAAGAACTATATTAACTTCTTTTGCAGGAAGTATAGGAATAATTGGTATAGCACTAATACTTGCAATATCAACAGGAGTACAAAATTATATTAATAGGGTAGAAGAAGAAACCTTATCATCATACCCAATAACAATAGAAGAATCTACAATCGACATGAATAGCATGGTAGAAGCGATGATGGGAACAATGGAAAAAGAAGAAAATCACGAAGAAGGAAAAGTATATTCTTCAGACATAATGGATGATATAATGTCAACATTATCAAATAAAATAGAAACAAACAATTTAAAAGACTTAAAGGCATATATAGAAGGAACAAATAATGAAATAAAAAATAATAGTAATGCTATTACATATAGTTATGGCTTAAATATCAACTTATATAAACCAGATACAACAAACCAAATAGTTAGAGTAAACCCAAGTACAGTTATGAACGCAATGGGAATGGGAGAAATGATGGAAGCACACGATAACTCATCATTTATGTCTATGGGATCTATGAGTATGTCAAGTTCGAGTGATGTATGGACGCAAATGCTAGATAATGAAGAACTACTAAAATCTCAATATGACTTACTTGCGGGAAACTGGCCAACTGCATATAATGAAGTAGTTTTAATAGTAGGTAAAAATAATGAAATAAGTGACTACACTTTATACACTTTAGGTTTAAAAGACCAAAAAGAAATAGAAGAAAAAATGAAAAAAATAACAAAAGGTGAAAAAGTAGAAAAATCAGAACAAACAACATACACTTATGAAGAATTGCTAAACTTATCATATAAACTAATTCTAAATTCAGATTATTACAAAAAGGAAAATGGAGTTTGGATGGATAAATCAGAAGACAAAGAATTTATGAAAGCCAAAATTGGAGAAGCACAAAATATTAAAGTAGTAGGAATTATAAAACAAAATGACCAATCAGTAGCTACATCAATGTCAGGAGGAATAGGCTATACAAAAGATTTAAAGGAATATGTTATAAATAAATCAAATGAAACAGACATAGTAAAAGAGCAAAAAGAAAATAAGGAGGTAAATGTATTTTCAGGACTAGAATTTCCAAAAGAAGGAGAAAATACATCATTTGATTATAACTCTTTAAGTAATTCACAAAAAATAGCAATGAGTAAGCTAAGTAGCGAAGAAATAGCAGCATTAATGAATGCATATACAGAAAATAAAAATGCAAGTTACGAAAAAAACTTACACAAATTAGGAGCAATAGACCTAAGTAGTCCTACCGGAATTAGTATTTATCCAAAAGACTTTGAATCAAAAGATAAAATAGCACAGGCAATAGAAGAATATAATAAAATGCAAAAAGACGAAGGAAAAGATGAAAACACAATAAACTATACAGACATAGTTGGAACAATGATGAAATCTGTAAGCCAAATTATAGACACAATAAGTTATGTATTAATAGCATTTGTAGCAATATCATTAATAGTATCTTCTATAATGATAGGAATAATAACATATATTTCTGTTTTAGAAAGAACAAAAGAAATAGGAATATTAAGAGCAATAGGAGCTTCAAAGAAAGATATATCAAGAGTATTCAACGCAGAAACATTAATAGTAGGCTTAATTTCAGGATTAATAGGTATAGGAATAACAGTGCTACTAACAATTCCAATAAATGCAGCAATTTTTGCACTAACAGGAGTAAAAGTAGTAACAGCAGTACCATTTATAGCAGGAGTAATATTAGTAGCAATTAGTGTAATACTAACAATAATAGCAGGACTAATACCAGCAAAAATGGCAAGCAAAAAAGACCCAGTTGTGGCATTAAGAACAGAATAGTTAAAACATACAGAATGTATTCAAATTTATGAGTACATTCTGTAATTTTGTATTGTAAAATATTAAAATATTTATTTTATAAAAACTATGGTAATAGAAAAATAAATATGATATATTGTTACCATAAGTAAAATAAGGAGAAGAAAAATGGAGTTTTCTGTTAATGAAAAAATAGCGTTTAAAGAAGTAAATGAAATTATTGATATTATGGGAGAAAAATATAAAAATAAAGTTCCAAAGAAATTATTAGAATTATTAAAAAATGGAGAAGACATCCATTATATAACAAAAATAAAAAAGGATTTACCATTTGAAAAACAAGAAATAAGTAGAACTGCACTTATTTTATTAAATTATATAAATAGAAACTATTGGCTAGATGAAGAAGTAGAAAAACAAAAAATAAAGAATGCGTATAGGCTAGAAGAGGAAAAATATCAAAAGTTGTTAAAAGAAAAGTATAATCCAGATGAAATATTTAAAAAGAGGGGTAATAAATAGATGAAAAATGGAGTTAAATGTAATATAAGTTTTGAAGAATTAGAAAATTATAGAGATAAAGAAGGTTATATAAATTTAGATGAATTAAACTTAGAATTTACAGAAGAATCAAGAGAAAAAATAGGAAATGAAAATAGAATAAAAAATTGGGTAGATTTTTCAGGGGTAGAAGCATTAATAAAAGGAGAATGCAAAATAGATAATAAAAGAAATGGAGGAATTTATTCAGAGCTAATAGTTGAAGAACTTGCAAAACAGGCAGGCTTAGAAACAGCATATTATGATTTAGTTAAAGTAAAAGGAGAATATGGTGTTTTATCTAAAAATATTCTAACTCATGATAATGATGACTTAATTACTCTTCAAAGTTTAATAGGAGATACAGAATTCAATGAAGAATATCCAGAAATCAGTAATTATTTAGAAGTAGAAGATAAACTATATCGAAGCTTAAAATTAGAGGGATTAGAAATAGATAATATAAAGAAAATTATAAAAGATTTTAGAAAGCAATCAGCATTTTTTATTATGATATGTTCAATAGATATGCATCCAGAAAATATTAGTTTAATTACATATATAAATCCTGAAACAAATCAGAAGAAACAAAAATTAGCACCAATATATGATACTGAATATTCTCTTATGTTAGATATAGATTTAGATATATTAGAAAGAATACAAAAAAATGGATTAGGTCTTCAAAGAAATGTAAATATGCAAGATCCTAAAATTGCAGTATTAGAAGGAGAATATTCATCACTTTGGAAAAATACATTAGATACACTATTAGAAGATGATGAAGTATATGATTTTGTTATGGACTGTTATAATAAATTAAATATTCATAAAGCAATTCAAAATGTGGAAAGGAAAATAAAAGCGCCATTACCACAAGTAGTAAAAAATATAGTAACATATGTATATGGGTTTAGGAAAAAAGAAATTAGTAAAATCATATATCCAGAATTAGAAGAAAGCACAATTGGTGAACAATATAGTAATGAAATTTCAAAGAAAAGTATAGATGAAGGAATTAGACAAAGTGAAGAAGATGAAATTTTAAGAAGAATTATGCATATATATGGAATTCAAGAAAGAGATGTTCAAAGGCAGTAACAGTCGATTTACAATAATAAGTAACTTAATAGTTTAAAAAATTAAAAATAATAGAGAAACTAGAAATGAGGAGAATAATATGAAAATATATAAAGTATATTGGAAAGATACTTTAATAGGAACTTTATCTGTTGATAATGATACACATAAATATATACCTAATTTTAAAGGAATAAAAAAATTAGAAGGACAAGCACCATTACTTTCGCAAGTAACTAGACCATATGACTGGGGACCACAAATTCCATTTTTTGCTGCAAGAATAGCAAATTGTGAAAGATTTGGAACACAAGACTATACATCAAATACAGACCATTATAAATTAGAACTTGTAATAATAGAGAAGCTAAATAAAGAAGAAAGATAAAAAAATAAAATAGCGAACAGGCTATTTTAGAGAGTATAGAAAAAGTTGTGTAAATAAATCCTTCCGTGATAAAATATAAAGA
>CAMXOP010000072.1 GCA_947245665.1 uncultured Clostridiaceae bacterium
ACTATATTTATTTTGTTTTGACTACTTACCCACTCGATTTAGCGAAGAGCCAAATAATTTTTGTTCCATCTTGTAAATCTCCTTTTCTAATTTAATATTTCCCAACAAGCTTGTAAAAGAGTTCTGGGAAACATCTTTTACAAACAAAAAATCGTAGACAATTATTTTGCCTACGATAATTTTACACTAACTGTAAAATAGCGGTATTTATCGTGAAGTCTGTTTAATTACCAATTATTTAAAAGTTATCCACAGTTTGGAAATTTTTTGCCCCGTCCCTTTTGTTTCCATTTTTTGTTCTAACTTAGAATATGTTCATTGCACTTTCCATTAAATTTTTATATTTCATATAGAATAAGTTTCTATCTTTTAAATTTATTACATTGTTCATTTCATTTATTAATATATATGTTTTACTCACATATGTTTGATTTCTGTTTTCATTTATTGAATTAATAATAAGTCCAAAGTATTCTCCTGCTTTTGATAGCTGTGTTTTCATGTCATCCCATTTTTCTTCTTCTAATAAAACATAACTATTTATTATATATGATTTTGTATATGCTATATTTATTTTATCTTTGTCGTCTGAATATTGTTCTTTATATATTGGTATAAAAGAATATAATGTTGCCAAACTATTTAATGTCTGTTTCTTTTCTTCATTTTGTATGTTTATTATTAATACATCTAGTGCATTGGAAAAAGATAATATGTCTTCATTTTTTACATTAACACTATGCAAATCTATCATTATACTAGGCCAACTTGTATATAATATTTGAACTGTATTTTTTATATAGTCCCAATCTATTTCTGTATTTTGATTTGTCAATATATTTTGTGTCTTCACATTATATTTTGTATAATCTTCACTTTTGGAAGGTTCCGCTGCTTCTCCAGAAGATGAACCTGATGATGAATCTGATTGTTCTTTTGATGATTGCTTGCTATCTGATGCTTGTTCTGAACTTTCACTACCAATTGAATTAGATTGACCTTTTATACTATTTTGCTCTAATAATATGGAATTTGAAAATGGTATATTATTAAGAGAATTAAGCATACCTAAAATCTTATTATCAATAAATTCAAGTTCCTCATCTATTTTACTTTTTGTATTATTATTACCACTATTGGCAAATATTGCTATACTAGTAATAATTACTATTAAAAAAATTATAAAACATATAAAGAAAATAAAATATTTTTTATTCATAAAATTAAACACCTCATTTATAGTATTATGAATAAAAATTTTCAATTTTATTCCTCGTATAGTTATAAAAAAATATTAAATACTAAAATTAAGATATTAAAATAAAGGAGATATATTATTATATGAAAACTTTTTTAAAACTATATAGTGATGTAAAAGGTGAAATTAGTAAGTTTTTAAATAAATTTTATTTATCTACTGAAGATATTTTGAAACAAATAAGTGAAGATACTTTGGAATTAGAAATAGATTACGAAAATCCTGTTGAAATGAGTGATTTAATAGGTACTTTTATTGATAATAAAGATGACTTTAAAATAAATATGTGGATATGTATAGATGAAGATGTTTTAATTAATGTTACTGTAAATAATGCTGATGAAATTATAAAATATTTGTATGAAAGATTTCCATATTAAAACACATCAAAAAATCTGATGCGTTTTTATATGGAAATTTTAACATGTTTTATATAATTTTGCAACAACTTTACTCTTTTTCTAATATAATTGTTACTGGTCCATCATTTAAAAGCTCTACCTTCATGTCTGCTCTAAAAATTCCATGTTCTACTCTTATATTTTCTTCTTGACATTTAGATAAAAAATATTCATATAATTCATTTGCTTTTTCTGGCCTTGCTGCATTTGAAAAACTCGGTCTATTGCCTCCTGTACAGTCTGCATATAAAGTAAATTGAGACACTATTAAAAGTTCCCCTCTTACATCTTTTAGACTTAAGTTCATCTTTCCATTTTCATCTTCAAAAACACGTAATTTAATTAGTTTTTGTACTAAATAATCAGCCTCTTTTTCAGTATCTTCTAGGCCAATTCCTAAAAGAACTAAAAAACCTCTTCCTATTTTTGCTACTACACTATTTTCTACTGTAACACTTGCGTTTGACACTCTTTGAATTACAAGTTTCATTTTTTCGTTTCCTTTCTTTTTTGTTTGAGGTCAGAAGTCAGAGGTCGGAATTTTATTTTAATATATATATATATATATATAAGATTGGTTATTTTAAAATACATACTTTCGAGCTGTTTCTTTGGTCGTCCAAAGTACGCCTCTACAATCTTTTTATATTTCGTTTTATTATTTTATTCTGCTTTTTTATCTCTTGTCATTAGCATTTTTACGCCTGTTTTTGGGTCTAATCCTTCATATAATACTTGATATACTCCTTTTACTATTGGCATATCTAAATTATATTTTTTTGAAAGTTCATATGCTACTTCTATATTGTCTACTCCTTCTATTACCATTCCTATTTCTTTTCTGATTTCTTCAATATTCTTACCTTGTCCTAAAAGTTTTCCTGCTCTTCTGTTTCTACTATGTTCACTTAGGCAAGTTACTATTAGGTCTCCTAAACCTGTTAAACCATAAAAGGTTTGTTTATTTCCACCTAATACTTCTCCTAATAATGATATTTCATGTAGGCCTCTTGTTATTAGTGCAGCAAATGTGTTATCTCCTAATCCTATTCCAGCAGATATTCCTGCACAAAATGCTATTATATTTTTTAATGCTCCTCCTAACTCTACACCTTTTACATCATTACTTGTATATACTCTTAGTTTTTCATTCATAAATATATCTCTCAACTTATTTGCAATTTCTATATTATGAGCTGCAACTACTAATGCTGTTGGAATTCCTATTGAAACTTCTTCTGCATGGCTTGGCCCTGATAATACTGCTATTTTTGCATCTGGTATTTCTTCAGTTATTACATCATCTAATGTTGATAATGTTTCTTTTTCAAAACCTTTTGAACATATTACGATTGTTTGATTTGTTACATATTTTTTATATTCTTTTACAGTATTTCTTGTAAATTTTGATGGTGTTACATGTAATATTATTTCACTTCCATTTATAGCTTCTTCATACGATGTTGTACAATATATTCCATCTGGCAATATTACATTTGGTAAGAATTTACATTTTCTCTCATTATTTATTAGTTCTTTCTCTTCTTCCATGTATGACCATATTTTTACATTATTTCCTAACTTTGCTAGGTGTACTCCTAGTGCTACTCCCCAGCTTCCACTACCTATTATACATATATTTTTCATTATAATTCCTCCATTAAAAATGAAAGATAGAAAAACAGAAAGATTTTCTATCTTTCTATTTTTTTATTTTATTTTTTTAAAGTCTAATTTATTTTCTGTTCCATTTAATAATCTTTTTACATTTGCTCTATGATTATATATTACTAATACTGCTAATACTATAGAGTATAATATATAACTTCCTTCAACTATATATGCGTTACTTGGCATAAATATTATTAGTATTGGAAATAGTATTGCTGCTGCTATTGAACCTAATGAAACTATTCTTGTAAGTATCATTAGTACTAGTGCAAATACTAAACATATTATGCCTATATTCCAGTTTGTTATAAGTAATACCCCTAAAGATGTAGCTATTCCTTTTCCACCCTTAAACCCAAAGAATATTGGGAATGTATGACCTATTATTACTGCTATTCCTGCTATTTGAATTAATAAAGTTTTGTCTACATCTTTTACTATTTTTCCTAATATATAAGCTACTATTATTGCTAATACACCTTTTAATACATCTAATATTAAAGTTATAATTGCTGCTTTTTTTCCTACACTCCTTAGTACATTTGTCGTACCTGCATTTCCGCTTCCTTTTTGCCTTACATCAAATCCTGCTATTTTTTTACTAATTATTACTGAAAAGCTTATGCTTCCTAGTAAATATGCTATTATTGCTACTATAATGTATGTTATCATTTTTTGTACCTCCTTTTTTATTATGTAGTAGCAGGTCTTGTATCTGCCCTTCTTCGAAGAAATCTCCTAATATTTTCATTCTTGCAATTGCTTCGAAGAGCTGGTAGACACAATGCCTACCCCCCTACATTTTATGCATCCTTCTCTTTTCTCTCCCTAACAATCATCCTTACAGGCGTACCTGTTAATGTAAATTCTTTTCTTATTTGATTTATTAAGTACCTTTCATATGAAAAGTGGAATAACTTTTTATCATTTACAAATACTACAAATGTTGGTGGCTTTGTTGAGGCTTGGGTCATGTAGTATATTTTTAGCCTTTTACCTTTGTCTGTTGGTGGTTGTACTATTGCTATTGCTTCATTTAATACTTGGTTTAATACTGCTGTTGATACTCTCATTGCATTTTGGCTTGCTACCATATTTATCATTTCAAATAGTTTGTGTACTCTTTGACCTGTTTTGGCTGATATGAATATTATAGGTGCATATGATAGGTATGATAATTTGTTATATACCTCTTTTTTATATTTTTCAGTTGTGTTTGTATCTTTTTCATATTCGTCCCATTTATTTACTGCTATTATTACTGCTTTTCCTGCTTCGTGTGCTTCACCTGCTATTTTGGTATCTTGCTCTGTTACACCTTCATTTGCATCTATCATTAAAATACATACATCTGCTCTTTCTACTGCAAGCAAACTTCTCATTACACTATATTTTTCTATTTGTTCATCTACTTTACTTTTTCTTCTAATTCCTGCTGTATCAATAAATACATATTTTCCAAATTTATTTTCAAAGTTTGAGTCTATTGCATCTCTTGTTGTTCCTGCTATATCACTTACTATTACTCTATTTTCTCCAAGTATTTTATTTACTAATGAAGATTTACCTACATTTGGCTTTCCTATTATTGCTACTTTTATTGTTTCATCATCTTCATCTTCTTGTTTTTCAGGAAAGCTTTCATATATTGCATCTAGTACATCTCCTATGCCTATTGCATTCACCGAAGATACTGGGTATGGGTCACCTAGTCCTAAATTGTAGAATTCGTATATATCGTCTGAAGTTTTTCCATAATTATCTGCTTTATTACATACTAGAATAACTTTCTTTTTAGATTTTTTAAGCATTAATGCTATTTCTTTATCTGCTGCTGTTACTCCTTGTTTTATATCTGTTAAAAATATAATAACATCTGCTACACTTATTGCTATATTAGCTTGTTCTCTCATTTGAGATATTATTATATCTTCTGATTCTGGCTCTATTCCTCCTGTATCTATTAATGAAAATGTTCTACCTCTCCATGTGCTTTCAGCATATACCCTATCTCTTGTAACACCTGGCTCATCTTGTACTATTGATATTCTTTTCCCTACTATATAATTAAAAAATGTAGATTTACCTACGTTTGGTCTTCCTACTATTGCTACTGTTGGTTTTGACATATTTTTCTTCCTTTCATTTATTGCTATTAGTATTTTATATCATTTTGTATATTTAGTCAATTGATTTGACTGATTATTATAATTTAGACTATTGACACTTACTTTACATTATATTATTATATATGAAACTTTTAATTTAACCCATTGTCATTAATATGAAGGAGGTATAATTATGGATTCAAAACTTGAGAAAAAAATACGGGAATATGAAGAGGCAGGTATTGATGTAGTAGTAGAAAAGAATGGTCGTCTTGAATATTTTACAGGTGGAATTAGTGAAATTAAAGAAGTGTGCGATAGATGTAAGCATTTATACTTTTCACCAGATCCTGATCCTGATGATTGGTTTAGAGATGCTGATAAAAGAGCCGATTGTTACTGTTTAACCCCACCTCGTAATATTGCCAGATCTTTAGAATTACCAAGTGAAATGGTTAATATTCATAAACCTGAGTGGTGTCCACTAAAAAACAAAGAATAAATATGCATACTCCTATAACTGACACAAAATTTGATATATTCATAAGCCATGTCCCAGTATATTTTACCTCTACTTTTCCCTGTTCTAATATTGGAAGCTTTATACCTATAAAGCCATTGTCTGTTTCAAAGGTCTGTAACTTTACTTTTTCGTTTGCTGTTTTTAATGTTACATCATATCCCAAATAATATATATATGGTAATTCTATTCCGCGTTTCTTCTAATACATATTTTACGTCAAAACTCATTTTAGTTCCGTTTTTTTACTTCATTTTCTATTATGGTAGAACTATTTTCATTCATAACTATTGCATTTTGTGTTCTTGTTTCTATATATTTTCTGTTTTCAAATGCTTTTGATGGTAAATATTCAAAACTTGCACATCCTGCATGCACTCTTCCTGTATCTGCACTTATTGGAACTGCTGGCCACAATTTAGATTCATCATAATTTTCTAGTGTTCTTATATGACTTTTTAATGGAATAGTTAATAATATAATAGTAAATAATATTATTATAATCTCTTTTGCTTCAATTTTTTTACTTAAAGTAACTATATTTATAGCAGCTATTATGCTAAAGAAAAAGCTTGAAAATTCTAAAAGTCTAAAAGTAAATTGTATCATTTTTAAAATGCTTGGCATATATTCAAATGGGAATATTTTTAATGTCATAATAACACTTATTATTCCTGATATTAGCATAAATAAGTATATTTTATAATATTCTTTCTCTTTTATTTTTTTTATTGTAAGAGGCGTTAGAAGTAAACTGATTATAGTTATTATTCCTATTTCATATATCATATAGTCTGTGCTTTTCGTAAAGAATAATCTATAAAAGTCTAATTTATATGCTACTAAAACTTCGGTTCTTTCCATTCTTCCTGGCTTAAATACTTCATAATTAGCCATTATTTTATGTTCTAATAGTGGTAACCAGAAGAATGCTGTTATTACTAATATTAATAATATGTTTATCATTAATAATTTTATAATTTTTTTATCTTTCAATTTTTTTATATTTATTAATACATATATTACAGCAAATAAAGCTGTATACATTGTAATTACTGTATGTGTTAGTATTAACCCTATAGCACCTATTGATAATATAAGTGTTTTATTTGTTGGGCATGACTCCCCGTGTTTTCTCTACAGTGTTTTCAAATATATTGTATAATCCTAAAAATATTAATGGTAAAAATATAAATGATGTAAGTTCTGCTAATGCATTTCTTATGTACATATCTGTTAACCTATATGGTGCTATAATATAAATAATACTTGCAAGTATTGCTATATTATTGTTTTTAGTTATTTTTTTTGTAAATAAATACATAAAATATCCAGATAAAAATACACATACAAACATAAATAATTTTATGCATAATACATATGAAGCTCCTATTAATTTGAGGATTAATGGTAAAAAGGCTGTTAATGGACTATAAAAAATATTCCATGAATATCCGAAAGCCATTACAAAAATTAGACATTATTACAGTTTGTCCTTCTTGTAATGATTGATATGTTCCCATTAGTCTACATATATGCTGAATTCCATCATCATAAGTCATATCTATGTTTTTACTCATTAGAGGAATACATACAAATATACTTGCTATTAATATTATAAATATTGAAAAATATTTTTCGTTTTTTAGTAATTCTTTTATTTTTTTCATATTCTCTCCTATCTTTTTTATGGAAGCTAGTAGGCAAAAATTTTAGAAATAGTGATATATATAATATAGAGTAGCACGAAGGAGGTTAATTTATTTTTTTAATTGTATTTTCTGTTAAGGCAGTAATGAGGCGACCTAACTATCTTTTTTTATTTTCTAATAAACAGTATATTGTAAATATTATGAAAGCTATGAATGATATTATGTATGAAGCATATGTTATTGCTGTTCCACTATATATTAGTTTTATTTCAGCTTCATTAATATCTTCTTCAAGTACTGTTCCAACAAATCCATTATTAGTTTCTATAGTTTTTAATTGTACTTTTTCTCCATTTTTTTCTAAAGTTATTTTATATCCTGGATAATAGAAAAATGGAAATTCTATTATTGTATTTTTTATGGCCTCCTTTATAGTTGCACTATCTGTCAAATTGATTTTTTCTTCATTTGCAATCAAAGCTTCTCCTTCTAACACATATATTCTATCTTCTTTTTCTTGTAAATATGTTCGTTGTAATAAAAGTGCTTTTAATGGCAAATATTCTCTATTTATACTTAAATGATGAATATATGGGTTGTTTATTACAGCTGTTTCATGTTTTTTATCTTTTTCTATATCATCTGTTTTATATTGTAATAGTAGTGGTATTGTATATGTTAACATACTTATAATTAATATTGTGGATATAAATAGTCTAGTCATATCCTTATTAAATAATGTTTTTAATAAAACATATATATTTACACCTATTACAAATGAATTAAAGAAATTGAAAAATCCCATCATTCTCCATGGATATTGTAATTTGCATAAAAAGTCAGGAAATACAATCCATGGGCAATATTTGCTTGATGCATATAATGATATAAATGAAAATAGTAAAGATATTATAAAGAAATCTTTATACTTTTTATCTACATTCTTATATGTAAATATTGTTAAACACATAAGTACAAATATTGGTATTCCTATAATATATGTAGTTTGATTTTCTTCTCCTATATCTTTAAAAAATTCACTTAAATTTAATGTATTTTCATAAACATATTCTCCATTAGTACTCATAATTTTACTATCAAATATTGTGTATTCTGTACTTTTCATTGCTTCT